>JANPHI010000055.1:0-17830 GCA_031424355.1 Betaproteobacteria bacterium
CCAGGCGATGACCTTGACGAAGGTCTTGTCCAGCGCGATGCCGGCGTCGGCGTCAAAGACGCTGGTGCAGGATTCGCCGCGGAAGTCGGTGGCCACCACCTTGTCCTCGGTATAGGCCAGCACGCCCTTCATGGGGCCGGCCGCGGCCGCCTTCATGGCGTTGCAGATGTCGTCCCAGCTGGCTTCCTTCACCAGTTCGGCCGTCAGGTCGATGACGCTCACGTCGCTGGTGGGCACGCGGAAGCTCATGCCGGTCAGCTTCTTGTTCAGTTCGGGGATCACCACGCCCACGGCCTTGGCGGCACCCGTGCTGCTGGGGATGATGTTTTCCAGGATGCCGCGGCCGCCGCGCCAGTCCTTGTTGCTGGGGCCGTCCACGGTTTTCTGCGTGGCCGTGGCCGCGTGCACGGTGGTCATCAGGCCGCGCTTGATGCCAAAGCTGTCGTTCAGCACCTTGGCCACCGGGGCCAGGCAGTTGGTGGTGCACGACGCATTGCTGATGATGGTCTGGCCAGCGTAGGTCTTGTCGTTGACGCCGAAGACGAACATCGGCGTGTCGTCCTTGCTGGGCGCGGACTGGATGACCTTCTTGGCACCTGCGTCGATGTGCTTCTGGCAGGTGTCCTTGGTCAGGAACAGGCCGGTGGCTTCCACCACCACGTCGGCGCCGATGTCGCCCCACTTCAGCTCGGCCGGGTCCTTCACGGCGCTGAGGCGGATGCGCTTGCCGTTGACGACCAGCGTGTTGCCGTCGACGGCGATGTCGCCCTTGAAGCGGCCGTGCACGCTGTCGTACTTCAGCATGTAGGCCAGGTAGTCGGGTTCCAGCAGGTCGTTGATGCCGACGATCTCGATCTCGGGGAAGTTCTGCACGGCAGCGCGGAACACCATGCGCCCGATGCGGCCGAAGCCGTTGATGCCAACTTTGATGGTCATAGGGAAGTCTCCAGTGAAAAGCGAAGTGGGGGAAAGCTGTGCGCCGCCGGGTGCCGGACCAGCGGCTGGCCAGGCTGTGGCGCGGGCGCTGAGGGGGTCAATTGTCCACCGGGTGCAGGCCGCCTATTTCGCGGTTTCGGGTGGAATGGCGAAGTCGGCGCAGGGCACGTGGACGTCGGCGATGTCGGCGAAGACCGCGTCGGCCTGGCGCGGCGACAGGTCCAGTTCGGCGCGCGTCAGCCAATCCACCAGCGGCTGGCGGCGCACATCGGCCACACCTTGCACGCCCACCCAGTTGGCCAGGAAGGGCTGGTGGTAGTGCACCTTCACGTCGAAGGGGCAGCCCATGTTGCGGGTGTCGAACTGCAGGCCCTCGGTCTTCAGGTTCTTGGCCCGCGCCGCGAATTCCAGCAGCGACAGGGGCTTGAAGCCGTAGGCCTCGCCCTCGATCCGGAACTTGAAGACGACGGTGGTGTTGATGGATACGCCGGTGTGGCAAGGCAGGCGGTAGCCCTGAGCCCACTCTTCGATCAAGGTGCCGAGTGCGCGCGAGCTGCGTGGCGTCAGCACCTTCACTTGCGGCGCCTGGTCGTCGTTGACGAAGCGCATCAGGGCCAGCACGCGACCCTGCAGGCCCTGGCGCAGCAACTCCCGCGGGTAGTCCGGGCTCGGCTTGCCCGACAGGTGCTTCATGCAGCGCAGCATCGTGGCGCGGCCGGCGTCGGCGGTGTCCATTGCCGGGCCCCAGAACACCGGGCGACCATCGGCCTGGAAGACGTATTCCTGGCGCAGCCGTGCCTGTTGGCCGGCCGGCAGGCAGGGCACGCGCAGCCGCCGCACGTGTTCGCGCACGGCGTCTTCGAAGCTGCTGTCGCCATCGCGGGTCAGCACGGTCACCTCGGGGCGCAGGTCGGCGCCAGTGAAGTGCAGTTCCACCAGCACACGGCCCGGCGTGCCGGCCTTGTAGGCCACGAAGGGGTATTCGGGTTTGCCGGCTTCGTTCGGCGGGGCCGCCAGGCAAGCGGCCACGGCCGACGGTGCCAGTTCCACCTGCTGGGCGGCGGCGCCGGTCGCCCACCCGCAGAGCAGCAGGACGGCCCCAGCGGCACCAGCTGCAAGGGCGCGGGTCACAAGGCCACCCGGCTGGCGTTCAACCCTTGACCACCTTGCGCACCGTGTCCACCAGGTTCTGCGCCGTCAGGTGGAAATGCTTGAACAGCGCCGGCGCCGGCGCGCTTTCGCCGTAGCTGTCGATGCCGACCACGGCCGCGCAGCCGTACTTCCACCAGCCGTCGGTCACACCGGCTTCGATGGCCACGCGCGGCACGCCGGCCGGCAGCACGCCGGCCTTGTATTTCACCGGCTGGCGGTCGAAGACCGTCGTGCTGGGCATGCTGACCACGCGCACCGCGATCTTCAGCTTGGCCAGTTCGGCCTGGGCGTGCAGCGCCAGGCTGACCTCGCTGCCGGTGGCGATGATCACCGCCTGGGCCTTCTTCTTCAGCCCCACCTCGCTGGGCTCGGCCAGCACGTAGGCGCCCTTGCTGATTTCGTCCAGCGACGCCTTCGGCAGGTACGGCAGGTTCTGCCGGCTCAGCAGCAGTGCGCTGGGGCGGCTACGGTTGCCCAGCGCCATCGTCCAGGCCACGGTGGTCTCGGTGGTGTCGGCGGGGCGCCAGACGTCAAGGTTCGGAATCAGGCGCAGGCTGGCCGCGTGTTCCACGCTCTGGTGGGTGGGGCCGTCTTCGCCCAGGCCGATGCTGTCGTGCGTGAAGACGTGGATGACGCGGCGCTTCATCAGCGCGGCCATGCGGATGGCGTTGCGGCTGTAGTCGCTGAAGGTCAGGAAGGTGCCGCCGTAGGGGATGTAGCCGCCGTGCAGCGCCATGCCGTTCATGATGGCCGCCATGCCGAATTCGCGCACACCGTAGTTGATGTGGCGGCCGCCGTTCGGCGTGCCGTTGGCTTCGAAGCGCAGGGCTGGCGTCGAAGACGTGTTGGTCAGGTTGCTGCCCGTCAGGTCGGCGCTGCCGCCCAGCATTTCGGGCAGGGCTTGGGTGAAGGCTTCCAGCGCGATCTGGCTGGCCTTGCGGCTGGCCACGGTCTCGGCTTTGGTGTGCGCGGCGATGACCGCGTCCACCGCCGTCTGCGCGAAGTTGGCCGGCAGCTCGCCCTTCATGCGGCGCACGAATTCAGCGGCCTGTTCGGGGAAGGCGGCCTTGTAGCTGGCGAAGGTGGCGGCCCACTGCGCTTCAACCTGGCTGCCGGTGGCGCGGGCGTCCCAGGCGCTGTAGGCGGCTTCGGGGATGACGAAGGGCTCGGCCGTCCAGCCCAGTGCGGCACGCGTCAGCGCGATTTCGTCGGCACCCAGTGCTTCACCGTGGGCCTTGGCGGTGCCGGCGCGGTTGGGGCTGCCCTTGCCGATGGTGGTCTTGCAGACGATCAGCGTGGGCTTGTCGGCGCTGGTCTTGGCTTTCGCGATGGCGGCGTTGACGGCCTTCACATCGTGGCCGTCGATGGGGCCGATGACGTGCCAGCCGTAGGCGTCGAAGCGCTTGTTGACGTCGTCGATGTACCAGGGCGCCACCTGGCCGTCGATGCTGATGCCGTTGTCGTCGTAGAAACCAACCAGCTTGTTCAGCTTCCAGGCGCCAGCCAGCGCGCAGGCCTCGTGGCTGATGCCTTCCATCAGGCAGCCGTCGCCCATGAAGACCCAGGTGCGGTGGTCGACGACGGCGTGGCCGGGGCGGTTGAACTCGTGCGCCATCAGCTTTTCGGCCAGCGCCATTCCCACCGCATTCGCCAGGCCCTGGCCGAGTGGCCCGGTGGTGGTTTCCACGCCCGGCGTCACGTCCACTTCGGGGTGGCCGGGCGTCTTGCTGTGCAGCTTGCGGAAGTTGCGCAGCTCGCTCATCGGCAGGTCGTAGCCGGTCAGGTGCAGCAGCGCGTAGAGCAGCATGCTGCCGTGGCCGTTGCTCAGCACGAAGCGGTCGCGGTCCAGCCATTGCGGGTCGGCCGGGCTGTGCTTCAGGTGGCTGCCCCACAGCGCCACGGCGATCTCGGCCATGCCCATCGGCGCGCCCGGGTGGCCCGAGTTGGCTTGCTGCACGGCGTCCATGGCCAGGGCGCGGATGGCGTTGGCCATCAGGGAGGTGTCGGGTGCGGTGGTGGCCATCGAAGACGCCGCGGTGGGCGGTAGCTGAGGGAGCCCGCGATTCTAGGAGGGCGGCCTGTCGGCGGCGGCTTGACCTGCGTCAACCGCGTTCCCGCGCCGGGTGCGATGCTGCCCGCCATGCGCCACACCACACTCGATGTCATCAACGAAGAGCATCAGGCCCTGGCCGCGATGCTGCGTTCACTCGGCCTGCTGCTGGCCCAGGCCCGCCGCGAGCACCGCGCACCCGACTTCGGCGTGCTGCGCGCGATGCTGCTGTACGTGGACGAATTCCCCGAACGCCTGCACCACCGCAAGGAAACCGACTTGCTGTTTCCCAAGGTGCGCGAACGCTGCCCCGACCTGGCTGCGGTGCTGTACCGGCTGGAGCGCGACCACGAGGCCGGCGAACGCAGCATCCGCGCGCTGGAACACGCGCTGCTGGCCTACGAGGTGCTGGGCGAACCGCGCCGCGAGCGCTTCGAGCAGCATGTGGCGCACTACACGCGCTTCTACCTGGAACACATGGCGCTGGAGGAATCGGAAGTCCTGCCCGCCGCGCGCGCCGCCTTCTCGCCCGAAGACTGGGCCGAACTGTACGCGGCCTTTGCCACGCACCGGGACCCCTTGACGGGCCACGAGGCCAGCGCCGAATACCAGCCGCTGTTCCAGAAGATCCTGATGACGGCGCCGGCGCCCATCGGTCTGGGGCCGGCGCGCTGACCCCGCCGGGCCGCGTTCAGATCGAGCCCAGGAATTCCAGCAGCTGCTGGCGTTCGCCCGCGCTCAGGGTGGTGTAGCGGTTGCGGGCTGGCGCGCCCTGGCCTTCGTGGGCGCGGATGGCCGCGTCCACCGTGGCGGCGCGCCCATCGTGCAGATACGGCGCGCGGGCCCGCAGGCCCCACAGCGGCGCGGTGCGCATCTCGGTCATCTTCGCCGGGCCTTGTTCGATGCCGTCACCCAGCTTGCCCATGTCGTGCAGCAGCAGATCGGAATACAGCGGCACCGGCTTGTGCGCCAGCGCGGCCACCGGGCTGGCGCCGGACAGCAGCACCGGCGTGTGGCAAGCGCTGCAGTTGATGCGCTCGAACACGCGCGCACCCGCCAGGGCTGCGGCCGTCAGGCGCAGCGGCGGTGGCGGTGCGAGGAAGCGCATGAAGTCGGCGGCGTGGTCGATGTCGCTGGTGCCGTCGGGGCCCACGGTGTCTTCGATGTCGGGCACCCGGTCCCAGATGGCCAGCAGGGCCTGGTTGCCGTTGGGCGCGTTTTCCTTGGGGAAGAGGCGGCTGGTCACGCCCATTTCATTGAGGTAGGCGTCGCCCGCGAAAGACAGCAGCGTGGCCTGCTGCGCCTTCCAGCCGAAGCGGCCGATGCGCGCCTTGCCACTGGCCACGTCGGTGATGACGGCCGCGCGGCCGCGCACGCCGTCGGGCTGCGGGCGCAGCGCGCTGAGCAGGATTTCGGCGTCGGGTATGGCCTCGATCAGGCCAGCGCCGAACAGCGGGGTGGACAGGCGCTTGGTGACCACATTCGCTTCAGGCGGCACCCGTTCCAGCGCTTCGGGCGCGATGGCCAGGGCCTGAAGCAGCGAACCGCCCAGGTGGTCCAGCGGGTCGAATTTTCCGTTCACCACGCGGCCGAAGCGCGTCACGGTGTTGGCGCTGGCGCCGCCGATGGCGCCCGCCGAATGGCAGCCCGCGCAGGACGTGCCGTTGAAGATCGGGCCCAGGCCGCCTTCGGGTGTTTCGACGGCTTCGAACTCTTCGCGGCCGCCGTTGAACAGCGCCAGTTGGGCGGCGGTCAGGCCGGGCAATGCGTCACCCAGCTGGCCGGGCTGCGGGTGCGGCATCGGCGGGCGCAGCTTGTGGCGGGGGGTGAAAGGGGGGCCGTTCTGCGCGATGGTGGTGCCGGCCACCAGCACGGCGGCCAGGGCGGCGACCGTCACCGCGAGCTTGGATTTCAGATGCATGGGCAAGGCTTTCTTGGAGGGTGTGCAGCACATCCTAGGTTTCGCGTCGGTGCGGCGGATGACATCTTCGTCATCGAAACCAAGGGGGCGCATGACCGAGATGTCATCTTCGACCGCCGGCGTGTGCCTAGGCTCTCGGCCTGCAGCGGGCCCTTCAGGGCACGCGCCCCGACCACCACCCGCCGACAGGAGCCAGCCGCCATGAACCACCGTTGCCCAGCCCGCCTGCCCGGAGCCTGCGCCGCCCGCGCCGCACTCACGGCCTGTGCCGCGCTGCTTGTGGCCGCCTGTGGTGGCGGCGGTGGCGACAGCGGGGCCACCGCCACCGGTGGAACCGGCGCCACCGGCAGCGCCGCCACCGGCCTGACAGCGGGCGTGCTGTGCAGCCTGAACAGCAGCGTGCCCAACCCCAGCGCGTCGGTGAATGCCACCAGCACCGCCACCTGGTCGTGCAGCGGCAGCACGCGCCTGCTCAGCGCCAACGGCCTGCCCGACCACGCGGTCGGCAGCTTTCCCAATGCCAACAACCCCAACGCCATCACCGCGCAACCGGTCAACGCCACCTTGACGCTGACACCCGCCAACACCGGCACCGCGACGGCCGTGGGCGGCCCCACGGGCACGGCCGGCTACGTGCTGAACGGCGTGAAGATCGACCCTGGCACCGCCGGTTCCTGCGACAACGGCGGCGGCAGTTGCAGCCTGATCGGCAACAGCGGGGCCTGGAGCATCGAGGCCCTGGGTCAGTCGTCCTTTAACTTCGGCACCGACAGCAACAACGCCCACGTGCAGCCCGGCGGCGCCTACCACTACCACGGCATGCCCGAGGGCTATGTCGCCCGCCTGGGCAAGGGCGTGGCGATGACGCAGGTCGGCTGGGCCGGTGACGGCTTTCCCATCTACGCCCGCTACGGCTACAGCAGCGCCGGCGACGCCACGTCCGCGGTCCGGGTGATGAAGGCCAGCTGGCGCCTGAAGGCCGTGCCCGACGCCAACCGCCCGGCCACCAGCCTGTACGCGATGGGCACCTTCAGGCAGGACTACGAATACGTCGCTGGCCTGGGCGACCTGGACGAATGCAACGGCCGCACGGGCGTGACGCCGGAATTTCCGACGGGCATCTACCACTACTTCGCCACCGACAACTACCCCTACCTGCAGCGCTGCGTGAAGGGCCGGTTGTGAAGCGCCCCGGGCCGGTCCTGCCCATCCTGGCGGCCGCCTGGATGCTCTTGCTGCTGTGCGCAGCCAGTGCCGCGCGGGCCCACCTGATGGTGGCCCAGCGCGGCACCTTGAACTTCGTGGGCAGCGGCGCTTTCCTGGTGTTGTCGCTGCCGGTGTCGGCCTTCGACGGGGTGGACGACGACGGCGACGGCCGCCTCAGCGGCGCCGAACTGCGGGCCCACCGCAGTGCCATCGAGGCCACCGTGGTCAGCCGCGTGCGCCTGGCCGATGCCCACGGCCTGTTGCCGCTGCAAGGGGTGATGTTGAGCCTGTCGCCGCCCGACGACGTGCCCACGGCAGCGGCCACGCAGCTGGTGGTGATGGGCCGCTACGCCTTGCCGCGCGACGCGGCGGAGCTGTCGGCCCTGCGGTGGGCCATGCCGCTTTTCGGCCGCCGTGCGGACGAGCAGCAGCTGGTGCTGAACGTGACGCGCGGAGCCGAGCAACAGGAACTGCTGCTGCGTCCCGGGCAGTCCGCCGCGCGGCTGTTGCCATCGCGCTCCGGGGCGCCGGTCGCGCTGGTCCGCTGGTGGCAGCGCTGGACCGGGCGGCCGGCCGGGCCGCCCGCTTGATCCGCTGCGGGCTGCCGCCTGCCGTGGTGCTGGCCGGTTGGGTCGCCATCCAGCAGAATGGTTACATCTTCATGCAGTCACTGGCGGTTCATGGCGGCTATCGGCGGGGATGAATGGCCCGGCATACAGCCGGCCGAGCGCACGGTCGTGGTCATCGTTGACGTGGTCGAGTCGGTGCGCCTGATGCTGGCCGACGAGGCTGGTTTCATCGCACGGTGGCGCGGTTTCGTACAGGCTGTGCGCAGCCAGGTCCTGCCTGTGCATGGCGGCCGCCTGGTCAAGAGCCTGGGTGACGGCCTGTTGATGGTCTTCCCCGATGTGGTCAGCGGCGTCACTGCGGCGCTGGCCCTGCCCGCGTGCATGGTGCCCTTCAACCTGCGCGTGCCGGACGACGCTGCGCTGCGCCTGCGGGTGGCCGTGCACCAGGCCGATGTGGTGATGGACGACATCGACATCTACGGCGCCGGCGTCAACCTGGCCGCGCGGCTGGCCGCGTTGGCGGGGCCTGACGAGGTGGTGGTTTCGGCTGCGGTGCGCGACCACCTCGCAGACGGCCACCACGGCCATCTGGTCGATCTGGGCGAGTGCTTCCTGAAGCATTACGCGACGACGGTGCGCGCCTTTCGCATCGTGCCCGACGGCCAGCGCCACAGCCTGGGCATACCGGCCGCCGCTTTCTTCGACGACCGACCCTCGCTGGCGGTGGTGCCCTTCTCGCCGCTGGGTGCAGACGAAACACCGTCGGCCCTGGGTGACGCCATTGCCGAGACCGTGGTCGGTGCGCTGTCACGCAGCGCCGGGCTGCGCGTGGTGTCGCTGCTGTCGACGCTGCCGTTTCGCCACCGGCCCGACCTGGCGCAGATCGGCAGCACGCTGTCGGTGGCTTATGTGTTGACGGGCAGCTACCGCTTGCGCGACGGCCGCGTGCGCGTGGACGCCCAGCTGTGCACCTGCCGGGACGGCCGCGTGCTGTGGGCGGACTCGCTGAGCGCTGAACTGGGGGCCATCTTCGAAGGCGGCGACGACGCGCTGCAAGCCATTGCCGAGCAGGTCGGCCGCGCTGTGGTGCGCGCCGAGGTGCAGCGGGCGCGGTCCTTGCCGATCGCCAACCTGGAGGGCTACACCCTGTTCATCGCGGGGGTCTTCATGCTGCACCGCCTGTCGCCCACCGACTTCGCACAGGCGCGCACGCTGCTGGAGCACCTGTGCCAGCGCCACCCGCGCAGCGCAGCACCCTGGGCCATGCTGGCCAAGTGGCACCTGCTCAGTTCGGTGCAGGGCTGGGCCGCCGACAAGCGGGCTGCGGCCCGCGAGTCGCAGCATTGCGCCCAGCGCGCGCTGGCCCTCGAATCGGAACACGCCCTGGCGCTGTCGATGGAGGCCATCGTGGTGGCCCAGATTGAAGGCGACCTGCCGCGCGCGCTGCGCCTGGGCGAAGCCGCCGTGGCGGCCGACCCGCAGGAGTCGCATGCCTGGCTCAACCTGGGGGGCATCCACAGCTACCTGGGGCATGCGCATGAATCCGAATGGATGCCGCAGCGCGCCATCGAGCTGTCGCCCATGGACCCGGCGCGCTTCGTCTTCAATGCGTTTCTCGCCGAGGGCAAGCTCACCGCGCGGAAATGGGACGAGGCCGCGCAGGCCGCGCGGGCTTCCATCCGCTTGAACGCGATGCACGCCACGCCGCGCCGCATCCTCGTCATCGCGCTGGCGATGGCGGGCGACCTGCCAGCCGCCCGCGACGCCGCGCAGGCCTTGCTGCGCGTGGACCCCGCCTTCAGTGTCAGTGCCTTCCAGCGCCGCTATGCCGGTGGCGGGCAGCCCCCGTTTCTGTCCGAGCGCCTGCAGGCGCTGCAGGCCGCCGGCGTGCCAGCCTGAGCGGCCGGCTTTCCGTCCATCCATCCACCCACCTGGAGAGCACCCATGGCCCGCAAAGAGATCGCCAGCGCCGCGCCCACCTTCCCGCCCTATGGCCCGCTGAGCGCGGATCTGGCCTGGGCGGTGCAGCGCCAGCGCGTCGGCACCCCCTTCCTGCTGAAGAGCGGCGAGCAAGCCACCGCGCAGCAGTTCGCTGCCTTTCTCGACGCGGTCAGCGCCGAGTACGCCCAGGTGTTGTGGCCCCGTTGGGAAGCCGGCGGCTGGGTCGGTGCCGCTGCCGCCGGTGTGCTCGATCTGACCCTGGCCGACCTCGACCTCTACGCCGGATCGCTGAAGGGCAAGCTGGTCGCTGCGGTGGGCGCCGATGCGCTGTCAGCGATCACCCACAAGAAGCTCTTCGTCTTCGACGACCAGATGCCCGCCGACAAGATGTTCGCCAGCCTGGACCCGTACCTGGCCACGATGGAGGCCGAGCCCCTGGCCGCACTGAAGGCGTCGATGACCAAGGCGCTGCGCAGCGTGCTGGGCGCACCGCCTTTGCGGCTGAAGGTGGCGCACCAGCGCCCCAGGCCCTACCAGGCCAGCTTCATCCTCGGGCGCACCGACTTCGGCTTCGAGGAGGCCAAGTCTTCGATGACACCGGCGCTGCCCAGCGGGCACGCCCTGCAGGGCTTGTTCGCGGCCTGCGGCGGCTACCTGGACCAGCGCGCCGAGCTTGAAAAAGTCGCCGGCGCCATTCCAGCGCTGCAGCAGTACGGCGTTGACATGGGCGACCGCCGAACCTTCGCCGGTGTGCACTACCCGTCAGACAACCTGGCGTCTTGGTACCTGGCGCTGCGCCTGTGCGACCACTGCTTTGGCGTGGTGGGCCAGGACGCCAAGCGGTTCATGGTCGCGGCCATCGAATGCAGCACGGTGTTCATGGCCATGAAGGCGGCCGCGGCAGCCGGTGGCGCCTACCAGCTGCCCGTGGCGTGGCTGGAGCGCGAGATGCACCGGCCCGCCGACACCCCCGAGCCCTGAGCCGGCCTCAGGGCAGCCACAAGCGCAGCCGCACCTCGTCGGCGGCGCTGGCTTCCAGCGTCAGGTCGCCGCCGTGTGCGCGGGCGATCTCGCGCGACAGGCTCAGGCCCAGGCCGTGGCCGTCGATGGCCCGGTTGCGGGCGCTGTCGCCCCGGTGGAAACGGTTGAAGAAGCGGGTCCGCTGCGCGTCGCCCAGCGGCACGGTGGCGTTGGCGAACACCACTTCCACGCCGCCGGCCTGCGGTTGCCCGCTGACGGCGATCCAGCCGCCGGGCCGGCCGTGGCGCAGCGCGTTGCTGAGCAGGTTGTTGAACAACTGGCGCAGCAGCAGCGTGTCGCCCTGCGTGCGCAAGCCGTGCTGCACGGTGCTGCTGACGGGCTGGTCGGCGGCCAGCATCTGCGCGTCGGCCACCAGGGAGCCCAGCAGGTCGGTCAGGTCCACCGTTTCGCGGTGCAGCGCCAGCTGCCCGGCGTCAGCCTGCGACAGCAGCAGCAGCTTGCGGGTGATGGCGGCCAGCCGGCCGACTTCGTCCAGCATGTCGCTCAGGCCGGCCTGCTGCAAGGGGTCGGCCGACCGGTGCAGGGCCTGTTCCAGCCGGCCTTGCAGGATGGTCAGCGGCGTCTTCAGTTCGTGTGCCGCGTCGGCCGAAAAACGGGAAGCCTGCTGGAAGCTGGCGTCCAGCCTTTGCAGCATGGTGTTGTAGGCGGCGATCAGGTCCTGGAATTCGCGGTCTTCGCCGGCGCTGGCCAGCCGCTGGCTCAAAGCCAGCCGCGTGACGCCCTGCATGGCGGTGCGCAGGCGGTTCACCGGGCGCATCGTCAGGCTGGCCAGCAGCCAGGCGCCCAGGGCGGTGAGGGCCAGCGCCAGCGGCACCAACACCTGCAGCGCGCGCTGCAGGTCGGTCTGCATCTCGGCTTTCATCGGGGCCAGGCTTTGCGCCAGCACGGCCCGTGTGTGCGGCGTGGTGAAGCGCGCGGCGCGGCCTTCGCCGCCGACCCCGCCTTCCACGCCCTGCAGCACGGTGGTGGCCAGTTCGCAGCTGCCGCGCGGGGGCGGTGGCGGGCCGCCGCGTTCACGGCGGGGCGGCGGGAAGGGCGCCGTCGCGCGCGCACCCGGCCCATCCGGCGAACCTGGATCGGCCATCGCCGGCGGCCCCCGGTCGTGCTCGGGTGGGCCTTCCGGCCCCGCCGGCCGCGCCGGTGGGGGGCCGAAGCGCTGCACGGGCTGCCAGGTCAGGGTCGTGGTGTCCAGGCGTTGGGCTTCGTCCGACTGCACCGGTGGCAGGCCCGCCCCCGGCTCCAGCCGCAGCACCAGGGCGTCGCGGTCGCCCAGGCGCAGGCGCAGGCGCAAATCGGCTTCCAGCCGGCTGCGGTCCAGCCCCAGAAAGGGCTGCGTGGCCACGCGGCGGGCTTCCATGCACAGGCGGTTTTCCAGCCTTTCCACTTCGGTGCGCAGCAGGCTCTGCCAGCCCAGCGCCAGCACCACCGCCAGCACCACGGCCACGATCAGCGTGGCCATGCCGAACAGGCGGGTGCGGAAGGACATCGTCATGCGCGAAAGCGGTAGCCGGCGCCGCGCACCGATTCGATGGGCGATTCCAGCGGCGCCGGGATGCCGCCGGGGCCGCTGTCACCGGTGTCACCGCTGTCGCTGCCAGTGCCGCCGTGCGCGTCCACCAGCGCCGCCAGCTTGGCGCGCAGGCGCTTCACGCACACATCGACGACGTTGGTGCTGGGGTCGAAGTCGTAGCCCCAGACGTGTTCCAGGATCTGGCTGCGCGTGTTGACCTGGCCCGGCGCGCGCAGCAGCAGCGCCAGCAGCGCGTGTTCGCGGGCGGTCAGCTCCACGCTGTGGCCTTGCCAGCCGACGTGGCGGGTCAGGCGGTCCAGCGTGTAGCCACCGGCCTGCAGGCGGCTTTGCCGCTCGCCGCTGAGCCGGCGGCGCAGTGCCTGCAGCCGGGCGTGCAGTTCTTCAACGAAGAAGGGCTTGGCCATGTAGTCGTCGGCACCGCCGTTCAGCCCTTCGATGCGGTCGCCCAGTTCGTTGCGCGCGGTCAGCAGGATCACCGGGGTGGACACGCCCGCCTCGCGCAGCCCGCGCAGCACCGACAGGCCGTCACGCCCGGGCAGCATCAGGTCGAGCACGATGGCGTCGTAGCCGCCGTGCCGGGCGGCGGCGAAGCCGGCGTTGCCGTCGGCGCAGTGGGTGACAGCCATGCCGCGCGCGGCCAGCCCGCTGCAGACGAAGTCGGCGATCTTCGGCTCGTCTTCGACCAGCAGCCCCTTCATGGCGGGGCGGGCAGGTGCAGCAGGGCTTTCATCGCCCGACGATTACACACGGCGCGCCGGCCACCGGCATGACATTGCTGTCATCCGCGCGCCGGTGTGAGGGCAGAACGGCGCGCGACCCCGTCGTTCACGAAGCCAGAACGCGCCGCGCGCGGTGCAGGCGCACGAAGAGGTTCTGCTCGCTGATGGCCAGCGTGCGGCAGACGACGGCGGTGCTCTCGTCGCGCAGCAGGCGCAGTTGCACGGCGTCGCGCAGCGTGGGCGGCAGGGCCTGGATGCGGGCCATCGTCAGCGCCAGGCGCTGGCGTTGTTCGGCCACCTCGTCGGGGCGCGGCTGCGGGCAGGCCAGGGCGCGGCTGTCGCTGGCGTCGCCGTCGTCGTCCTCGGCCATCGCGTCCAGGCTGTCGTGGCCGCTGCGCTGGCGCACCAGGTCCACGATCTTGTGCTTCAGGATGGCCACCAGCCAGCTGCGCAGCGCCGAACGCCCGCCGAAGACCGCGCGGCCGCTGGCCACCGCTTCGAAGACGTCGTGCACCAGGTCTTCGGCCAGTGCCGGGTCCATCAGCTTGCGCCGCGCGTAGGCCACCAGGGCGCTGCGGTGGGTGGTCAGTTCGGCCCAGCCGACGGCCAGCCCCTGCGGCGGGATGGCGGTGCCGCAGGCGGCGGCGGGGTGGAAGGCGGGGATGACAGCGGGGCTGGCGGCGGGGCTGGCGGTTTGCATGGCGGCGTTTCCGTTGCGGTGGCGATGGATGGACTGTGCAAAGTCCACCTCGCGCCGACCTCACCGAAGATCACAGCCCGATCACATCGCTCTGCACAAGCGCTCCGCACAAGCGCTCCGCGCGCCGTGTAAGAAGGCGGCCGCCGCTGCGACACTTGCAGCATGCCCAGCCACATCCTCGTTGCCGACGACCAGACCGACATCCGCGACCTCATCGTGCTGAACCTGGTCGGCGCCGGTTACGCCGTCACCGCCGTGGCCGACGGCCAGGCCGCGCTGGACAGCCAGACCGAGGGCGCCAGCGACCTGCTGATCCTGGATTTGATGATGCCCAAGCTGGACGGCCTGGACGTGACCAAGGCGCTGCGCGCGCGCGGCCGCGCCACGCCCATCCTGATGCTCACCGCCAAGAGCACCGAGCTCGACCGCGTGCTGGGCCTGGAACTGGGCGCCGACGACTACCTGACCAAGCCCTTCTCGATGGCCGAATTGCTGGCCCGCGTGAAGGCGCTGCTGCGCCGTGCGGCCTTGCTGCAGGCGGCGCAGACCGCACCGGCCAGCAGCGCCGTGGTGCGCAACGGTGAACTGGACATCGTGGCCGCGCGGCGCGAAGCGCGCATCAAGGGCCGGGTGCTGGACTTCACCGCGCTGGAATTCGACCTGCTGCTGCACTTCGCCAGCCATCCGGGCCAGGTCTTCAGCCGCGCGCAGCTGCTGGACGCGGTGTGGGGCTACACCCACGAAGGCTACGAGCACACCGTCACCACCCACATCAACCGGCTGCGCGCCAAGGTGGAACAAGACCCGCTGCAGCCGCGCTACATCCTGACGGTGCGGGGTGCGGGCTACAAATTCCGCGACGCGCCGCCGTGACGGTTCGTTTTCGTCTCGCGCTGACCATCCTGCTGACCGGTCTGGCCACCGCCATCGGCGTGATCGTGGCCGTGGCGGTGGCCTTCCAGCGCTTCGAGCACGAAAGCCTCTGGCAGCGCGGCGACGCTTTCCTGGGGCGCGTGGTGGCCCTGCACGACGACTTGCTGGACCAGCAGGCGCGCAGCCCGGTCGAACTGGCCGGCCTGCTGCGCACGCTGCTGGTCTTCGAGCCCGACAGCCAGCTCTACCTGCTGGACGCCCAGGGCACGGTGCTGGCCAGCACCGGCATGCCCTTGCCGACGGGCTTCCGGGTGAGCCTGCCGCCGGTGCGGCTGGCCGCTGCCGCGGCGGCCAGTGGTGACGGCCGGCGCGGCGCCTATGTGATGGGCGACGACCCCGAATACATGGACAGCGACGCGGTGGTGGCCGCGCGGCCGCTGCAGCGCGCGCAGATCCGCGCACCCAGCGGCGTGGCGGGCTATCTCTACCTGGTCTGCCGCAAGCCCGGCCTGCCAGCGCAGCGCCTGGCTTTGTTGCGCAGCACCGCCGCCGGCCCGGCCTTGCTGGCGGTGGGCGTGGTGTGCCTGCTGACGGCCTTGCTGGGGGCCTGGATCATCGTCAACGTGACGCGCCCGCTGCGCGTGCTGAGCGACGAGGTGGCCGCTGTGGCGCGGGCCGGCTTCAGCGGCGGGCCGGCCGGCGATGCGGCCGAAGGCGCTCTCGGTCGCGCGGCGGCCGCGCAGGCCGTGCCGCAGCGGCAGGCCACCCAGCGCGCGCACGATGAATTCAGCCGCCTGCGCAGCGGCTTTGCGGCTCTGCTGGGCACCCTGCGCCTGCAGTGGGACGAACTGAAGCGGCTGGACCAGTTCCGCCGCGAAAGCGTCAGCAACCTGTCGCACGACCTGCGCTCGCCGCTGACCGCCACCGTGGCCTGCCTGGAAACGCTGGAGCAGCGTTGGCAGGCCGGCACGGCCACCACGGCGATGACGGTGAACGACAGCGACCGCCGCCTCATTGAAGTGGCGCTGCGCAACACGCGCAACGCCGCCGGCATGGTGCGTTCGCTGGGCGACCTGGCCTTGCTGGACGAGCCGCAATTCCAGCTGCACCCGATGCGGCTGGACCTGGCCGAGGTGCTGGACGACATCGCGTTGCGCTACGCCGACCGCGCTGCGCGCCAGGGCGTGGCCCTGCAGGTGGTGGTGCCCGACGGTACGCCGCCGGTGGCGGCGGTGGACGCCGAACTCTTCGAGCGCGCGGTGGCCAACCTGCTCGACAACGCGCTGAAGTTCACGCCCGTCGGCGGCCGCATCACGCTGGGTGCGCAGCACGGGGCCGCAGCGGTGCAGGTCAGCGTGGCCGACACGGGCGCCGGCATCGCCCCGGCCGACCTGCCGCACCTCTTCGACCGCCTGTACCAAAGCCGCAGCAGCGTGGCCCCGGCCAGCAGTGAAGAGGGCAAAGGCCTGGGCCTGGCCATCGTCAAGCGCATTGCGGAGTTGCACGGCGGCACGGTGGCGGTGGCCAGCACGGTGGGGGCCGGCACGACGGTGACGCTGGAACTGCCTGCCTGAACCCGCGCGGCCTGGCCCACCTGGCCCGGCCGGCCGGTGGGCGAGCCACCGGATCCGGGGGGGGCGCCGGCCGACATGATCCCTTTGCGCGGCCGGGTTTGCGTTCACCATGAAGCACCGTGGTTTTCACGGCAGGCTGACGCCATCCGGCCCCGAGCAGAGAGACCCGCCATGACCACCCCCTTGCCGACCCGCACCCCCGCCTGCCTGCCCGCCCTGGCCACCGCCGCGCTGCTGGGTGCCCTGGCGCTGCCGGCCGCCGCCGTCGAGTACGTCACCACCAACCGCACCATCGCGGGCGGCAACCCGCTGAACGGCAACTACATCGGCCAGACCGTGGTGGTGGGTGCGTCGCAGATTGCCAACGGCATCGTCACCCGCGTGCCGAATGTGCAGGTCGACGCCGTGGCCCCGGCGGTGTTCACCTACAACGACCAGACCGGCGGCGGCATCTCGGCCTACAGCAACAGCGTGGTGCGCATCCAGGGCGGCACCTTCAACCAGAACTCGGGCACCGGCTTCGGTGGCGGTATCGACGCGTCCGACACCTCGACGGTCATCGTCAACGGTGGCTCGATCCGCGCCATCTCGGCGTCGGGCAGCGCCGCCGGTGCGGCCGGCGCGCGCCTCAGCGTCAACGGCGGCCTCATCGAAAACGGCGTGGCCGGCGTGGCCTACATCGTCAACGGCACGCTGGACGTCAACGGCGGCACGCTGCGGGCCACGGGCGGGCAGTCGGGCATCGCTGGCGGCGGCGGCAGCGTCATCACCGTCAGCGGCGGCCTGGTGCAGTCGCTGCAGGGCGCGGCCGTCTACATCGCGCAAGACAGCGCCTTCACGATGACCGGTGGCACGGTCAACGGCGGTTCGGGCGGGGGCGGTGCCTGGGGCGTGCGCATGGAAGGCGCCAACCTGATGGCCAACCTGCGCGGCGGCACCGTGAACGGCGGCATGCGCAACGACGCCGCGTCCAACCAGACCGCGCTGCAAGCCACGCTGGGCGGCAGCCTGGCGGTGAACGGCGGCGTCTTCGCCTACGGCAACGCGGCGGTCAACGTCACCGGTGGCAGCTACACGCGCTTCGCGGGGGCCGACGCCTCGTTCTTCGCGATGGGCAGCAACACCATCAACTTCTTCGGCGCCGACCTGGCCCTCAGCGGCCCCACCGCCGGCAGCGTGTTCGAGTTCAACAACTACGTCGGCAACTTCTACACCTTCACCAGCGGCACCTTCGCTGACGGGCAAAGCGCGGTCGGCCTGCGCCTGTTCGACGCCACGTCGATCGCCGGCAACGCACTGGGCGGCGGCTTCACGCTGAACCCGGCAGCAGCCGTGCCCGAAGCTTCAACCTGGCTGCTGATGGCGCTGGCCTTGCCCGCCGTCGGCGTGGCGGTGCGGCGCCGTCAACCGTCGAGGAAATCGCCTTTGTAGAAGCTCCAGGCGGTGCCGTCGTGCAGGTAGAAAAAGCCGTCGCCGCAGTCGTCCTTGCCGGGGAAGAATTCCCGGTAGGCCTTGGGCACCAGGCGGGCCAGTTGGGCATCGGTCAGCAGCTCGAATTCTTCGGGCGTGATGGCCATGCCCACCTTCAGGCGGCGGCGTTCTTCGCGGTCTTGCATC
>JANPHI010000056.1:0-1791 GCA_031424355.1 Betaproteobacteria bacterium
GCGCAAGCACCCAAACAGCAGCCACGGGTTCGCCCGCGGCCAAGACAAACTGACGAGGAACACGAGCATGGCCAAGGAATTCAAGGACATGGTGTTCGGACTGGACATCGGCACCGCCAAGGTCATGGTGGTGGCGGCCGAAGTGCTGGAAAACGGCGAACTGCGCCTGGCCGGCCTGGGCGTGGCGCCCACGCACGGCCTGAAACGCGGCGTCGTCGTCAACATCGACGCTACGGTGGCCAGCATCCAGCAGGCGCTGAAAGAGGCCGAGATGATGGCCGCCTGCAAGATCACGAGCGTCTACACCGGCATCACCGGCAGCCACATCCGCGGGCAGAACAGCACCGGCATGGTCATCGTGCGCGACAACCGCGAGGTCACGCCGGTGGACGTGGGCCGCGTGGTCGAAACGGCCAAGGCCATCAACATCCCGAATGACCAGCGTCTGCTGCTGGTTGAACCTCAAGAATTCATCATCGACGGGCACGAGGTCAAAGAGCCCATCGGCATGAGCGGCAGCCGGCTGGAAGTGAAAGTGCACATCGTCACCGGCGCGCAGAGCGCGGCCGAGAACATCCTGAAGTGCGTGCGCCGCTGCGGGTTGGAAGTGGAGCGCCTGGTGCTGAACCCCAGCGCCAGCGCGGCGGCCGTGCTGTCGCCCGACGAGATGAGCCTGGGCGTGGCGGTGGTGGACATCGGCGCTGGCACGACCGACGTGCAGATCTACACCGACGGCAGCGTGCGCCACACGGCCGTGATTCCGATCGCCGGCGACCTGATCACCAGCGACATCGCGATGGCGCTGCGCACGCCGACCAAGGACGCCGAAGAGATCAAGGTCGAGCACGGCGTGGCCAAGCAGATGCTGGCCGACCCGGGCGACCAGGTGGAAGTGCCCGGCCTGGGCGACCGCGTGCCGCGCATGCTGTCGCGCCAGGCGCTGGCCGGCGTGATCGAGCCGCGCGTCGAAGAGATCTTCACGCTGGTGCACCAGGTCATCCGCGAAAGCGGCTACGAGGAATTGCTGTCCAGCGGCATTGTCATCACCGGCGGCAGCGCGGTGATGCCGGGCATGGTGGAACTGGGCGAAGACATCTTCCTGAAGCCGGTGCGCAAGGGCCTGCCGCTTTACAACGGCGCGCTCTACGACATGGTGGCCAACCCGCGCAGCGCCACCGTGATGGGGCTGTTGGAAGAGGCCAGAAGGGCAAGGGCCCGTGGCCACAAGGCGGCGGCGCAGGCGGGGTCGGTGAAGAACATCGTCGGCCGCGCGAAAGACTGGTTTCTCGGTAACTTTTAATTAGCAAATTTCGGGTTTCGGACGGGGCAATTCAAATGAATAGAAGTTCTAATTCAACAAGCCCCAAATCTTCATCAACTGGCAACTGCAACACATCCAAGTAGGAGGCTCACATGCCCATCGAAATGATCGACGAATTTGACGAAGGCACCCAGATCAAGGTGATCGGCGTGGGCGGCGGCGGCGGCAACGCGGTCGAGCACATGATTGGCCAAGGGGTGCAGGGCGTGGAGTTCATCTGCGCCAACACCGACGCGCAGGCTTTGCATCGCAGTTCTGCCGGCACGCTGGTGCAACTGGGCAAGACCGGCCTGGGTGCGGGCAGCAAGCCCGAGATGGGTCGCGTCAGCGCCGAAGAGGCGGTCGAGAGCATCAGGCAGGCCATCAGTGGCGCGCACATGCTCTTCATCACCGCCGGCATGGGCGGCGGCACGGGCACGGGCGCGGCGCCGGTCATCGCGCGCGTGGCCAAGGAAATGGGCATCCTGACC
>JANPHI010000057.1:0-17327 GCA_031424355.1 Betaproteobacteria bacterium
CGCACCGCCACCGCGCGCATCGAATGGCCCACCGACGACGGCAAAACCACCGGCAAGCCGCTGTTCCTGTTGCCCCAAGGCGTGCGCCGGGCCTACGCCCGCTTGGCCGTGCTGAAGTGCCAGGCCGGTGTGTGGCAACGCCTGCCCGACGGCGACTGCCGCCTGCTGTTCCCGGCGCTGACCGAGCTGATTCAGCTGCAATACGTGGGCGGTGACGGCCAGCAGGCCCTGCCCAATACCCTGGCACCGGCCATACCCGTGGCCTTGCCCAGCCCGCTGGAAGTGGCGGTGGTGAACGGCCGCTTTCCGGTGCCCGGTGCCACCGTGCGCTACACGGTCAGCCATGGCGTGCTGCCCAACGGCACGAAGACGCAGGACGTGGTCACCGCCAGCACGGGCATCGCCGGTTTGGCCTGGTCGCTGGCCGGCAACACGCCACGTCAAACGGCCACCGCCACGCTGCTGCAGCCGAGCGTGCCGGCGGCGCAGGCCTGCCCGGCGGTGCACTTCAGCGCCACGCTGGCGTTGGCCGCCCAGGTGGCCTACCAGCCTGGCGCCTGCAGCGACCTGGCGGGCGTCAACACCGTGCAGGCGGCGCTGGACCTGCTGTGCCGGCGCCAACCCACGGGCGGTGGCGGCTGCTGCAAGACGGTGGGCGAGAAGGGCGAGGGCGACTACAAGACCCTGGACGAAGCGCTGCGCGACCTGCTTGAACGCGGCGAGCGCGACATCTGCATCTGCCTGCTGCCCGGCGACCACCGGCTGGCCGACGACCTGGTCATCGAAGCGCCCGAGCGCACCCGCCTGCTGGTCCACGGTGCCGGACGCGCCAGCCGGCTGCACCTGGAACAGGACGCGATGGTGTTCCGCCGCTTTGAAACCCTGACGCTGCGCGACTTCGAAATCCTGGGCGGCAAGCAAGCCACCCAGTTGATCGTGGTGGACTGCGGCGAGGTGCGCTGGCAGCACTTCAGTTTGCGGGCCCTGGTCACGCCCAAGTCCAGCCTGGCGGTGGTGGGTGGCGCGCGGCTCTTCGAGTGCAGCGGCACGGCGCTGCAGGCGGTCTTGGCGGGCGGGCAACAGAAGGCGGCTTTCGTGGGCCAGATGGTGCCCAGCCTGAAGCGCCTCTTCGAATCGGACGCGGTGGACATCGACAGCGGCGGCCTGTTCCGGGCCGTGCCCGAAGAAGTGGCCGACTTCTACGTGCAACTGCCTGCGGCCGAGCAGAAGAAGATGGGCGCCGAGATGATTGCCCTGGAGCGCACGCCGGAATTCAGCAGCTGGCGCCTGGACCTGACCGACGCCCTGACGAGCACCCGCCTGGCGGTGGCCGGCAGCCCGGCCGAACCGAAGCCCGGATCGGCGGCGCAAATCGCCACCGCGCTCACCCGCCTGCGCGATGCCCTGGTCACCGACCAGCCCGGCAACGCCCTGGCGCTGCTGGACTTCGAGGCCGAAGTGCTGCTGGCCGACAGCCAGTTGGCGGGGCATCTGTTGCTGGGCGGCGCCAGCCGCGATGGCAAAGCGCTGTCACGCGACGTGCTGAAGCGCCTGTCGGGCAGCCTGATGCAGCGGCCCAGCCTGCTGCGCCCCGGGCCGGCAGCGGCGCGCCTGCGCAACAACCGGCTGCGCAGCGTGCTGTTCAGCGACGCGCTGAACAAGGACGCCGAGCTGACGGCCGCCAGCGACCTGCCGGTGCGCCTGCGCTGCTGGCTCAGCCTGGTGGCCGAAGCGAACACGGCCGACGGTGCGGCCTTCGAATTGCTGGGCTTCACCGCCGGCCTGGCCCACAACACGCTGGGCCTGGGCGCGTCGCGCGACGGGCAAGGTGTGCTGGGGTGGGTGGTGGCGGTGCGGGGCAGCTACATGGCCAACCAGGGGCAGGGTGCGTTGCTGGCCGTGGGCCACACCCCCGAGGTTTTCGGCACGGGCCTGGCCATCACGCAGGCTTGAGGCCAGCAGCGGGGCTGCAGGCCGCCCGCGTCGATTCCTGCTCGAAGCGAACGGGGCCGGCGCAGCCCCAAGGGCGTCGCACACCCATGCCAGGGTATAGTGGTTCGCACACCACAGCGCTCGCTTCAACGGGTCCGCACCTTGGCGTTTTCGATGTCTGAAATACCGAAGGGCCTGCAGTCTCCGCGCCGTTGGTTGTGGGGCTCGCTCGCGTTCAGCGCGCTGGCCGGCGTGCTGGTCGCGGTGACCTTGTTCAACCTGCGCAACGGCGCCATCCAGACGGGCCAGCGCCTGACGGCGTCTTTCGCCCAGATCATCGAGGAACAGACCTCGCGCAGCCTGCAGGCTGCCGACCTGCGGCTGGAACTGGCGGCCGTGGCCTACAGCGCCTTGCAGGCCGGCGGCCCGCCCACCCCGGCTGCGGCGCGGCAACTGTTGCAGGCGCAGATACGGCAGCTGCCTTTCCTGCGGGCCATGTGGGTGGTGGATGCGCAAGGCCGCATCGCCCACGATTCCGATGTCGGCAACATCGGGGTGGACCTGTCCGACCGGGCCTACTTCAAGGTCTTGCGCGACCAGCCGACCACATCGTTCTACCTGTCCACGCCCGTGCGCAGCCGCACCACCGGCACCTGGTTGCTCAGTGCTGCACGCCCGCTGCGCGCACCCGACGGGCGCTTCCTGGGCTTGCTGGCTGCGGCCATCGAGCCCCCCTATTTCGACCAGCTCTGGCGCTCGGTCCAGCTGGGGCCTGACAGCGTCATTTCGCTCTTCCAGCGCGACGGCACCCTGATGATGCGCAGCCCTTTCGACCCCGCCTTGCTGGGCCGGGTGGCACCCGACCTGCAGTTCGTCGTCGACGAGATCTTGCAGGCCAGCGCGTCGGGCACTTTCATCAAGGCCAGCACCTTCGACGGCCAGCGCCGGATGTTTGCTTTCCGTCGCCTGTCCACCCAGCCCGACCTCGTGGTGGTGGTGGGCGAATCGATAGCCCAGGTGACCGCCGCCTGGCGCAGCGAGGCCGGGCTGGCCGCCTTCATCTGGGTGCTGGGCACGCTGGCCGCCACCGTGCTGGGCCTGCGCCTGGCGCGGGCCGAAGCGCAGCGCCTGCAGGACGGCGCGGCCTTGCAGACCAGTGAGCAGCGCTACCGCGACCTGTTCGAAAGCAACCCGCAAAGCCTGTGGGTCTACGACACCCAGACGCTGGGCTTCCTGGCGGTGAACGCAGCGGCGGTGGCCGGCTACGGCTACAGCCGCGAAGAGTTTGCAGGCATGACCCTGCTGGACATCCGTCCCGACCCTGAGCGCGCGCTGCTGCTGAGCGAGCTTTCCGGCTCGCCTTCTGCGCAGCAGCGCCCCGACCGCTGGACGCACCGCCGCAAGGATGGCAGCGAGATGCGTGTCGAGGTCAGTGCGCGCGACCTGCGCTTCGGTGACCGGCACGGGCGGCTGGTGCTGGTCACCGACGTCACCGAGCGCGAGCGCACGCAGGTTGAAAGGCAGCGCCTCAGCCAAGAACTGGAAGGTTATCGCGACCACTTGGAAGAGATGGTCGCGCAGCGCACGCGTGAGCTGGCCGTGGCGCGCACCGAAGCCGAATCGGCCAACCGCGCCAAGAGCAGTTTCCTGGCCAACATGAGCCACGAGATCCGCACACCGCTGAGTGCCATCGTGGGCTTGAGCCGGCTGCTGCGGCGTGGGGGCGTCACGGCCGAACAGGCGGCCCGGCTGGGCCAGATCGACCGCGCCGGCGAGCACCTGCTGGCCATCGTCAACGACGTGCTCGACCTGTCGAAGATCGAGGCCGGCCACCTGGTGCTGGACGTAGCGCCCTTCAACCTGCCCGCCTTGCTGGGCAATGTGTTGTCCATCGTCGCCGAACCGGCGCGCGCCAAGGGTTTGGAATTGCAGGTGGACGCGAGCGCCGCGCCGGCCTGGCTGCAGGGTGATGCCGTCCGCCTGCAGCAGGCCCTGCTGAACTACGCGGCCAACGCGGTGAAATTCACCGAGCAGGGTTCAGTGGTGCTGCGCGCGACGGTCGATGACGCGGTGGGCGACGACCGGGTGCTGCGCTTCACGGTCACCGACACCGGCCCCGGCATCGCCCCCGACATGCTGGCCGAACTGTTCCAGCCCTTCCGCCAAGGCGACATTTCCACCTCGCGGCGCTATGGCGGCACGGGGCTGGGGCTGGCCATCGCCCAGCGTCTGGCGCAGTTGATGGGCGGGCAGGCCGGTGCGGTCAGCCAGTTGGGCCAGGGCAGCAGCTTCTGGTTCACCGCACGCCTGGCCCTGGGCGCTGAGGCGCCGCTGCGTGCGGCCCCGCCCGACCCCGGCTCTGCGGCGGTGTGGCTGGCCCAGCGCCATGCCGGGGCCCGCATCCTGCTGGCCGAAGACAACCCGGTGAACCGCGAAGTGGCGCTGTCCTTGCTGGACGACATGGGCTTGCAGGTGGACACCGCCGTCAATGGCCTGCAGGCGGTGGAACGGGCCAAGGCCGCGCACTACGACCTGGTGCTGATGGACATGCAGATGCCGCAGATGGACGGCCTGCAGGCCACCCGCGCGCTGCGGGCCCTGCCGGGCTGGGCCCGCACGCCCATCCTGGCGCTGACCGCCAATGCCTTCGACGACGACCGCCGGGCCTGCATCGAAGCCGGCATGACCGACTTCATCAGCAAACCTTTCGAACCCGACCGGCTCTACGCGGTGATGTTGCGCTGGCTGGAAGCCTGACGTTTCAGGCCTGCGCGGCTTCGGTGGCGATCACGCCGCGCCGCACCTGGTCGCGTTCGATGCTCTGGAACAGGGCCTTGAAATTGCCTTCGCCAAAGCCCTCGTCCTTCTTGCGCTGGATGAATTCGAAGAACACCGGGCCCAGTACGGTCTGCGAAAATATCTGCAGCAGCAGGCGCTTGTCGCCCCCGGTGGTCGAGCCATCGACCAGGATGCCGCGGGTCTGCAATTCAGCCACCGGTTCACCGTGGCCGGGCAGGCGTTCTTCCAGCATCTCGTAGTAGCTGGCGTTGGGCGCCGGCAGCAGCGGAATGCCGGCCAGTTGCAGCGCATCGACGCTGGCCATGATGTCGTCGGTGAGCAGCGCGATGTGCTGGATGCCTTCGCCGTTGAACTGCATCAGGAACTCTTCGATCTGCCCGCCGTTGCGGCCCGATTCCTCGTTCAGCGGGATGCGGATCAGGCCGTCGGGCGCGGTCATCGCGCGGCTGGTCAGGCCGGTGTATTCGCCCTGGATGTCGAAGTAGCGGATCTCGCGGAAATTGAAGATGCGTTCGTAGTACGCACCCCAGAAGGCCATGCGGCCCTTGTAGACGTTGTGCGTCATGTGGTCGATGAGCTTCAGGCCGTGGCCCACCGGGTTGCGGTCTTTCGTGTCCTGGAAGGCGGGCAGGAATTCGAAGTCGATGTCGTAGATGCTCTTGCCGTCCTCGAAGCGGTCGATCAGGTACAGCGGTGCCCCGCCGATGCCCTTGATGGCCGGCAGGCGCAGTTCCATCGGGCCGGTGGGGATCTCGATGGGCTGGGCGCCCAGGTCCAGCGCGCGCTGGTAGGCCTGGTGCGCGTCGCGCACGCGAAAGGCCAGGCCACAGGCTGCCGGGCCGTGTTCGGTGGCGAAGTAGCCGGCCTGGCTGCGGGGCTCGCGGTTGACGATGAAGTTGATGCCGCCCTGGCGGTACAGCACCACGTCTTTCGATCGGTGCTTCGCCACCAGGCTGAAGCCCAGTTTTTCGAACAGCGGTTCCAGCACGCCGGGTGTGGGTGACGCGAATTCGACGAACTCGAATCCGCACAGGCCCATGGGGTTGTCGAAGAGGTCAGCCATGTCGGTGTGCCGGGGCAGGGTGTTGAAGCCGGAAACTCTATACCTGCGCAGGGCCGGCCCGCATGGCCCGGCCGCGAACCGGGGCCTCCCGTAAAGTGGTGGTCATCCCCTGACGCCTGGAGCGCCCTGCATGAGTGACACGCCCCCTGAAACCACCGCCTACACGCCGCCCAAGATCTGGACCTGGGAAAAGCCCAGCGGCGGCCACTTCGCCAGCATCAACCGGCCCATCGCCGGGCCCACGCACGACAAGGTCCTGCCGGTGGGCCGTCACCCCTTGCAGCTGTATTCGCTGGCCACGCCCAACGGCGTGAAGGTGACGGTGATGCTGGAAGAGCTGCTGGCCCTGGGCCACCGCGGCGCCGAGTACGACGCCTGGCTGATCCGCATCAACGAGGGCGACCAGTTCGGCAGCGGGTTTGTCGAGGTGAATCCGAATTCCAAGATTCCCGCGCTGATGGACCACAGCGGGCCCGTGCCGGTGCGCATCTTCGAGTCCGGCGCCATCCTGATGCACCTGGCCGAGAAGTTCGGTGCTTTCCTGCCCACCGAACCGGCGAAGCGCGCCGAGTGCCTGTCGTGGCTGTTCTGGCAGATGGGCAGCGCGCCCTACCTGGGCGGCGGCTTCGGCCACTTCTACGCCTACGCGCCGACCAAGATCGAATACGCCATCAACCGCTTCGCGATGGAAGTGAAGCGCCAGCTGGACGTGCTGGACCGCCGCCTGGCCGAGAGCCCCTACCTGGCCGGCGACGACTACACCATCGCCGACATCGCCGTCTGGCCCTGGTACGGCAACCTGGCCCAGGGCCTGCAATACGGCGCGGGCGAGTTCCTTCAGGTGGAAAGCTACACCCATGTCCAGCGCTGGACGAAGCTGATCGCCGCACGCCCCGCCGTGCAGCGCGGGCGCATGGTCAACCGTGCCATCGGCGACCCGGCCCAGCAGCTGCGTGAACGCCATGAGGCCAGCGACTTCGAGACGAAGACGCAGGACAAGGTGGGCGCAGCGGCCTGAGGCGGTCTGGTGCGGGTTGGACCGCAGCGCTTTGTGCACGCCCGTGGTCGGGTCGGGGGACCGCAACGCAAGGAGAGAGTCGATGGACGCCGGAAGCAGCAGTCAGCCAAGCTCGATGAAGCATCGCCTGTCGGTGGAGCGGCAGTCCGAGCGTGAGCTCGTCGTCACGCGAACCTTCAACGCGCCGCCCCGCAGCGTGTTCGCGGCATGGACCCAGGCGGCGCTGTTTCAACGCTGGTGGGTTCCGAAGTCCTTGGGCCTGACGCTGCTGTCCTGTGAGCTCGACGTTCGCGTGGGCGGCACCTACCGCCTCGTGTTCCGCCACCCTGCGGCGCCTGAGGGCATGGCCTTCCACGGCCGGTACCTGGAAGTGACACCGCCCTCGCGTCTGGTCTGGACCAATGAAGAAGCGGGCGGCAATGCCCAGGTCACCACGGTCACGTTCGAGGCAAGGGCTGGGCAGACGCTGCTCGTCGTGCACGACCTCTATCCCTCGAAGGCAGCGCTCGACGAAGACATCGGCGCCGGGAGCGCGAGTTGGAACGACGAGACCTTCGACCAACTCGACGACCTTCTCGGCTCGGCCGGCCACATGGCTTAAAACTTCAAGCCCGTCGGCGCTACCGCGTCAGCAGCCGCCGCAACCCGTAGCTGAGCGCATCCACCACGCCCACCAGCAGCAGCATGGCCATCAGCACGGTGGCGGTCTTGTTCATGTGGAACAAGCCCATGTGGAAGGCCAGCACCTGGCCCAGGCCGCCAGCGCCCACCACGCCCAGCACGGCGGCGGCGCGGATGTTGTTTTCCCAGCGGTACAGCGTGTAGCTCATCAACTGCGGCAGCACCTGCGGCAGCGTGGCGTAGAGGAAGACCTGGCCTTCGCCCGCGCCCTGCGTGCGCAGGGCACTGCCCGGACCCGCTGGCGCGTTTTCGATGGCCTCGGCAAACAGCCGGCCCAGCACGCCGGCGGTGTGCGCGGCCAGGGCCAGCGTGCCGGCAAAAGGGCCCAGGCCGGCAGCGATCAGCAACAGGCTGGCCCACACCAGTTCGGGCACCGAACGCAGCGCGTTCAGCAGCAGGCGCGTGGGCGTGCGCGCCCGAGCCGCATCGCCCGCATGCAGGCGGCTGGCGGGCAGGGCCAGCAGCAGGCCCGCAGCCGCAGCCAGCGCCGTGCCCAGCGCCGACATGGCCAGCGTTTCCCAGGTGGCCACCACCACCTGCCGCAGAAAGGCCGGCTGCAGGTTGGGCGGGAAGAATTCGCCCAGGAAACGGCCCATGCTGCGGACGGCGTCCAGCGAAAAGAACTGCGCCCATTGCAAGTCCAGCGACACAAAACTGGCCACCACCAGAACGCCCAGCCCGGCGGTGAACCAGCAGGCCTTGCAGCGGGCATCGAAAAGCGGTGGCGGCAGCTTGTAGGGCGGGTTGGCGGCGCGGTGCGGCGCTGTCGGCGGCTGGGTGGGCGGCGTCATGCCAGCGCCTTGCGCAGCCAACTGCTGGTCCGGTCGGCCAGCGCCACCAGACCGAAGAAGACCAGCAGCATGGTGGTCACCTCGCCGCCGGCGAACATCTTCATCGAGCTGTCGAGTTGCTGGCCCAGGCCGCCCGCACCCACGAAACCCAGCACCACCGACGAGCGGATGGCGCATTCCCAGCGGTAGACGGTGTAGGAGATCAACTCGCCCGCGTTCTGCGGCAGCAGGCCGTAGCCGAAGGCCTGCAGGCGGCCGCAGCCGTTGCGCAGCAGGGTCAGCGTGGCATGGGTCTCGCCGCTTTCCAGGATCTCGCTGTAGACCTTGCCCAGCATGCCGCCGTAGGTGAGCGCGATGGCCAGCACGCCGGCCGTGGTGCCCAGCCCGACGACGCGCACGAAGACCAGCGCCCACACCAGTTCGGGCACGCTGCGCAGCACGATGAGCAGCAGGCGCACCGTTTGCCGCAGCACGGCCGGCACGCGGCCCATGCGCCCGCGCAGGGCGGACACCGACAGCACGCGCGTGGACAGCAGCGTCAGCGGCAGCGCGATGACCAGCGCCATGGTCATGCCCGCTGTGGCGATGGCCACCGTGCGCCAGGTTTCCCGCGCCACCATCAGCAGGAAATCGGGCGCGACGGCGGGCGGCAAGAAGCTGCGCAAGAACTGCGCGGTGACGGCGCGGCTGCGTTCGTCGAACAGTTGCCAGGGCTTGAATTCGGTGGTGCTGAGCAGGGGCCACAGCAGCACCAGGGCCGCGCCCGTCCAGAACACGCGGCCCAGCCAGGCCGGGTCGCGCGCCGGTGGTGCAGGCCGCGTCGGCTGCAGGGGCAGGCCGGCCGCCCCGCTCATCGGCAGTGCATCACGACGGGCGCCGGCGCGGTCGCTGGCGCGTTGAACGCGGGTGGTGCCGGCGCGCCGTGCAGCTCGTCTTCGTGCTGCGCGTACAGGCGTTCCAGCCGGTCGGGTGTGACCTCGGCGGCCGGCAGGTCGAAGGCGACACGGCCGTCACGCAGGCCCACGATGCGCGGGAACTGCGCCAGGGCTGCGTCCACCTGGTGCAGGCTGGTCACCAGCGTGACGCCACGCTCGCGCGCCGTGGCGGTCAGCGTGGCCAGGGCGTGGCGGGCGCGGGTCGGGTCCAGCGACGACAGCGGTTCGTCCACCAGCCACAGCTTCGCCGGGGCCAGCAGTGCACGCGCCAGACCGACGCGCTGGCGCTCGCCGCCCGACAGACGGTCCACGCGCTCGAAGAGCTTGTCGTCCAGGTCGAACAGCGCCAGCGCCTCGTAGGCGGCCGGAATGTCCGCCGGGTAGAACAAAGACCGCAGGCTGGCCCACAAACCCATCGCCGGCAGGCGGCCGGCCAGCACCGCCGTCACCACGCGCTGGCGCGGCGGCAGCGGCGGCACCTGGGGCGCCAAAAAGAGCTGGCCGCGCAGGCGTTGCAGGGCGGCGGTGGGCAGCGCCCAGGGTTGCGCGTCTGGCGCCGTGTCACCCAGCGTGTAGCGGCCCTCAGCCGGCGGCAGCGCGCAGGCCAGCACTTGCATCAGCGTGGTCTTGCCAGCGCCTGAGGGGCCGATGACCGCCACCTGTTCACCGGTCGCCACCGTCAAGTCCACACCCTGCAGCGCCCAGGCCGCACCCGCGCGCGCGGCCGGGTGGCGCGCGGCGACTTGCGTCAGTTGCAGCCTCAAGGCCTGACGTCCGGCCGCTTCAGCGCAAGGTCACAGCAGCCCGGCACTGCGCGCGGCACCTTCAATGCCCTTGTAGTTCTCGGCCTTGGTCGGCACGAAGCGCGTGGCGCGTTGCAGGTCGAGAATTTCCTTGCCCACCGCGTCATTGCGGTTCAGTGACAGGAAGGCCTGCGCCAGCTTGTCGCGCAGGGCCACGGGCATGTCGGCGTGCACCGTCCAGTTGTAGTCGTAGTAGGTCGGCGTTGTGTAGAAGGCGAAGACCTTGCTGGTGTCGACCTTCTTGTCGGCGACGAATTTTTCCCACACCGAAATGTTCAGCGCGCCGGCCTGCACCTTGCCCGCCGTGACGGCCGCGATGGTGGCGTCGTGCGCACCGCTGTAGGCCACGCGCTTGAAGTCCTTGTCAGGGTCCACACCGGCCTGCAGCAGAAAGCTGCGCGGCATCAGGTGGCCCGAGGTGGAGCTTTGCGAACCGAAGCTCACGTCCTTGCCCTTCAGGTCGGCCAGCTGCTTGATGGCCGGGTCGCTGGTGATGAAGACCGAGCGGAATTTTTCGTCCTCTTCGCGTTGCACGATGGGCAGGGCCTTGCCGCCCGAACGCAGCTGCGCCTGCACGTAGGTGAAGCCACCGAACCAGGCCAGATCGACCTTGCGGTTGGCCAGCGCTTCAACCGCAGCGGCGTAGTCGGTGACCGGCGTGAACTCCACCTTCATGCCCAGCTTGCCTTCCAGGTACTTCACCAGCGGCGCCGCCTTGCGCGCCAGTTCGGTGGGCGATTCGTCGGGGATGGCCGTGATGCGGAAGACCTGCTGCGCGTGGCTGAAGGCGGCGGTGGTCAGCAGGGCGCTGGCGAGCAGGGTCTTCAGGAAAGTCGAACGGGTGGTGGGGTTCATGGTGCGGGGCATGCCGGTGAAATGAGGGGCCGCGTGGCGGCGCTACGCGTGACTTTAGCTGTCGAAAAAATTTACACCTTCCGTGGAAAATGCCACGGGTTCCCGGGCGCGGAGGTCAGGCCGTTGATTTTGATCGGTATTTCCGGACGGCCTGAATCTTGCGCCGCGTTCGCGCCGATCAACCGATCAGCCCCCGCCGCACGGCGCGGGTCCCAAAAGGCGGCAAGAACCGCCACCTCAGGAGAAGAAATGCGTTTCAGACAACTGCGCGCCAGCCTGCTGGCCGCTTGCTCGGTGCTGGTGCTGGTGCTGAACCCGGTGCAGGCCAGCATCGTGACCGTGACGGGCGCCTCGCTGATCGCACCGCCCGCCAGCATCGTTCCGAACACGGCGGCCATCGAAAACAACACCTTGGCCTCGGTCTTCAACGAGTTGCAGAACGTCACGCTGCTGCAGACGGTCGGCGTCGATGCGACGACGAGCGGCTTCTTCAACAGCGTGGCCAGCCTGACGCCAGGGTCCATCGCCGCCGGCACCCTGGTCAGCAGCCACTACCTGCACGCCGATCCCGTCGGCTCAGGCGGAACCGTTTTCACCTACCGCGGCACGGTCACCTTTGACGCGGACATCCTGGGCGTGGCCGCACGGAATGCGCAGATCCTCGACACCACCGTCCTGGGTGTGCCGGGCACCGTCTACCCCACCTCGGGGACCGTGAACGGCCTCGACTATGGGGACGGGACGCTCGACTCCTTCACGATTTCCGGCGACCGCAGGACCTTGAGCTTCGTGCTCCAGGCCTGGGCCGGCGCAGATGCACTGCGCGTGATCACGGCGGGCACCGACGTACCCGAGCCCGGCGCACTCGGCCTGGTGTGCGCAGCCCTGGGTGCGCTGGCGCTGACGCGCCGCAGGTCGGTCGCCCAGGCCTGATGCCGTGCATGCCGGGCGCCACCCGCGGCGCCCGGTTCACAGCGCGCAACTGCGCAAGCCCGCTGGCACGTCGTTGCGCTGGGGCTGGAAGAAGTTGCGGTAGTTCGGGTGGCGCATGCGCGGCTGGGTCATGAAAGAGGCGCCGCGCAGCACCGGGCGGCCGTCGAACCAGGGCGCCGAGTAGTCCCGGTAGGGGTGGGCCACGAAGCCGGGGTAGGGCGCGAAGGGGCTTGCCGTCCATTCCCAGACGGCGCCCCACTCGAAGTCGCCGGGCCGGGTGACAGCGGCGCGTTCCCATTCGGCTTCGGTGGGCAGGCGGCGGCCGGCCCAGCGGCACCAGGCCTGCGCCTCGAAGGCCGTCAGGTGGCAGGCCGGCAGCGACAGGTCCAGCGTGCCCCACGCGCCGTGTCGCCACTGCTGCCAGCTGTGGCCTTCGCGGCGCAGGTAGCGCGGCGCAGCTGCTTTTCCATCGGCCAGCCAGGCCGCACCGGCGGCGCTCCACCACTGGGGCTGCGCGTAGCCGCCGGATTCGACAAAGGGCAGGTATTCCGCCCAACGGGTGACGCGGTTGGCGATGGCCGAAGCGGGCACTTCAACGGCGTGCGGCCGCAGCTCGTTGTCGAATGCAAAACCACTGCCCGTTTTGCCCGTGCCGCTGGTGTGGCCCCTCGTCCAGCTGCCGGCCTCGAAGTGCAAGTCGGCGCCAGCCGCCGGAAGCGGCGCGGCCTGCCAGCGCGGGTCGGCGATGGCCACGCCCAGGCTCTGCGCCATGTACAGCGCGGCCTCGTGGTGCATGTCTTCGTGGAACAGCGCCAGGCGGAAAAAGTACAGCGCGTCGTCGCTGCGCGCGGCAACTCCGGCAGACGCAGCAGACGCGGCAGAAGCAGCTGAAAGGGTTGCGGCGGTCGGTTCGGCGGCTTGCCGCAAACAGGCCAGCGTGGCGGCCAGCTGCCGGGCCAGATCGTTGCGCGTGGCGGCCCCGTCGGGCAGCGGCAGCGACCAGCGCGTGGCGTGTGGCACGGCGCTGGAGTCGTAAAGCGCATCGGCGTTGGCGCGGCAGCCCGCCGACCGCGCAACGTGCGGGTCGCCCGCTGCACCCGCCGCACGCAAAGGGTTGCGCGCGATCCAGTATTCCTGGAACCAGCCGATGTGCCCCAGCTCCCACAGCGGTGGGTTCAGCGTGGGTTGCTGCGGCACCTTCAGGCCGGGCAGGGCGGCTTCCAGCACCGCGAAGGTGGCCAGCGTGTCGGCGCGGCTGGCTTGCAGCGCGGCGGCCAGTTCGCCCGCGCCGGCCTGTCGCGCCGCCGTGGCGGGTGCCTTGAAGAGCGTCATCGCGTTAACCTCGAAACCGTGCAGAAACCCGAACTCGTCATCGTGACGCCCGCGCTGGCCGACGCCAACAATGGCAACTGGCAGACCTCCCGTCGCTGGGCCGGCATGTTGTCAGCAGCTTACCGGGTGCGCCTGGCGGCCGACTGGCAGGGCGGCAGCGAAGCCGCGATGGTGGCGCTGCATGCGCGCCGCTCGGCGGCGGCGGTGGCCCGCTGGCGTGCGCTGCAGCCGCAGGCCGCGCTGGTGGTGGTGCTGACCGGCACCGACCTGTACCGCGACATCGCCAGCGACGCCGCCGCGCAGGCGTCCCTGCACGCGGCCGACCGCCTGGTGGTGTTGAACGCGCTGGGCGTGCAAGCCTTGCCCGCCGCGCTGCGCAGCAAAGCGCGGGTGGTGTTGCAGTCCTGCCCGGCCCGCGCCACGCTGCCCAAGACGCCGCGCCATTTGCGGGCCTTGATGGTCGGCCACCTGCGGCCCGAGAAAGCACCGGCCACCTACTTCGAAGCCGCGCAGCGCCTGGCCCCGCGCGCTGACATCCTGCTGGACCACATCGGCGCGGCGCTGCTGCCCGCGCTGGGCGCACAGGCTGCCGCCGTCGCGGCCGCCTGCCCGCACTACCGCTGGTTGGGTGCGCGGGCGCATGCCGAAACGCGCCGGCGCATCCAGGCCGCGCACGTGCTGGTGCACCCCAGCCTGATGGAAGGCGGTGCGCATGCCGTCATCGAAGCCGTGCGCAGTGGCACGCCGGTGCTGGCCTCGTTCATCGAAGGCAATGTGGGCCTGCTGGGCGAGGGCTACGGCGGCTACTTTCCGGCCGGCGACGCGGCCGCGCTGGCCGCCCTGCTGCAGCGCCTGCGCGACGAGCCGGCTATGCTCGCGCGGCTGCAGCAGCAGTGCCGTGAACGCGCCCCCTTGTTCGACGCAGCGCATGAATCCGCAGCCCTGCAGGCCTTGGTGGCCGAGACCCTGAAATCACCGTTGCCGCCGCTGCCGCCGCAGCACCTGGCGCCGCACCTGAAACCCTGAGAGACCCTCGATGAACGCACCCGAAAAAGTCGCCGATGCCCGCGCTGCAGAACCCCGTTTGACGTCGCTGTCGCATGGCGGCGGCTGCGGCTGCAAGATCGCCCCGGGCGTGCTGTCGGAAATTCTCAAGGCCATGCCGGCCATGCCCATGCCCAAGGAATTGCTGGTCGGCATCGAGACGGCCGACGACGCCGCCGTCTACCAGTTGAACGACGAACAGGCGCTGATCGCCACCACCGATTTCTTCATGCCCATCGTCGATGACCCGCATGACTTCGGCCGCATCGCCGCCACCAACGCCATCAGCGATGTCTACGCCATGGGCGGGCGCCCCATCCTGGCGCTGGCCCTGGTCGGCATGCCGATCAACGTGCTGTCCACGCAGACGATAGGCCGCATCCTGGAGGGCGGTGCTTCGGTGTGCCGCGCGGCGGGCATCCCCATCGCCGGGGGCCACACCATCGATTCTGTCGAGGCCATTTATGGCCTGGTGGCCATCGGCCTGGTGCACCCGAAACACGTCAAACGCAATGCCGACGCGCAGCCCGGCGACCTGCTGGTGCTGGGCAAGCCCATCGGCGTGGGCGTGATGTCGGCGGCGCTGAAGAAGGGCGAACTGAGCGACGCGGGCTACGCGCAGATGATCGCCTGCACCACCCAGCTGAACACGCCCGGGCCCGACCTGGCGGCCCTGCCGGGCGTGCACGCGCTGACCGACATCACCGGCTTCGGCCTGGCCGGCCACGCGCTGGAAATGGCCCGGGGTGCGCGCTGCGAACTGCAGCTGGACTGGGCCGCCGTGCCCTTGCTGGCCGGCGTGCGCACGCTGGCCGAGCAGGGCTACATCACCGGTGCGTCGGGCCGCAACTGGGCCGGCTACGGCGCCGACGTGGTGCTGCCCGCCGGCTTTGCCGATGTCGACCAGGCCTTGTTGTCGGACCCGCAAACCAGCGGTGGTTTGCTGGTGTCCTGCGCGCCGACAGAACTGGATGCCGTGCTGGCCGTCTTCGCCCGTCACGGCTTCGGGCAAGCGGCGGTGGTCGGGCGCATGGCGGCGCTGTCGGCCGCCCCAGGCGCTGCGCCGCGTCTGGTCGTTCGCTGAGCATGGCCGAAGCGGCGCTGATCCACTGGACCGAAGACGAGGCCCCGCAACAGGCGCGATGGCGCAGCGAGCGGGCCGCACCACCACCCGCACGCGTGCAACTGGCCGACGACACGCTGAGCGCTGACGCCGCCTACCGCTTGGCCTGCGAAGGCACCGCGTTGCTGTGGCGCGGCGACTTCCACAACGCGCGCCAGTTGCTGCTGGCGATGGCCCGGCGGCTGGACCGGCCGCCCCGGCGCAAGGCGCGCGGCGGGGCCGGCGCGGGTGGTGGCACGCCACCGGTGCCAGACGAGCCGCCGGGCGCGGCCTTCCACCGCCACCGACAAGCACAGGCGCACCGGGCCCGTGTGCTGGGCCAGGTGCTGATCGGCCTGGCAGGCGATCACGCCATACCGCTGCGCCGCGCGCCCGACCACCGGCAGGCCTGCAGCGAGGCCTGGGGGCCTGCCGACGGCCTGCCGTCGGTGGTGTCGCTGCGCGAACTGCTGGGGGTGGTCAGCGCTTTCGAATGGCGCAAGAAAGGCGTGCCCATCGCCGCGCTGGGGCCGGCGCCCGACAACCGCATCCACCCGCATTACGGCGTCTTCTCGCCGGTGCGCGGCGAGTACGTGGACATGGTGGCGCACACCCCGCTGCCCGCCGGCGCCGAGGCGCTGGCCTTCGACATCGGCACCGGCACCGGCGTGCTGGCCGCCGTGCTGGCGCGGCGCGGCGTGCAGCGCGTGCGGGCCACCGATTGCGATGTCCGGGCCTTGGCCTGTGCCGCCGAGAACCTGGCTCGCCTGGGTGTGGCAGACCGGGTGGACGTGGTCGAGGCCGACCTCTTTCCGCCGTCGCCCGACGACCGTGCTGCGCTGGTGGTGTGCAACCCGCCGTGGCTGCCGGCGCGCGCCGGCTCGCCCATCGAACGGGCGGTCTACGACGAAGACAGCGGCATGCTGCGTGCCTACCTGGCCGGTCTGGCGGCGCACCTGCTGCCCGGCGGTGAAGGCTGGCTGATCCTGTCCGACCTGGCCGAGCGCCTGGGCCTGCGGCAACGCGCAGACCTGCTGGGCTGGATAGCCGCAGCCGGCCTGCAGGTGCTGGGCCGCGTGGACACCTGGCCCAAGCACCCCAAGGCCAGCGACGCCGAAGACCCCTTGCACGCGGCGCGTGCGGGGGAGGTGACGTCGCTGTGGCGCCTGGGCGTGCAGCCCGCCTGATCAGGCCTGTGCGGCCGCCAGCGTGGCGTTGAGCGTGGCGCTGGGGCGCATCACGGCTTCGGTCTTGGCCAGGTCGGGCAGGTAGTAGCCGCCGATATCGACAGCCTTGCCCTGCACCGCATTCAGCTCGCCGACGATCTTCTGCTCGTTCTCGGTCAGCGCCTTGGCCAGCGGCGCGAAGTGCGCCGCCAGGGCCGCGTCGTCGGTCTGCGCGGCCAGTTCCTGGGCCCAGTACATCGCCAGGTAGAACTGGCTGCCGCGGTTGTCCAGCTGGCCGGTCTTGGGGCTGGGGTTCTTGTTGTTGTCCAGCAGCTTGCCGGTGGCCGCGTCCAGCGTCTTGGCCAGCAGCTTGGCGCGCGCATTGCCGGTCTTCAAGCCCAGGTCTTCCAGCGACACGGCCAGTGCCAGGAATTCACCCAGTGAATCCCAGCGCAGGTGGTTTTCTTCCACCAGCTGCTGCACGTGCTTGGGCGCCGAGCCGCCGGCGCCGGTTTCGTACATGCCGCCACCGGCCATCAGCGGCACGATGGACAGCATCTTGGCGCTGGTGCCCAGTTCCATGATGGGGAAGAGGTCGGTCAGGTAGTCGCGCAGGATGTTGCCGGTGGCGCTGATGGTGTCCAGACCGCGGATCACGCGCTCCAGCGTGTAACGCATGGCGCGCACCTGGCTCATGATCTGGATGTCCAGCCCGGCCGTGTTGTGCTCGTGCAGGTACATCTTCACCTTGGTGATCAGCTGCGCCTCGTGCGGGCGGTACTGGTCCAGCCAGAAGACCACCGGCATGCCGGAATTGCGCGCGCGGTTGACGGCCAGCTTGACCCAGTCGCGGATGGCGGCGTCCTTGCACTG
>JANPHI010000058.1:0-5971 GCA_031424355.1 Betaproteobacteria bacterium
ACATCCTGCGGGTGCAGGAAATCCGCTCTTACGAACAGCCCACGCGCATTGCCAATGCGCCGTCCTTCATCAAGGGCGTGGTGAATCTGCGCGGCGTCATCGTGCCCATCATCGACCTGCGCCTGAAGCTGGGTTGCGACACCGCCGAATACAACACCTTCACCGTGGTGGTGGTGCTGAACGTGCGCGGCCGCGTGGTCGGCGCGGTGGTCGATTCGGTGTCGGACGTGCTGGAACTCAGCCGCGACAACATCAAGCCGGCGCCCGAACTGAACAGCAGCGTGGACGCCAGCTACATCACCGGCATCGGCACCATCAAGAACGGCCAGGGCGAAAACGAAGCCGAACGCATGCTGATCCTGATGGACATCGAAGGCCTGATGAGCAGCGCCGACATGGGCCTGATCGGCAACTGACACGAAGGACACCCCAATGAAAACCACCGCACGCACCCTGTTCCCGGCCTGCTTCACGCTGGGCGTTCTGGCTGCCCTGGCGGCCGGCCCTGCCCACAGCAGCACCAATGCCAACGCCGGCAAGGACGAGGCCGTGGCGATGGTGAAGAAAGGCGTGGCCTTTCTGAAGGCTAACGGCGCCGAGAAGGCCTACGCCGAGATCAGCAACAGCAAGGGCAGCTTCGTCGACCGCGACCTCTACCTGGTGGCCTACACGCTGGAAGGCACCTGCGTGGCGCACGGTGCCAACCCCAAGCAGATCGGCCGTGACCTGATCGAGCTGACCGACATCGACGGCAAGTACTTCGTCAAGGACCGCGTCGCGATGGTCAAGGCCAAACCGGCCGGCGCCTGGCAGGAATACAAGTTCACCAACCCGGTGAGCAAGAAGATCGAACCCAAGGTGATGTACTGCGAAAAGGCCGGCGAGCTGGCGATTTGCGGCGGCGTCTACAAGTAAAACACCCGCGCTTTCGGGCGCGGACAACCGGCTACCCGCATGAAACTTGCCGGCAAACTGCTCATCGTGCCCATCGGCGTGGCGGTCATCGCCTTCAGCGCCGGTGGCCTGAATGCGGTGTTGATGAACCGCGAGGCCACACAGGCCAGCACCCGCGCCGAGGCTGACGTCGAACTGCTGCGCGCCGTCAGCGACGCGCGCAACCAGCTGGGCCAGGCCCATGCCGGCGTCTACCGCACCCAGGCCATCTTCGAGTCGCTGAAGAAGGACGAGGTGCTGGCCTTTCGCAAAGACACGCAGAAGCAGGTCGAAGGCATACAGCGCGTGATGGCGCTGGCGGCCGACACCAGCGGCAGCAGCAACAGCAGCGACAGCGAATTGACGTCCCTGGTGCAGCAGGCCACCCAGCTGGTTCAGGAATACGGCAAGGGCGTGGACAAGGCGCTGGAGCTGACCGAGGTCGAGGCCAACATGGGCGTGGCCGCGATGCAGCGCGCCGAGAAGACCTACGTGAACCTGTCCAAGGCCATCCAGCTGGTGCTGACGCGCCGCGACGCCCTGCACGCCGAAGAGGCACAGGCCACGCGCGGCCGCATCCTGAACACCCTGCTGCTGCTGGGCGGCCTGGGCCTGCTGGCCACTGCGGCTGCGGTGCTGGCCGCCTGGCGCATGCAGCGCCGCGTGGTGCAGGACCTGGCCCGTGCGGTGCAGGTCAGCGCGGCGGTGGCGGCGGGCGAGTTGACCGTGAACGTGCCCAGCCGGGGTGACGACGAGATCGGCGACCTGCTGCGTTCACAAGGCCACATGGTTCACCAGTTGCGCGAGTCGATGCAGACCGTGCGCCTGGCCAACGACAACATCAGCAACGCCGCGCACGAGATCGCGACCGGCAACACCGACCTCAGCGGCCGCACCGAACAGGCGGCCAGCGCCCTGCAGCGCACCGCCAGTTCGATGGAACAGCTGACCGGCACCGTGCGGCAGACGGCCGATTCGGCGCGCACCGCCAACCAGCTGGCGGCATCGGCCAGCAGCGTGGCCGAACGCGGCGGCGTGGCGGTGTCGCAGGTGGTGGCCACGATGAACGAGATCCACGGCAGCGCCCAGCGCATCGCCGACATCATCGGCACCATCGACGGCATCGCCTTCCAGACCAACATCCTGGCGCTGAACGCGGCAGTGGAAGCCGCGCGCGCCGGTGAGCAGGGCCGCGGCTTCGCGGTGGTGGCGTCTGAAGTCCGTTCGCTGGCCCAGCGCAGCGCCGCCGCCGCACGTGAAATCAAGCAACTCATCGGCATGAGCACCGAACGCGTCGCGGCCGGCACCCAGCAGGTGGCCGCCGCCGGGGCGACGATGAACGAGATCGTGGTCAGCGTGCGCCGGGTCTCGGACATCATCGGCGAGATCAGCGCCGCTGCGGCCGAGCAAAGTGCCGGCATCGGGCAGGTCAACAGCGCGGTGTCCGACCTGGACGGCATGACGCAGCAGAACGCGGCGCTGGTTGAACAGTCGGCCGCCGCCGCCGAGAGCCTGCGCGCCCAAGCCACGCGCCTGGCCGAGGTGCTGAGCCGCTTCCAGTTGGGGGGCGGCCTGCACCCGACGGCGCACGCTGCATCGTGACCGCGCCGGTCGCTCGCCCGTGGGTCGAAGGCGAGCCGCCACGCGAGTTCTTCCAGTCCATCGTCGACAACAGCGACGACGCCATCATCAGCAAGACGCTGGACGGCCGCGTGCTGAGCTGGAACAGCGCCGCCGAAAGGCTGTTCGGCTGGACCGCCGCCGAGATGATCGGCCAGCCCATCCTGCGTATCTTTCCGGCCAGCATGGTGGCCGACGAAGCGGAGTTCCTGCGCCGCCTGGCGAACGGCGAACGCATCGCCCCTTTTGAAACCGAAAGGCTGCACCGCGACGGCCACCTGGTCGATGTGTCGGTGACGATTTCGCCCATCACCGACGGCAGCGGCCGCGTTGTTGCGGCCAGCAAGATCGTGCGCGACATCGGCGAACGCCTGCAGGCCCAGCGCACGGTCTGGCTGCAGGCGCATTTCGACCCCTTGACCCAACTGCCCAACCGGCGCTTGCTGCTGGACGAACTGGACAACGCCCTGCTGAAGGCCAAGCAGCAGCAGTTGGAAGCGGCGCTGCTGTTCATCGACCTGGACCGTTTCAAGAGCGTCAACGATTCGCTGGGCCACGCCGCCGGCGACGCGCTGCTGGTCGAGGTTTCGGGCCGGGTGCGTGAATGCGTGCGGGGCACCGACGTCGTGGCGCGCCTGGGCGGCGACGAGTTTGTCGTGCTGCTGCCCGGCATGGCCGAACGCGGCGAGGCCGCAGCCGTGGCCGAACGCATCAATCGCCGCCTGGCCGAACCCATCGCGCTGCGCCGCGACGTGGTGCAACTGAGTTGCAGCATCGGCTACGTGATCTACCCGGCCGACGGCCTGTCGGCCAGCGAACTGTTCGCACATGCCGACATGGCGATGTACGAATCCAAGCGCCTGGGCCGCAACCGCACGCTGCGCTTCGACCCCGCCTTGCAGGTGGCCGGCCGCCGCCGCAGCCGCCTGCTGACCGACCTGCACAGCGCCATTGAACGCGGGCAGCTGCACCTGGAGTACCAGCCCGTCTTCACGCTGGACGGCCAGCACATGGCCAAATGCGAAGCCCTGCTGCGCTGGACGCACCCCGAATTCGGCAAGGTCAACCCGGCCGAATTCATCCCCATCGCCGAAGACAGCGGCGTCATCACCATCATCGGTGACTGGGTCTTCCGCACGGCCGCCCAACAGCTGGCCGCGTGGCGCGTGCTCAGCCCCGACCTGCAGATGACGGTCAATGTGTCGGTGCTGCAATTGCGCGCCGCCGACGAACGCATCGCGCAATGGCCGGCCTACCTGGCCGACCTGGGCCTGGCGCAGCACACCATGGTGGCCGAGATCACCGAGAGCGTGATGGTCGAAGGCAGCGGAGCCACCGAAGCCAGCCTGCGCCTGCTGCGCGCGGCCGGCATCGAGGTGGCGGTGGACGACTTCGGCATCGGCTTTTCCTGCCTGGCTTCGCTGGACAGGCTGGACGTGAACTGCCTGAAGATCGACGCGTCATTCACCCGCAAGCTGGCGCCCGGCGCCCGCGTCATCGCCCTGTGCCAGGCCATCACCGCGATGGCCCACGCGCTGGGCCTGCAGGTGGTGGTGGAAGGCGTGGAAACCGAAGAACAACTGGCGCTGCTGCGCGAGATCGGCTGCGATCTGGTGCAGGGCTACCTGATGTCGCGGCCGGTGCGGGCCGAGGTGCTGACCGCGAAGCTGGTGGCGATGGGGGCAGCGACGCAGGCCCGGGCAACACCGCAGGTCGCGGCCTAGACCGCCACTGAGCCGCGCAGCGTTTCCACCACCGGCCGGCGCAGCACTTCGCGCAGGCCCCACCAGCCGGCCAGCAGCGCCAGCAGCGCGCCGGTGGCAGCGCCGGCTAGCGGCACCCAGGGTGACGGGCTCCAGGTGAAGTCGAAGGCGTAGCGCGCCAGGCCCCAGCCCACGGCCATCGCGGCCACGGCGGCCAGGCCGCCGGCCAGGGCGCCCACGCCCAGCAGTTCGGCGCGCTGCACCTGGGCCAGCAGGCGGCTGCTGGCGCCCAGCGCCCGCATGATGGCGAATTCACGCGAACGCTGGTCGCGCGTGGCCGACACGGCCGCGAACAGCACCACCAAGCCCGCCACCAGCGTGAAGCCGAAGAGGAATTCCACCGCGCGGATGACCTGGTCCAGCACGCGCTGCACCTGCGCGATGCTGGCCGACACATCGACGTTGGTGATGTTCGGGAAGTCGCGGCTCAGGCGGTTGTCGAAGCTGGGGCCGGACTGCCCCGCCACCGGCGCCGGCGCGCGGAAGGCACTGATGTAGGTGGCCGGTACATCGCCGATGGCCGCCTGCGGAAACATCACGAAGAAGTTGGCGCGCATCGAACCCCAGTCCACCTTGCGCAGCGTGCTGATGCGGCCTTCCTTCAGTTGCCCGCCGATGTCGAAACGCAGCGTGTCGCCCAGCTTCAGGCGCAGCTGTTTCGCGATGCCTTCTTCGACGCTCAGGCCGCCCGCTTCGTCGGTGACCCAGCGGCCGCTGACGACCGCGTTGTGCTCGGGCAGCGTGGCGCTGTGGCTCAGGTTGAATTCGCGGTCGACCAGGCGGGCGGCGCGTTCGTCACCGGCGTAGTCGGCCGGGCTGACCGGCTGGGCGTTGATGGCCACCAGGCGGCCGCGGATCATCGGGTACCAGTCGTAGCGCTGCACGCCGGCCTGCTTCAGCGCGGCGCGGAATTCATCGGCCTGTTCTGGCTGCACGTTGATGACGAAGCGGTTGGGCGCGTCGGGCGGGGTGGCCTGGCGCCAGCTGCTGATCAGGTCAGTACGCAGCAGCACCAGCAGCATCAGCGCCAGCAGGCCGACGGCCAATGCCGACACCTGCAGCACCGCGAAGGCCGGCCGCGCGGCGATCTGCCGCGTGGCCAGCACCAGCCAGCGCGGCGCGCTGCTTTCCGGCACCGCGCGTTTCAGCACCCGCACCGCCAGCCACGACAGGCCGGCGAAGACCGCCGCCGCCGCCGCGAAACCGCCCACCGCGATGGCGCCCAGCTTGATGTCCGACGACACCGCCAGCAGCAGCGCGGCAAAGCCCAGCATGCCGGCGGCCAGCACGCCGAAAGATGCGGCCTTCAGCCCGCCGACGTCGCGGCGGATGACACGCAGCGGCGGCACGCTGGCCAGCTGCAGCACCGGCGGCAGGCCGAAGCCCATCAGCAGCGTCAAACCCACGCCCATGCCGAACAGCGCCGGCCATGGCCCCGGTGCCGGCAGCGTGGCCGACACCAGGCCAGCCAGCAGGCTGACGAAGACGAAGTGCACCGCCAGGCCGATCAGCACGCCCAGGCCGCTGGCCAGCACACCGACGAAACCGAACTCCAGCGCATAGGCGCTGGCGATGCGCCGCTGGCTCAGGCCCAGCACGCGCAGCATGGCGCAGTCGTCAAGGTGGCGCGACGCGAATTCGCGCGCTGCGATGCC
>JANPHI010000059.1:0-7243 GCA_031424355.1 Betaproteobacteria bacterium
GCCGCGGTTGGTGTACTTCTTGGCGATGGAGATGACCAGGCGCAGGTTGGCCTCGATCATTTCCTTCTTCGCGTCGCGGCTCGCCTTCTCGCCCTCGTTCATCTTCTTGTTGATGAGCTTCAGGTCTTCCAGCGGCACAACAGCGCGGGCCTGCAGGTCGAACAGCTTCTGCTGCAGTTCCTGCACGGCGGGCAGGTTGCGCGACAGGATGTGGCTGTAGGGCTTGCCGGCCGCGATTTCCTTTTCCGCCCACTTCTGGTTCATCACATTGGGCGGGAAGGTCTTGATGAAGTGGTCCTGCGGCATGCCGCATTTGTCCACCGCGATCTTGCGGATCTCGCGCTCGTAGCGGCGCACGTCGTCGACCTGGCTGCGCAGGATGTGACACAGCTTCTCGATGGTCTTGACCGTGAAGCGGATGGTCATCAGGTCTTCGCTGATGGCCAGTTGCGCCTTGTTGTACGGGGCCGACTTGTAGCCGTCTTTTTCGTAGGCCTTGCGCATCTTGTCGAAGTGCAAGCGCAGGTTGGCGAACTTCTCCAGCGCCTGCTTCTTCAGCTCTTCGAGCTTCTTGGTCAGCGCCTTGCTGCCGCCGTTGCCGTCGTCATCGTCTTCTTCGTCGAACTCGTCGAAGTCTTCTTCGGCCACGTAGTCGTCGGCCTCGTCCTCGGCAACAAAGCCATCGACGGCTTCGCTGATGGCCATCTCGCCCTTGCCGATGCGGTCGGCCATCGACAGGATCTCGGCGATGGTCGTCGGCGATGCGCTGATCGCCAGCATCATGGCCTGCAAGCCGCCTTCGATGCGCTTGGCGATCTCGATTTCGCCTTCGCGCGTCAGCAGCTCGACCGTGCCCATTTCGCGCATGTACATGCGCACCGGGTCGGTGGTGCGGCCGAATTCGCTGTCCACGGTGGACAGGGCGGCTTCAGCCGCTTCTTCGGCTTCTTCCTCGGTGGCGGTGGTGGCGCCACCGCCAGCAACCAGCAGCGTGGCGGCGTCGGGCGCCTGCTCGTACACGGCGATGCCCATGTCGTTGAGCATGGAGATGATCGCTTCGAGGATTTCCTCGTTGATCAGCTTTTCGGGCAGGTGGTCGTTGATCTCCTGGTGCGTCAGGAAGCCGCGCGTCTTGCCCATCTTGATGAGCGTCTTCAGCTCCTGGCGGCGCTTGGCGGCTTCTTCCTCCGTCAGCGTCGTTTCTTCCAGGCCGAATTCGCGCATCAGCGCGCGCTCTTTGGCGCGCGACACCTTCATGCGCAGCGGCTTGACCTTCTCGACCTTCTCACCGCCGGCAGGCAAGACCTCGGCTTCAGCCTCGACCTCGACTTCACCTTCCAGATCGGCCTCGATGTCGGCCATGTCCAGTTCTTCGACGGCCGCCGCCTTCTTGGCATCGGCGGCCTTCTTGGCCGGTTTGCCACCCTTGGCGTCGGCCTTCGCATCGGCTTTGACAGGTTTTGCGGCTTTGGGCGCAGCGGCCTTGGCCGATTTCGCTTCGGCTTGCGCAGTCAGGGCCTTCGCGGGCGTCTTGGCCGGCTTGGCAGGCGCAGCGGCGACAGCCTTGGCAGCCGGGGCAACAACAGGCTTGGCCTCAGCAGGCTTGGAGGCGGGGGCGGCGGTCTTCTTGGCGGTCATGCGTTTCCTTGGGGCAAAGCGGGCGTCACGGGGCCTGCGGAACGTCAGCGAACGGCACGCCCGCATGTGGCGGGTGTGGAACGCGTGGTCACGCAGGTCGGGCAGGCAAGCTCAGGTGAACTCATCGTGGGAGCAGCGTTTCCGGGTGAGCGGATGGACGGGTGGGCGGATGACCGGTGTTGCCCCCTTCTCGAAAATTCTCGAGGGGATGGTCGGGGCTCAGAAATCCCGTCTGGGTTGCTGCTGTCACTCTTGCCGCGGCGACAAACCGTGGATTGTATCCGCAGCCCAGTGAAATCAACGCCTTGCGGGGTGTTGATCGGCCAGTTCGCGCTCGGCTTTGCGGTGTTCGCGGATGCGGAAGTCCAGCGCGCTGATGCGCTGCAATTGCTCGCGCTCGGTGTGGCCATCGGCGATCAGGGCCTCAATGTCCTGTTGCAGCGTGACGATCCACATGCGGTGCAGCACCAGGCGCAGATCCTCGAAACCCTGCTCTTCATCGACGACTGCCGCGTTCACCCAGCCGCGGGCTTCTGCGCACCAGGGTTCGCCGTCCATCAGCCCGTCCAGAGCCGCCCAGGTCAGCGCGCCATGCTCCATCAATTGACGCTCCAGCCACGCCACGGCCAGGCCGTGGCTGCCGCTCAACTCGTGCAGCAGCCCTTGGTCTTCGCCAGAAAGGCGCTCCAGCCAGTCGGCGTGGCGCAGCAGCAGGCGCAAGGCCAGGTCGGCGGTGCCGGCCGGGGCCTGGCGGCCTGAGCGCCTCGGGGGCGCGCTGGCTGGGCCCGCCGTGCGGTTTGCCGGACGTGGTGGTGCCGCCGCAGTCGTGCCCCAGAGCGCGCTGAGATCGGCGGTATCCAGCTGCGCCTGCCGCGCCAGTTCGGGCAGCAACTGACGCTTCAGCGCGCCGTCGGGCAGCGCCATCCACAGCGGCTTGGCTTGAGCCAACATGCGGGCGCGCCCTTCGGCGGTCTGCAGGTCGGCGTCCTCGCCAGCCTGAACGATCAACTGCTTCGACAAGGGCACGGCCTGGCTGACCTGCGCCTCGAAAGCCTCGGGGCCCCGTTCGCGCACAAAGCTGTCCGGGTCGTGCTCGGGCGGCAGGAAGAGGAAGCGCACCGTGCGCAGGTCGGAAGCATGGGGCAGGGAGGCCTCCAGCGCGCGACCCGCCGCGCGGCGCCCGGCGGCGTCGCCGTCGAAGCTGAAGACCACCGCGTCGGTGTGGCGGAAGAGCTTCTGCACGTGGTCGGCGGTGCAGGCCGTGCCCAGCGTGGCCACCGCGTTGGCAAAGCCCGATTGCGCCAGCGCGACGACGTCCATATAGCCCTCGACGACCAGCGCGTAGCCCTTGTCGCGCAGGGCCTGCCGGGCTTCGAACAGGCCGTACAACTCGCGGCCCTTGCTGAACACCGGGGTCTCCGGCGAATTCATGTACTTGGGCTTGCTGTCGTCCAGCACGCGGCCGCCGAAGCCGATCACGGTGCCGTCCACCGAACGGATGGGGAACATCACGCGGTCGCGGAACCAGTCGTAGCGGCTGCGCTCGGCAGCAGCCTCGTCGCCTTGACCGGCCGTCTTGTCGGGCGCGCCGTGGCCTGGGTCTTCGGCTTCTTTCAAACGCACCAGGCCGGCCTCTTCCAACAGCGGGTCGTCGTAGCGCGGGAACACCCCGGCCAGCGTGCGCCAGCCCGGCGGCGCATAGCCCAGGCCGAAGCGCGCCGCCACCGCACCGGTCAGGCCACGCCGTTTCAGGTAGTCCACCGCGCGCGGTGTGGCGCGCAGTTGTGTGCGGTAGAAATCGGCGGCCTTGGTCAGCACGTCGCCCAGCGAAGAACGGCGTTCGCGCAGCGTGTTGCGCCGTTCGCGTTCGTCGGGGCTGACCTGCTCTTCAGGCACGGTCAAACCGACACCCTGCGCCAGGTCGCGCACGGCCTCGACAAAACTCAAACCCAGGTGCTCGGTCAGGAAGCGGATGGCGTCGCCACTCGCCCCACAGCCGAAGCAGTAATAGAACTGCTTGGACGCGCTGACCGAGAAGCTGGGGGACTTTTCGCCGTGGAAGGGGCACAGCCCCATGAAGTTGGCGCCGCCGCGCTTCAGTTCGACATGGCGGCCGACCACCTCGACGATGTCGACGCGGGCGATCAGTTCTTGCAGAAAGGAGGCTGGAATCACCTGCCGAGTCTAGTCGGCAGCCTGGTTCTGACGCCCTCAGGCCAGCTGCTGCGGGGCGGTGTTCGGTGGCTCGGCCGGCGACAGCGAGAACATGCCGCGGTAGTCGCGCACCCACTGCGCCACCAGCGCCGCCGGCATGGGCGCGGCGATGCCGGTGCCCTGGCCGATGTCGCAGCCCAGGTCGAGCAGCGTGCGGGCTTGCGCAGGCGATTCCACACCCTCGGCCACCACGGTGCAGCCGAAGGTGCGCGCCAGGCCGATGACGCCTTCGACGATGGCGCGATCCTGCGTGTCGTCCAGCATGTGGTGCACGAAGCTGCGGTCGATCTTCAGCACGTCCACCGGCAGGCGTTTCAGGTAGGTCAGCGTCGAATAGCCGGTGCCGAAGTCGTCCAGCGCGAACTTCACGCCGATGCCCTGGCAGCGCGCCACCAGGGCCGACGTGGCCTCGATGTCGGCGTGGGCCGCCGTTTCCAGCATTTCCAGTTCCAGCCGGGTCGCCAGCATCTCGCCGTGGCGGGCCAGCAGTTCCGACAGCCGCAGTGCGAAGTCAGGCTCTTGCAGGTGGCGCGCCGAGATGTTCACGCTGACCGAGAAATCGAAGCCCTTGCGCCGCCATTGCGACAGGTGTTCCAGCGCCTGCGCCAGCACCCAGTCGCCCACGCGCGACGACAGGCCGGTGTTTTCGATCAGCGGCAGGAACTGCAGCGGCGCGATCAGCCCTTGCTGCGGGTGTTCCCAGCGCAGCAGCGCCTCGAAGCCCAGTACGCGGCCGCTGCGCATGTCCACCTTGGGCTGGTAGAACAGGACAAATTCCTGCTGGTCCAGCGCTTCCTGGATGCGGCCGATGGCCATCACGCGCTGTTCGGTGCGGCGGCGGTGCTCGGGGTCGAAGAAGAGGTAGCCGTTGCGGCCCGATTGCTTGGCGCCGTACATCGCGTGGTCGGCGTGGCGCAGCAGGGTGTCGGCGTCGCTGCGGTCCACCGGGTAGACGGTGGCGCCCATGCTGGCGGTGACCTGCACGCTGTCCTGCGCCGGGTCGACGACATAGGGCAGCGAGACCACCCGCAGCACGCGTTCGACGGCCAGCCGGGCCTCTTCCAGCGTGCCGGCGCGCAGCAGCAGCACGAACTCGTCGCCGCCCAGGCGCGCGGCCGAATCGGTCCAGTGTTCGCGGCTGCGCAGGGCGCTGCGCAGGCGGCCGGCCAGTTCGGCCAGCAGGCGGTCGCCAGCGGCGTGGCCGTAGCGGTCGTTGACCGGCTTGAAGCGGTCCAGGTCGAGGTAGCAGACCACCAGCAGGTAGCCGTCGCGGTCGGCGGCACGCATGGCGTCGTCGAGCAATTGAGACAGCCGAGCGCGGTTGGGCAGGCGGGTCAATTCGTCGAAATGGGCCTGCCGTTCCAGCTGTTCGCGCTGGGCTTGCTGCTGGGTGATGTCGCTGATCACCAGCACGTGGTAGCGCAGGTCCTGGCTGGGGCCACGCACCGTGGAAATGGTGGTCTGCAGCGTGCACAGTTCGCCATTGCGGCGGCGTTCCAGCAGTTCACCGCGCCAGCTGCCCGTGTCGCGCAGGCTGCCCCACATCGCGGCACGTTGTTGGCGCGCCACCGGGTCGGCTGGCGTCGGGCGCAGCAGCGAAGGCACGGTGCCCAGCACCTCTTCACGCGGCATGCCCAGGATCTGCGTGTAGGCCGCATTCACGTCCAGCGCGCGCAGGTCGGCGTCGGTGATCAGCAGGCCTTCCGACAGGTGCTGGAACAGGCTGACCGACATCAGTTGCCGCTCTTGCGCGTTGTGCCTTTCCTGCACGTCGGACAGCGTGGCCAGCAGGCGCACCGGCAGGCCTTCGCCGTCGCGCTCGATGACCATCATCGTCACCTCCACCCAGCGCCAGCCGCTGCCCTGCGGCATGCGCAACTCGAAGGTGCGACGGCCCGCGTCGCCGGCCGTCAAGGCGGCGGTGGCTTCGGTGACGGCACGACGGTCTTCGGGGTGCACCTGGGCCAGCCAGGCGGCGGGCGTCCAGGCCTTGCCGGCGTGGGACGTGAGCGAGCGCCACGCGGCCGACGCGAAGCTGGCGTCGCGCTGCAAATGCCAGTCGGCCACGCCCAGCCGCGAACCGTCCAGCGCCCATTCCCAGCGCTGCGACCGGCCGCGCCACTCGACCATCGAGGCATAGGCCCACAGCATCAGGGCCAGCGCCGAGGCCATCCAGGCCGCCAGTGCCGGCCCCGGGCTGCCGCCCAGGCCCCACATCGACAAACCGGAACTGGCCGTTGCCGAGCCCAGCAAGCCGGCAGCCAGCATGCCCACGGCCGCCAGCGCGAGTTGACCGCGCAGCGCCAGGCCCACCACCACCACGTGCGGCGCGAACAAGGCCAGCACCGCCAGCGGTGACCGTTCGGTGGTAGCCATCCACAGCAGCCACAGCACCATCAGCATGGCCGCCAGCCCGGTGGCGCTTTGCTGCCAGGCGGTGCCCCGGTGCAGGGCCCGCAACATGCTGCGGTCAAAGGCCAGCACGGCCACCGCGGTGGTCAGCATGCCCAGCGCCATCACGCACCAGCCGGCGGCCAGGCCGTTGAACGCGGCCAGACCGGCGCCGCGCACGACGGCGGTCCAGGCCGAAGCCGCGACGGCCAGGGGCAAGGCGGCACCGATGACCACCGTGCTGGCCAGACTTGCGATGTCGGTGGCCCGCTCCAGACGGGCGTCGAAACGCAGCCGCCGCAACAGGATCTGGGCGCCCAGCGCGGCGGCGGCCAAGCCCAGGGCTGCCGCCGCTGTCGTTCCCCAGCTCCAGCCCAGGCCGGGCAGAGCCGCCAGGCAGCCCAGCACCACCCCGAGCAAGGTGGCCCGCCCGAAGCGCCACAGGCCGGCCAAGGCCAGCCCGGCAGGCAGGCTCAGCGCATTCCAGGGTGCCAAGGGCAGGCAGAGTGCGCCCAGGTAGGCCAGCACCAGCGCGGCAACGGCAGCCATCGCACCCCGCAAAGCGGTGGTGGCCGACAGATTCCAGGCTGCGAGCCTGACCGGCCGCGCGGGCGGCGGGTTGGCGGGGGGGGATGCATCCGGGTGGGCGTCGGCAGGACGCGGACCCGGGTCAGGATTCAAGGGGCCACCACGGGGATTGCATGAAGCTGCACAGCGTGGCGGCCGCCGAGGCGGTTTAGACCGCGAATTCCGACAAGGCGCGGCCCGATGCCAGCGCAGCGGTCAGCCACTTGGGCTTCAAGCCACGGCCCGACCAGGTGTCGCCGGTGGCCGCGTTGTGGAACTTCGCGGCGACCTTGCTGGTGGCTTTCTTCGGCGCGGCGGCCTTGCTGCTGCTGCCGATGTCGGCCAGCGTCAAACCATATTCGGCCATCATGGCCTTGACCTTGGCCACCGCGTCGCTGCGCTGTTCACGCTGCACGTCGGCAATCTGCTGCTC
>JANPHI010000060.1:0-16065 GCA_031424355.1 Betaproteobacteria bacterium
ATTCATCAAGGACATCATCATGGAAATCGAGATGGCTGTACGGGCCGAAAGGAGCAACGACCGGGGGAACCGGATCGTCAAGCAACTCGAGGCCATGAAGAAGAACTGGGCCGTGCGGCTGGAGAAGCTGCTGGCCGACAAGAAGAAGGACGACCTGCTGACCTGGGAGCAACTGGGCATCGACTGCCTGTTCGTCGACGAAGCCCATCTGCACAAGAACCTGTACCGGTTCACGAAGATGACCCGCCTGGCGGGCCTGCCGCTGACGAACTCGGAACGCGCCTTCGATCTGTACCTGAAGACGCGCTACACGATGCGTCTTCACGAGAGTTCGCACGGGCGCGCCCAACGCGGCGTGGTGTTCTCGACGGCGACACCGGTCGCCAACACCATGGCGGAGATCCACACGATGATGCGCTACCTTCAGCCGCGACGGCTGGAGGAACTCGGGCTGCAGCAGTTCGACGCCTGGGCCGCCACTTTCGGCGAAAGCGTCACGGCGCTGGAGATCGCACCGGACGGCAGTGGCTACCGCATGCACACCCGGTTCGCACGTTTCATCAACGTGCCCGAGCTGATGGCGGTGTTCGGCGAAGTGGCCGACATCCGCACTGCCGAGATGTTGAAGCTGCCGGTGCCCCGGCTGCGGGGTGACAAACCGCGCATCGTGGCCTGCCCGGCCAGCAAGGCGCTCAAGGCCTTTGTGCAGACACTGGTGCAGCGCGCCGAAGCGATCCGCAGCGGCCATGTGAAGCCGCAGGACGACAACATGCTGGCCATCACTACCGACGGCCGCAAGGCGGCGCTGGACTTCCGGCTGGTGGCGCCGCAGGCACGGTTCGATGACAGCGGCAAGGTGGCCGCCTGCCTGCGCGAGGTGCTGGCAATCCGGGAGCGCAGCTCCGCGTTCCGTGGTGCGCAGCTGGTGTTCTGCGACATGTCGTCGCCCAAGCAGGGTCACGCCTTCAGCGTGTACGACGATTTGCGGGCGCGGTTGATGGAGGCCGGCGTCAAGGAGAGGGAGATCGCGTTCGTGCACGACGCCGAGACCGACACCCAGAAGGCGACGCTGTTCAAGGCGGTGCGTGAAGGACGGGTCCGCGTGCTGCTCGGCTCGACGGCGAAGATGGGCATCGGCACCAACGTGCAGACCCGCCTGTGTGCCCTGCATCACCTCGATGCGCCTTGGCGTCCCTGTGACGTCGAACAACGCGAGGGGCGCATCCTGCGCCAGGGCAACGAGTGCGAGGACGTGGAGATCTTCCGCTACGTCACCGAAGGCAGTTTCGACAGCTACATGTGGCAGACACTGGAGACCAAAGCGCGCTTCATCGCGCAGGTGATGAAGGGCGACAAGGGCATCCGGTCGCTGGAAGACGTGGAACTGGCGGCGCTGTCGTATGCCGAGGTGAAGGCGCTGGCATCGGGCAACCCGCTGGTCATCGAAAAGGCCGGCGTAGACGCGGAAGTGGCGAGGCTGTCGACGCTGTTCTCGGTGTGGCGCAACCAACGCTATGCCAACGAGAGCGAAGTGAGCCGGCTGCCGATGATGATCGAGGCGCAGCAGCGCAAGGTCGCGCTGTATGCCCAAGACGTGGCGCGCATCGAGCCACAGACTCTCCAAGGCATCTGTGCGGAGGTGGGCGGCCGAAAGATCGCCGGCCCCGACGCCGTGGGCGCGGCCCTGCGCGGCCTCATCAAGGCGACCAGGGACGAAATGCGCGCGGGCGGCCGTGAGATTGAGCAGATCGCGGGCCGGTTCGGCGGTTTCGAGCTGGGCGTGCAGGCCACGCGGGGCGAAGAGGTGCCAAACCTGTACCTGTCGGGAGCCTGCCTGTACCAGGCAACGCCGTACCAGACCGGGCCCGCACTCGTCGGGGCGCTGGTCGATCTGCTGGGGTCGATTCCAAAGCAGCACGCTGCGGGCGAGACCCAACTGCAGGTCAGGCGCAAACGGCTGGACGACATCCGACTCGAACTCCAGCGCTCGTTCGAGCACGAAGGCCGATTGCTGGACCTGATGACCCGGCAGCGCGAATTGCTCAAGCGACTCGACTTCGACAAGGACGAAGCCGGCACAGCCAGAGTCGACACCGAAGAACTGCGCGAAGCAGCGTGACTGACTTCACCCCCACGGCCGCAAGACCGTGGGGGTCACTTTCGATACCTTCAGGATATTTGCACTGCGTAGGCTGTTCTTCCTCATCCTTTTGCTGATGCCGTGCGCTCAGTTTTCTTGCGAATCAGATCCACAACATGGTTTGTCCGAGTCGAGGTTGTCCACTGTGCGATTGCCTTTCGTCAAAGGGATCCGCAGCCTTCGGTGACAAGGCAGTCTGCGCAAACGCTTTGCCAATCTTCAGACGCACGCCTTACTTGATGGCGAATCTCACTGTCCCGGCAGGCTTGCCAGCGATGGTCACAACGGCGACGGCCTTGCTGCCCGGGCCGACCTTGAAGCTGCCCGTGGCCTCGAGCTTGTCGCCTGCCGGCTTCAGTTCGACTTCCTGCTTCTCGGTACCGGTCAGCAGCGTCAGCTTGGCGCTGGCTTTGGAGACGTCGGCCGACTTGCCGTGGTCACGCAGGTGGAGTTGGATCGCGGTCGGCTTGGCGACCAGTTCGTAGTCCATCAGCTTGGTGCCGGTAACGATGCCGCCGTGCATCGGCTTGTGGTCGTCGCCCGCACGGTGGTGGTCGCCTGCCGCAAAGGCGGTGCCAGCGAAGGTCAGGGCGAAGGCAGCGAGGAATGCTGGGAATTTCATGAGTTTCCTTTTCGGGTGGTGTGAGGGGAGCAAAACGGGGATCACAGAGCCTCGGCGTCCTTGCTGTCCATCAGCGCTTCGGCCGGCTTGCGCCCGAAAAGCCAGAACATCGCAGGCGTGAGGAAGGTGTCGAGCAGGGTCGAACTGATGAGGCCGGAGAAGATCACCACGGCCACCGGATGCAGCACTTCGGTGCCGGGCTGCTCGGCTTCGAAAAGCAGCGGGGCCAGCGCGAACGCTGTCACCAGGGCCGTCATCAGCACCGGGCTCAGCCGCTCCAGCGAGCCGCGCAGGATCATCTTGTGGTCGAAGTTCTCGCCCTCGAAGCGCATCAGGTTGATGTAGTGGCTGACCTTCAGGATGCCGTTGCGCACCGAGATGCCGGCCAGCGTGATGAAGCCCACCAGCGCGGCCACGCTCAGCGGCTGGCCGGACAGCCACAGGCCCAGCACCGCGCCCACCAGCGCCAGCGGGATGTTGACCATGATCAGGGCGGCCAGCACGCTGGACTTATAGCGGCTGAAGAGCACCACGAACATCAGCGTCAGTGAGACGATGCTCAGCAGGCCGACCAGTCGCGAGGCTTCCTCCTGGGCCTGGAACTGGCCGCCCAGGGTGATGAAATAGCCCTCGGGCAGCTTGGTGTCTGCGACCACCTTGCGGATGTCGGCGACGATCTCCGACAAGGCTCGGCCCGAAGCGTTGGCCGACAGCACGATGCGCCGTTTTCCGTCGTCGCGGCTGATCTGATTCGGGCCGTCGCCATCTTCGATGCTGGCGATCTTGCTCAGCGGGATGCGGCCGTTCGGTGTCTCGATCAGGATCTGGCCCAGGCCTTCGACCGAGCGCGCCGCCTCGGGCAGCTTCACGACCAGCGCGAAGCGCCGGCTGCCTTCGACGATCTGCGTGATCTTCTCGCCCTCGACCAGGTTCTGCAACGTGGCCAGCACCTGGGGCGCCGGCACGCCGTACTGCGCGGCGGCGGCGTAGTCCACGCGTACCTTGATCTGCGGCGCCAGCACCTGCTTTTCGATTTGCAGGTCGGCAATGCCAGGAATGGCCGCCAACCTGCCGCGCAGCACATCGGCCTGGCCGCGCAGGGCGTCGAGGTCTTCGCCGAAGATCTTGATGGCGATCTGCGAACGCACACCCGAGAGCATGTGGTCGATGCGGTGCGAGATGGGCTGGCCGATCTCCAGCGCCACCGGCAGATTGACCAAGCGCGCGCGGATGTCGGCCTTGATCTCGTCCATCGTGCGTGTCAGCTCGGCCGTGGGTTTGAGGCCCACGTCAAGTTCGCTGACGTGCACTCCCTCGGCGTGTTCGTCGAGTTCGGCACGGCCGCTGCGCCGGCCCACATGCGTCACTTCCGGCACCTGGCTGACCAGCACTTCGGCCTGGCGTGCCAAGGCCGAGGTTTCGGCCAGCGTCACCCCAGGGTTCAGCCGTAAGCCGATCAACAAAATACCTTCGTTGAACGGCGGCAGAAAAGTGGTTGGGAAGAACGGCACCGCGACAGCCGCCACCACCACCGCAGCACCCGCAGCCGCCATCGCCGCCTTGGGTGCATTCAGCACGTTCTGCAGCGACGAGTGATAGCCCTTCTTCAGCCAGCGCAGGAAACGTGTGTCGCCGTGATCCAGGTTCTTCATGCCCGGCAGCAGGTAGTAGCTGAGCACGGGTGTCACCGTCACCGAGACGATCAACGAGGCCAAGGTCGAGACGATGAAGGCGATGCCCAGCGGCACGAACAGCTTGCCCTCCAAGCCGGGCAGTGCAAACAGCGGGATGAAGACGAGCACGATGATGACGGTGGCGTAGAGGATGGCCGAGCGCACTTCCATCGTCGCGTGCGCCACCACTTCCAGCGGATTCAGGCGGTGCTCGGGATGTTTGACGCGGTCTTCCTTCAAGCGCCGCAGCACGTTCTCGACGCCCACCACCGCGTCATCCACCAGGCCGCCGATGGCGATGGCCAGGCCCCCCAGCGTCATGGTGTTGATCGACAGGCCGAAGTAGCGGAAGACCAGCGCGGTGATGAAGATCGACACCGGGATGGCAGTGAGCGCAATCACCGTCGGCCGCAGCGTGCCGAGGAAGAAGAACAGGATCACAGCCACGAAGATCGAGGCGCCGATCAGCTTGCCCTGCAGCGTGGTGATCGAGGCCTCGATGAAGCTGGCCTGGCGGAAGGTGACCTTGGGTTCCTGCATGCCGGCCGGCAGCGACGTTTTCAGGCCGGCGAGGGCTTCCTCGATGTTCCGCGTCAACGCAATGGTGTCGGCAGAAGGCTGCTTCTGTATGCCCAGGATGACGGCCGGCTGGCCTTCATAACCCGCGTCGCCTCGTTTGATGGCCGCAGCGAAGGTGACTTCGGCTATCTGCCGCATCAGGATGGGCTGTCCGTCCCTTGCGGTCAGCGCCAGGTTCTTCAGGTCGTCCAGCAGCGAAGTGCGGCCCAGGTTGCGGATCAGGTACTCACGCCCGTTCAGCTCCAGGAAGCCGCCCGAGGTGTTGCTCGAATAGCCCTTCAGCGCCGCCTCAAGCTGCTCGTGCGTGATGCCCAGTTCGGCCATGCGCACGGTGTTGGGCTGCACCTGGAACTGCCGCACTTCACCGCCGATGGGGATGACCTGGGCCACGCCCTGCACGGACAGCAAGCGCGGCCGCAGGACCCAGTCGGCGTATTCACGCACAGCCATCGCGCTGATCTTGCTGGTGTCCACGGGAATGGCGATCTGCATGATCTCACCCATGATCGAGCTGATCGGGCCCATGCGCGGCAACACCCCTTCGGCGATACCTTCTTCCATCGCCGCCAGGCGTTCGCTGACCAGTTGGCGCGCACGGAAGATGTCGGTGCTCCAGTCGAAGGTGACGTAGATGAAGGACAGGCCGGCGGACGAGACCGAGCGGATCGTCTCCACGCCCGGCAGGCCGTTCATGGTCGTTTCCAGCGGAAATGTGATGAGCTGTTCCACCTCTTCGGCGGCCATGCCGCCGGCCTCGGTGATGATGGTCACCGTGGGCTTGTTGAGGTCGGGGAACACGTCCACCGGGGTGCGCGTCAGCGTGAACGCGCCGTAGGCCATCAGGACCACACTGCTGATGATCACCAGCAGCCGGTTGGCCAGGCTGCTGTCGAGTAGCCACTTGAACATGTCAACGCACCTGGTTGATCAAGGTGGCACCGTGGGTGGCGACGCGGTCGCCTGGCTTCAGGCCCGAGACGACAGCTGCGTTGACCCCATCCAATGGCTCGATGGTCACGGTGCGTGGCTCGAAACGTTCGGGCGCCGTCTTCACCCACAAGATGGTCTGGTTGGCCGGGTTCTTCATCAGCGATGCCACCGGCACGGAGATGCCCTTGACCTTGGCCTTGGTCTGCACGAACACGCGCACCGGTTGGCCCACGGCAAGCTGGTTCAAGACCGCACCCTGGGCGCGAAAGGCCAGCGGCAGCGCTTGTTCGCGCAGGCTGCGGGATGCGCCGACAAACACCAGGGGCACGGTCGCGGTGCCCAGGGCCAGCGAAGCACTGCCGACATTGGCGGCCAGTGCCGGATCGAAAGCCAGGGCCTCGATGCGCAGCCGCGAAGGGTCGACGATCTCGAACAACAGCTCGCGTGCGTCGACCACCTGTCCCGCCACCACATGCGCCGAGGCGATCACGCCCGACACGGGGGCCAGCAGGGCTTCACGTGTCGAAAGGCCGGCGCCCACGGCCGAGATGCGCCCGGCCAGGCTGGACGCTTCACTTTCGGCGGCCTCGATGTCCTTGCGCGGCACGGTATCGGCCAGTTCCTGAAGGCGCGCGATGCGTTTGTCGGCCAAGGTCTTGGCAGCACGCAACTCGGCCAGCTGTGCGGCCTGGTTGGAACGCTCGATGGGCGCGGCCGACGGCAGGACATACGCCAGCACCTCACCCTTGCGCACCGTCTGGCCGGGGTTGGGCAGGCCCCGTGGGCCGGGCTCGATGCGGCCCGCGTTCAAGGGCTGCACCTTGCCCCCGGCGTTGGGGTCCATCAGCACACGCCCGCTCAGCTCCACCGAGCGTGACAGTTCGCCGTCGGCAGCCACCACCGTGCGCACGCCCAGTTGGCGCTGCGCCGGTTTGGGCAGGAAGACGCTGCCGTCGGGCAGGCGCTGCGGGCCGTTGGCGCTGGGCGCCGCCGCGCTGTCACCGTGGTCATGGCCTTCACCAGCCTGGGCTGGCGTGGTGGCGAAAGCAAACAACAGTGCCAGGCCGACAAGGAAGCTGCGGTGGATCATGGCGGACTTCATGCGTTTGCTAGCCTGTCTGGCGCCGGTCATCACGTTCATTGGGCTCATGAGATTCATGCGGCACTCCCGACCGTCGAACGGCGGCCCGCGGCCATGCGGCGAATACCCCAGATCACGAGCATCAGCACGACAAGCCCGCCCGCTGCCCAGCCGGCATATTCCAGCCGGCCATGCACATGCGCCGGCTCACTGGCCGAACCTTTGTCATGCAGGTCCAGCTCACCCGCCAGCAGGTCGGCGTCGGCGCCTGCCATCACCGTGGCAGTGATGCCCAGGACGCCGGGTTTGGGGGCGTCCTTGAGCATGACTTCGTACTCGTCGTCGCCATGTTTGACCGCCTTGTACTTGGCCCCCGCCACCTCGAGTTCGATCTGCGAGTCGCGCACCGGGCTGTTGTCGGCTGCGCGATCGAGGTAAAGCGTGAGCTGCTTGCCGTTGAGCACGCCGACAAGCTCGAAGGCATCGGAGACGGCAGCGAAGCGCGGCAGGGCTGTGCCGCCGGCCGCAGGAGCCTCGGCGCCGTGATCATGGCCGTCGCCGGCGGCCAGCGCAGGCGCTGCGAACAGGCAGGCGGCAACCAGGCTGAGGGCCGCCAGAAGATGGTGCAGGTTCATGGGAATGTGACCTGGAATGCGTGGTGTGGTGGGCGGCCGTTCGGGCTCATCAATCGGGCAGCAGGCCCAGGGCCTGTCGTTGCGCCGATATGGCGGCCGCGACCTCGATCCGCGCGCGTGCAGCCTGGCGTTCGGCTTCGGTGGCCTCAGCCTCGATGCGCAGCCGGGTTGGCAGATCGGATTCGCCCAGTCGGAACGACTTGTCGAAGAAGCCGCGCGTTTCGGTGGCCAGCTGGGCGCGCCGCTCTGCCGCTGCAAGCTGCGCACGCGTGGCCGACAGGCGCGCAGCGGAGCTCTCGCGTTCGGCCAGCAGGCGCTGGCGCTCCAACACCAGCCGGGCCTCGGCTTCCGTGCGCTCGGCCTGCGCAGTGGCCACGCGGGCGTTGTAACGCGGGCCTGCGCCGAACGGGATGCGGATGCCCAGCGTCAGCGTCTGCAAGGTGGGCTCGGCAGACGCCCCGCGTTCGCGCGTCACGGCCAGCGTTACTTCGGGGTTGGCGCGTGACTGCGTCGCTGCCAGAGCCGCAGCACCTTGCGCCAATGCGGCTTGGTCCTGCAGCTCAGTCAGCGCTGCATGCACTGTCGGTTCGGGTGCGTTCAGTGGCGGCTCGGCTTCCGCAGAGATGGCCGTGCCCGCGGTGCCGGGCGCCGAAGCCCCGGCCGCCGGGACGCTCAGCCCTGATGCGCCCTGCAACTGCTGGCGTGCCACAGCGAGCGCAGCCTCCGCCTGCGCCAGCGATGACTCCGCCGCGGCCACGGCGCCGTCGGCTTGGTTGCGGTCAGACCGGGCCAGGTCGCCTGCCTGAGCCCGCTTCGCGACATCGGCGGCGATGCGGCGTGCGTTGTCGACCTGGCCGCGCGCCACCTCGGCATCGAGTCCTGCCAGCTGCCATAGCCACCATGCCTCGCGCACCGCAGCGGCGACGCGCAATTGCGCCGCGCTGGCGCGGCTTTCCGCCGCCCGCCCTTCGGCCTGGGCCAGTGTCTGGCTGCGCGCGCGTTCGCCGGGCAACCACAGCGGCACGGCAATGCCGAACTCCAATTCGCGCCTGCCCTGGTTGCGGTTCAGCCGGTCGGACTTGCCTGAGGCCTCCAGCGCCACCGGCTCTGGGGTCCAGGCCTGGGCGGCCTGCTGAGACGCGCGCGCCGCGTCGCGTCGCGCCGGCAAAGCCTGCGCCTCGGGTTGACGTGCCCAGGCAGCGTCGAAGGCTTGCTTGAGGCTGATGCTGGCGCTAGCGGCCGCGCCCGAAGGAACAGCCGTCGGCGTGGGTGTGGTCTGACCCAGCGCGCTCAGCGCCCATGCCATCAGGCCGGCTGCCGCGCCAGTGCGCAGCGCTGCCTTGATTCGAATCTCTCGGTGCATCCGATGCTCCAGTGTTGAGAACAACTCACAGGAGATCGGCAAGCTGCGACCATCAGGTCGCGCCGCAGCCTAAAGCGAACCGTCAAAGACGGCGCGCTGTCAGCAGCAGACGGGTGTCAGGGGTGGAGGAGACCCGCCTCGCCGATCAGGCGAGGCCCAGCCACTGAGGGCGTTCGGGTCGTGCGGACGCGTGCGCGCCGCCTGTCACTTCAAGCGCAGGGCGCGGGTGCAAACCAGGTACGACGCCCGCAATGAGTGCAGCCCGCTGCGAAATGCCGGCGCAACTGCAGTGGCAATGGTCGCAATCAGGATCACCAGCGCCCGATTCCGCTCCAGCGGCATCGCTTCTGCCAGAATCGATGTCAGCTTCACCATGCTGGGTCTGCTCGTGATGACTGACGTGCTGCTCCTCGTGCTCTCCATGGCTTGCAACCGCCGCCCAGACAGGCTGGAACGACAGAAAACTCAGCAGCAGGATGGCGATGACTCGACGCATCCGCAAATGCTATCAGCCTTGAGCTGCGGGGCTTTCAATGCGTTTCCAGGGTGTGGTGCTGTCGGCCCCGAGTGACTTCAGCCGCCGAGCAGCAGCGCGTCGGCCAGCGCGGCCAGCAACACCACCCACACTGGCGAAAGCCACATAGACGCCGCCGTAGGCCGCGTACACGCGACCGCTGGCCGCCGGGTGCAGCGTCAGCAGCCAGACGAAAACAGCCAAGCTGGCCGCCGCTGGTAACAGCAGCCAGGCGCCCGCGCCCTGCCGTAACCACAGCCAGGGAAGCCAGCAGCCAACGATCTCGGCCAATGCCCGTCAGCACGAACAGGCCGAAGGTGCGGGCCAGCTCCATCAGTGGTGCCCGTGCTGGTGGTGCGCGTCGGGGAAGTGCGCATGCTGGTGACTCAGCGTCGGGTGCCGGTGGCGATGGGTGTGCGCCACACCAGGCGCGACCGGGGTGTCGTGCGGGTGCTGGTGGTGCACGTCGTGTTCATGCTCGTGTTCGTGCTCGACCGGCGAATGGGCGTGCTCGTGCTCGTGCAGTTCGCTCAGGTGCAGCCACACGCCGATCGCCATCAAGGCGCCCGCCACCAGCAAGGTCGTGGTCACCGGTTCCCCCAGCACCAGAACGGCCAGCAGCGCGCCGAAGAACGGCGCCACGCTGAAGTAGGCGCCGGTGCGCGCGGTGCCCAGGTGGCGCAGCGCCACCACGAACAGCACCAGGCTCAGGCCGTAGGCGCCCAGGCCCACCACCAACGCCCCACCAATCGACGGCAACGCCGACCAGGTGGCGCCCAGCACCAAGGCCAACGCCAGGTTGGTGACGCCGGCCACCAGCCCTTTGACCGAGGCCAGCCACACGGCGTCGGCCAGGGAAACCTTGCGCGTGAGGTTGTTGTCGATGCCCCAGGCCAGGCAGGCGCCGAGCACGGCCAGCGCCAGCCGCACATCGTCGAAACGCGCTTCGCCCGGCCAGCTCAGCACCACCGCACCAGCCACGATGGCCAGCATGCCGATGAAGATGCGGCGGTCGACGTTCTCGCGGAACACCACCCACGCGATCACCGCCGTGAACACGCCTTCCGCATTCAACAGCAGAGCCGCGCCGGAGGCAGGCATGCCGGCCAGCCCCCACATCAGCAGCACGGGCCCGACCACACCGCCGGCGAGCACCGCGCCCGCCAGCCAGGGCCATTCGCCCGGCGCCAGGTGCACGCGGTGCTCGCTGCGCCTGAGCAGACGCCACGCGCTCAAGCCCAGCCCCGAGCCCAGGTACAGCAGCCCCGCCAGCAACCACGGGCTGGTGTCCACCAGCAGCAACTTGGCCAGCGGCGTACCGGCGCCGAACAGCAGCGCGGCACCGAGTGCGGCGCCCACGCCGGGATGCAAACCGAACCGCACCATCGCTATGGCGCCTTGGCCTTGGCGATCTCCCGATCAACCAGGGCCTTCAACTGCGCCTCGCCGAAGTCGCGCAGCGGCGTCCCGTTGACGAAGAAGCCCGGCGTCTGCCTGACCTGCAAGGCCTGCATGTCGGCGATGTCCTGGCGCAGTGCCTGCGCGATGGCCGGGCTGCTGGCGTCGGCGCGGGCCTTGGCGATGTCGAGACCGAGCTTGCCGATCACGTCCCAGATCAACTCGGGCTGCGGGTTGTGGTGCGCCGCCCAACGCGGCTGGTCAGCCAGTGCGCTTTCGACCGCTTCCCAGTACCTGCCCTGCAGACGCGCCGCTTCCAGGATCTGGATTGCGGTGTCGGAGCCCTTGTGCAGCGGTGCGTAGCGCACGACCAGCCGCACCTGCCCGAAGCTCGCGTTGACGATGCGTTTGACGACCGGGTAAAAGGCGCGACAGGTCTCGCACGACGGGTCGAAGAACTCGACGATCGTGACCTTGGCAGCGGGGTTACCGAACACCGGTGCGTGCGCGCGCACCAACGCTTCGTTGTTGTTCTGGGCGGCCTGCTGAAGGTCTTGCGCCGAACGGTTCTTGAAGACCAGGGCACCACCCACGAAGGCAAGGACCACTGCTGCGACGGTGGCAACAACAAGCCACTTCTTGTTCATGCTCTGACCTCTTTCTTGGACACCCACAACAGCACGCCGATCACGGTGAACGCGATCAGCGACAACAACGGGATCGGCACGAATCCGGCGACTTGCACTTCCGCATCCGCGCAAGAGCCGCCCTTGCCGCAGGGAACCAGTGCTTCGGTCACCAGACCCCAGAACACCCCGCAGTGGTACAGCGCGATCGCCCACCCGGCTGCAGCCAGGGGCATGGCGTAACGCACGCTGCGGCCGTCGGCCTCCAGCAACCCCAGGCCCAGCACCACCACCAGCGGAAACATCGCAATGCGCTGGTACCAACACAGCACGCACGGTGTCATGCCCATCACCTCGCCAATGAAGAGCGCGCCGGCGGTGGCCACCAGGGCGACCAGCCAGGCGCTGAAGCGAAGTGTCCATTGCGAACCCTGCATCACCGCCCCTGCACCCGGGCCTTGAGCAAGCGCAGCCCGTTGCCCACCACCAGCAGGCTCGCACCCATGTCGGCAAAGACCGCCATCCACATGCTGGCGCCGCCGAACAGCGCCAGCACCAGGAACACCGCCTTGATGCCCAGCGCCAGGCTGATGTTCTGCCACAGCACGGCATGGGTGGCGCGCGACAGGCGCACCGTCTCGGCGATGCGGCGCAGGTCGTCGTTCATCACCACCACGTCGGCGGCTTCCATCGCGGTGTCGGTGCCGGCTGCGCCCATGGCCACGCCGATGTCGGCCTGGGCCAGCGCGGGGGCGTCGTTGATGCCGTCGCCCGTCATCGCGGTCATGCCGTGTTCGGCCTGCAGAGCCTTGATGGCGGCGAGCTTGTCCTCGGGCAGCAGGTTGCCCCGCGCCTCTTCGATGCCGGCCTCGTGTGCGATGGCGGTGGCGGTGGCCTGGTTGTCGCCTGTCAGCATCACCGGCGTGATGCCCAGTGCCTTCAGTTCGGCGACGGCTTCTCGCGACGACGGCTTGATGGTGTCGGCCACCGCGAACAGTGCCAGCACGCCCGCCGGCGAGGCCAGCATCGTGACGGTGCGGCCGGCTTCTTCCAGCGTCTTCAGCTTCGCTTCGAGCGCAGGCGTGCACTGCCCGCGCTCTTCCATCAGCCGGTGGTTGCCGAGCGCGTAGGCCGTGCCGTCGATCTGGGCCTGCACACCGCGGCCGGCCAGGGCCTTGAAGTCGCTGACGGCGAGCGCCGGTGGCTCCTTGCCCTGCGGCGCCAGGCCCTGAAAGATGGCCCGCGAGACCGGATGGTCGGAGTGACCCGCCAGCGCTGCTGCCACCGTTTCGGCCAGCGCACGGTCCGCGTCAGCCGACACCATGTCCCAGCTCACCAGCTTGGGCTTGCCTTCGGTGATCGTGCCGGTCTTGTCCAGCGCGATGGCCTTGAGCTTGCGTGCGCCTTCGAGATAGACACCGCCCTTGATGAGGATGCCGCGCCGCGCGGCCGCAGCCAGGCCGCTGACCACGGTCACCGGCGTGGAGATGATCAGCGCGCAGGGGCAGGCGATAACCAGCAGCACGAGTGCCTTGTAGATCGCCTGCAGCCATGTCCAGTCGAACAGCCACGGGCCGGCCAGGGCCACGGCCAGCGCAAACACGAAGACACCGGGCGTGTAGATCGCCGCGAAGCGATCGACAAAGCCTTGCGTCGGCGCGCGTGAGCCTTGCGCTTCCTCAACGGCATGGATGATGCGAGCCAGCGTCGAATTCGATGCCGCGGCGGTGACCGTGATCTCGATCGAGCCGGTCTCGTTGATGGTGCCGGCGAACACCGGGTCCCCGATCGCCTTGTCCACCGGGATGCTTTCGCCGGTGACGGGTGCCTGGTTGATGGTGGAACTGCCACCGGCAACCACACCGTCCATCGGCACCCGCTCGCCCGGGCGCACCCGCACCACCGCCTGCAGGGGCACGCTGCCGACGGGGGTGTCCAGCCACGCGCCGTCTGACTGGCACACGGCGGCCACCTCAGGCGCCATCTCGAGCAAGCCCTTGATGGCGTTGCGTGCGCGGTCCACGGCCTTGGCTTCGATGGCCTCGGCGATGGCGTACAGCGCCATCACCATGGCCGCCTCGGGCCACTGGCCGATGGCAAAGGCGCCGGTCACCGCCACCGACATCAGCGCGTTGATGTTCAGCCGGCCGTGGCGCAGCGCGATCAGACCCTTCTTGTAAACGTCGAAGCCAGAGGCCCAGATCGCCGCAGCGGCCACCGCCAGGCCGACGCCTTGCCAGACTCGCGAGTCGGGTGCGAAGAAGCCCACCACCTCGGCACCGATGGCCAGCGCCAGCGCGAGACCCAGGCGCTTGAGGTTGCCGCTGTCGGGCGAGTGTTCGTGGTCGTAGTGCGGGCCCGCATCGGCATCCCCGGCGGGCGCCGCTGCGGCAGGCGTGTCGGCCAAGGGCTGGGGATCGAACCCGCTCTTGCGGATGGCGGTGAGCGCCTGTTCGATGGCCGGCGCCGGTGCATCCAGAGCCAGCGTGCGCTGGCCGAGGTTGAAACTCAGCGACCGGATGCCGGCAATGCCCTCCAGCGCGCGCCGGATCTCAGATTCCTCGACGGCGCAGTCCATGGTGGACACCTTGAACCGCACCCGATCCGGGCCTGCCTCACGAGGCCGCGCCACGATCACAGGCCCGGCCACGGGGGTCAGGGTGGGCCCGCAGCAGGCGTCGTCGGTGCAGCTTGCGGCGGGTGTTTCAGGGGTGGTTCGGGTCGGGTTCACGAGGGCAGGCTCCGGCGGCGATTGTGCGATTGAAAACCCTGAAGCTGCTGTAGAGTCAAGCCCGTCTTCTAAAGTGAGGCCTTATGCGCATCGGTGCCCTTGCAGAGGCCACTGGCACGCCGGTGGAAACGATCCGCTTCTATGAGCGAGAAGGTCTGTTGCCTGCTGCTGCGAGGGCCGACAACAACTACCGGCTGTACACCCATGCGCACGCGGATCGCCTGGCCTTCATCCGGCACTGCCGCAACCTGGACATGACGCTGGATGAGGTCCGCGCCCTGCTCAAGTTCAAGGACGCGCCGCAGCAGGACTGCGGCGAGGTGGATGCCTTGCTCGACGAGCACATCGAGCACGTTGCACAGCGCATTCGCGAGCTGCGAGCCCTTGCGGGTGAGCTCAAACTGCTGCGGGCGCGTTGCTGCGCGCGCGACGGGGCCGACGAGTGCGGCATCCTGAGCGGATTGGACAGCGCTGCAGCCGGCCCCGCCAAAGGTTCATCGCGCCGCCACATCCGCGGGGCGCACTGAAAGGCTCAGCGCTGGCCGATCACATCCCGTGCCGCAGCCCGGGCGGCGAGCGCGGGGTCGCGGCGCAATGCCGAGACCCGGGTGCTGCCCACGTTGCCGCTGGGCACCCAGAGCCAGGTGAACAGGGCCGACCAGGCGATGCGCACCAGTTGCCCGGCAATCTCACGCAGATCGCGCCGCGCCCAGCCAAGCGCCAGGAACGAGACGTGGCTGCGTGTGTGCGGCGCGGTCCGGTGCTGACCCAGCAAGTGCGCCTGCTCGAAGGCATCACACGCTGCGTCGAACGTGCGAGTGGACAGCAGCATGTACCCGCGGGCGAGATGGGCCTCGAAGGCGGCTTGGTCGAAGGGTGCAGGGGCTTGGGACATGGCGCTTTCCGGAAGATTGGATGCGCCCATTGAAAAGCCTGAAGTGACTTCAGAGTCAAGCCACCCGTGCATATGCCACGGAGACGAAGGGCAGGAACTCTTGCCAGCAGATGACCTGGCTGTCGATCGCGAAGGCCGGAACCTTGACCTCGTGCGGCTGCAGTTCGTTGTCGAACGCGAACCCGTCGCCAAGAGCTACCCAGGCGAGCTTGCCCCGTGCCGATCTCCAGCCAACGTCGCGGCCCCAGCACCGGCGCAGGCCGCCAGGGCCTGATCGGCTACAGACATTCCGCACACAGGGTCCTCCAGGAGATCGGGCCCTGCTGGGTGCTGTTCTTCTGACCGAGCCGTAGCGGACGCGCGGGGATCTCGTTCGGGTGCAGATTCGGGGGTGCCGTGGCGCTGCCGACCAGTCTCGAGGTTTTCCACGGGGTACCTTTCGCTCTTGTAAGCGTCGCGCCTTCAACCGACCCCGGGCAGCGAAAGAGACTGCCCGGCCCAGTCACCTACTTGACCGATGTGAGGACGTAGTCCTCGCCCTGCTTTGCAAAATCGACAACGACCCGTTTGCCATTGGTGAGCTCTTTCATGAGCGTCTTGTCTTCAACTTTGAAGCTCATGGTCATTGCGGGCCAGTTCAGGCTAGTCACCGGCTCATGGGCCAGCGTGACAGTGCCCTTTTTTGCGTCCACCTTCTTGACGGTCGCTCTCGCGGTGTGACTGGCCTTGTCACCTGCGGCGGACTTCTTGTCCATGTCCATGCCCTTCATGTCCATGCTTTTCATATCGCCCTTCATATCCATGCCCTTCATGCCGTCCATCTTTTGCTGCGCGAAGGCGGCGGAGGTGGCCAGCGTGAAGACGATGAAGCCGAAACG
>JANPHI010000061.1:0-27905 GCA_031424355.1 Betaproteobacteria bacterium
GACGGCCCGCTGCTGGACGCCAGCACCATGGCCGTCGGCGCCTACCGCCTGCTGTTCGACGTGGCGCCCTACTTCCGTGCACGCGGCCTTGACTTGCCCGAGCCGCCTGTCATCCACGTGGTGCAGCTGGACTTCGGCATCGCCGACGCCGCCGGCCACTACCACGTGCCGCTGCTGGTCAGCCCCTACAGCTACAGCACCTACCGCGGTTCCTGACAGACATGGACATCTACATCCTCGACTGGCTGAACCTGCTGCTGCGCTGGACCCACGTCATCGTGGCCATCGCCTGGATCGGTTCTTCTTTTTACTTCGTCTTCCTCGATTTCAGCCTGACCCCGCCCACCGACCCGGCGCTGAAGGAAAAGGGCGTGGGCGGCGAGTTGTGGGCCGTGCACGGCGGCGGTTTCTACAACCCGCAGAAATACGCGGTGGCGCCCAAGACCATCCCCGACCACCTGCACTGGTTCTTCTGGGAAAGCTATTCCACCTGGCTGACCGGCTTTGCGCTGTTCACGGTGCTCTACCTGTTCAACGCCAGCAATTTCCTGATCGACAAGAAAGTGCACGACTGGTCGCCGACGGCCGCTGTGGCGGCGGCGCTGGTCTTCCTGGCGGCCTTCTGGGTGGTCTACGACCAGATCTGCCGGCTGGTGGGCGAACGCAAGAAAGGCGAGGTCGGTGGCGATTCAACGGTGGCCTGGCTGGTGCTGCTTTACGTGATCGGCGCCTCGTGGGCGGCCTGCCAACTGTTCGCCGGCCGCGCGGCCTTCCTGATGGTGGGCGCGATGCTGGCCACGGCGATGAGCGCCAACGTCTTCTTCTGGATCATTCCCGGCCAGCGCAAGGTCATCGCGCAGATGCGCGCCGGCGAGGCGGTGGACGCCATCCACGGCCAGCGCGCCAAGCAGCGCAGCGTGCACAACACCTACTTCACGCTGCCGGTGCTGATTGCCATGATCAGCAACCACTACGGCTGGCTGTACCAGGCGCCGCACAACTGGGTGGTGCTGGTGCTGCTGATGCTGGCCGGCTCGCTCATACGCCACAGCTTCGTGGCCCGCCACAAGGCGCTGGTGGCCGGCAAGCGCGTGCCCTGGGAATACGCGGCGGCCGGCGTGGCCGCGCTGCTGGTGCTGGCGGTGTGGCTGGCCCCCGCGCCGCAGCCGCCCGCACCGCCGCCACCCGCCAAGGTGGCGCTGGCCGACGTGAAGGCGGTGGTCGATGCGCGCTGCGTGCTCTGCCACAACGCCCAGGTCAACCAGAAGAACGTGATGCTGCACACGCCGGAATTGATCCAGCAGCACGCGCAAGCCGTCTACCAGCAGGCCGTGGTGCTGAAGGCCATGCCGATGAACAACGCGACCCAGATCACCGACGCCGAACGCGCCTTGATCAAGCAGTGGTTCGAAAGCGGCACGCCGAAAAATTAGCCCCGCCTTTCAGCGAAATTTTCAGGAGGAACCGATGACAGCCACCACCGTCCACGCGGTCGACGAACGCCTGCCCGCGCCACGCCTGGCCGCCCTGGGCCTGCAGCATGTGCTGGTGATGTACGCCGGCGCGGTGGCGGTGCCGCTGATCATCGGCCGCGCGCTCAAGCTCAACCCCGAGCAGGTGGCCATGCTGATCTCGGCCGACCTGTTCTGCTGCGGGCTGGTGACGCTGATCCAGTCACTCGGGTTCACCCAATACTTCGGCGTGAAGATGCCGGTGATGATGGGCGTGACCTTCGCCGCCGTCGGCCCGCTGGTGGCCATGGCTGGCCAGGGCGGCCCCGACGGCGCCCGCGCGGTCTTCGGCGCCATCATCGGTTCGGGTTTGCTGGCGCTGTTGATCGCGCCACTGATGAGCCGCTTGCTGCGCTTCTTCCCGCCCGTGGTGACCGGCACCATCATCACCATCATCGGCATCAGCCTGATGCGCGTCGGCATCGGCTGGGCGATGGGCGGCCCGGCGCCGGCCGCGCAAAGCGTGGACGTGGCCAAGCTGGCCGTGATGGTGGATGCGGCCAAGGGCGTGCAGGCGGCCGCAGCGGCTTCGGCCGCCGCCATCGGCGCGTCGGCCCCGCCGCTGAAGCTGGCCGGCCCGCTGCCGATGCTGGACAACATCAGCTACGGCGCGCTGGACAACATGGCCGTCGCCGGCTTCGTGCTGGTCGTGATCCTGCTGATCAGCCGCTACGCCAAAGGCTTCATCGCCAACATCTCGGTGCTGCTGGGCATCGTCGCCGGCTGCGTGGTGGCGGTGGCCATGGGCAAGATGGGCTTCGACAAAGTCGCCAAGGCGCACTGGTTCGATGTCGTCACACCATTGGCTTTCGGCATCCCCACCTTCGACCCGGTGATGGTGCTGACCATGACCTTGGTGATGGTGGTGGTGATGATCGAATCCACCGGCATGTTCCTGGCGCTGGCCGACATCACCGGCAAGGCGATCAGCCGCAGCGAACTGTCGGCCGGCCTGCGCACCGACGGCCTGGGCACCGTCATCGGCGGCTTGTTCAACACCTTCCCCTACACCAGCTTTTCGCAGAACGTCGGCCTGGTGGGCGTGACCGGCGTGAAGAGCCGCTGGGTTTGCGTGGCGGCCGGGCTGATCATGATCGTGCTGGGCCTGCTGCCCAAGATGGCGGCGCTGGTCGAATCGGTGCCCACCTTCGTGCTCGGCGGCGCCGGGCTGGTGATGTTCGGCATGGTGGCGGCCACCGGCATCCGCATCCTGGCGAATGTCGATTTCAAGAGCGGCCGCAACAACCTCTACATCGTGGCCATCAGCATCGGCGTGGGCATGATCCCGCTGGTGGCGCCGCGCTGGTCGCAGCAGATGAACCACGCGCTGCACCCGCTGCTGGAGTCCGGCATCTTGCTGACCGCCATCGCCGCCGTGCTGCTGAACCTGTACTTCAACGGTGGCAAGGCCGACGAAGCCGGCGCCATTGCGGCGGCCAAGGCGGTGGAGGCCCACTGAGCACGCTGCTGATTCGCAACGCGAAGCTGCTCGTCACCATGGACGGGCAGCGGCGCGAGATTGCCGATGGTGCGGTGTTTGCGCGTGACGGCGTCATCGAAGCCGTCGGCTTAACGACCGAATTGCCCGCCATGGCCGATGAGGTGATCAACGCCGACGACCAGATCGTCATCCCCGGCCTGGTCAACACCCACCACCACATGTACCAGACGCTGACGCGGGTGGTGCCGGCGGCGCAAGACAACGAACTCTTCGGCTGGCTGCAAGCGCTGTACCCGGTGTGGGCGCGGCTGACGCCCGAGATGGCCCACGCCAGCACGCAACTGGCCTGCGCCGAGCTGCTGCTGTCGGGCTGCACCACCAGCAGCGACCACCTCTACCTCTACCCCAACGGCACGAGGCTGGACGACACGCTGCAGGCCGCCGCCGACATCGGCATCCGCTTCCACGCCGCGCGCGGCAGCATGAGCGTGGGCATCAGCCAGGGCGGGCTGCCGCCCGACAGCGTGGTCGAAAGCGAGGCGGCCATCCTGAAAGACACGCAGCGCGTGATCGAAGCCTTTCACGACCCGGCGCGCTACGCGATGCAGCGCATCGTGGTCGCCCCCTGCAGCCCGTTTTCGGTCAGCCGCGAGTTGATGCGCGACGCGGCGCTGCTGGCTCGCGAACACCAGGTCAGCCTGCACACCCACCTGGCCGAGAACGACAACGACATCAACTACACCCGCGAGAAATTCGGCTGCACGCCGGCCGAATACGCCGAACAACTCGGCTGGCTGGGGCCCGACGTGTGGCATGCCCACTGCGTGAAGCTGGACGCGGCCGGCATCGCCCTGTTCGCCCAAACCGGCACCGGCGTGGCGCACTGCCCGGGCAGCAACATGCGGCTGGGTTCGGGCATCGCGCCCATCCGCGCGATGCGCGACGCGGGTGTGCCGGTCAGCCTCGCCGTCGACGGTTCGGCCAGCAACGACAGCAGCCACCTGCTGGGCGAAGCGCGGTTGGGGCTGCTGCTGCAACGGGTGGGCTTTGGCGCCACGGCGATGTCGGCACGCGAGATGCTGGAAATCGCCACCCTGGGCGGTGCCCGCGTGCTGGGCCGCGACGACATCGGCGCGCTGGCACCGGGCATGGCCTGCGACCTGGTGACGGTGGCGCTGGACCAGGTCGGCCTGGCCGGCGCCGACCACGACCCGCTGGCCGCGCTGCTGTTCTGCAGCGTGCCCAAAGTGACGCACAGCGTGGTCAACGGCCGCGTGGTGGTTCGGGGTGGCGAACTGCTGACGCTGGAAGCGCCCAAGCTGGTGGAAAACCACCGGCGCCTGGCCCTGACGCAAGTTTCGGGGCGCTGAAAGCTCACCGGCGCGGCGCGACTCCCTCACCCGGGTGGCGCGCTGCAATCCGCAGGCGACAAGGCGGCCCACGGCCGGCACACTGCGCCGCATGCCACTACAGCCCCAAACCGCCATGTCCACCAGCTGTCGCCACCCGCTCACCCGCCTGGCCCTGCAAGGCGCCGCCGTCTGCGCCCTGCTGGCGCAAGCCCCGGCGGCCCACGCCACCTTCACCACCTACACCAGCCAGGCCAGTTTCCTGGCCGCCATCGGCGGCGCGGCGGCGGCCAGCGTGGACAACTTCAACGACCTGGCCGCGGGCAACCTGCCCTCTCCCAGCACGCGCACGGCCGGCGCCATCAGCTACCAGATGAGCGGCAGCCAGGGCTTTGGCGCCAGCCCCGGCCTGCGCGTGCTGGCCGCCGGCGGTGGCGACAACTGGATGTCCGCCCTGAACAACGGCGCCAACATGTCGGCCAGCGGCTTCAGCACACCGGTCTACGCCGCCGGCGCCTTCTTCTTCGTGACCAACGACGCCGGCGCCGTGCTCAGCAACATCTCCACGACCTTCAGCGTCACCGACATCAACAACGCCTTCGGCAGTGCGAGCGTGATCAACGCGACCGCCACCACCTTCGTGGGCATCGTGTCCACCGCGCGCCTGACCAGCGTGGGCTTCGGCCTGTCCAGCCTCACCCATGCCACGCTGAACGACCTGACCCTGTCCAGCGGCGCCGCACCGGTGCCGGAAGCGGGCACGGCGGCCCTGCTGCTCGGCGGCCTGCTGGCCCTGCCCGGCCTGCTGCGCCGGCGGCACCGCCCAGCCCGCTGAAGCCAGCCGGCTGAGGGTAGCCACTGAAGGAGACGGGGGGTGCGGCTGGGCCAGAATGGACCTCATTCAGACCCCTGCGGAGACACCCCATGAACGGCCAAATGATGCAGCAGCCGCTGCTGATTTCTTCCTTGATCGTCCACGCTGAACGCCACCACGGCGAACAGGTGGTGGTGTCGCGGCGCGTCGAGGGCGACATCCACCGCGAGACCTACAAAGAGATGGCCGCGCGTTCACGCCGCATGGCCAAGGCCATCGCCGCCCTGGGGGTGCAGCAGGGCGACCGCGTGGCGACGCTGGCCTGGAACGGCTACCGCCACATGGAGCTGTACTACGCCGTCAGCGGCAGCGGCGCCGTGCTGCACACGCTGAACCCGCGTCTGCACCCCGACCAGGTGGTCTACATCGCCGACCACGCCGAGGACCAGGTGCTGTTCTTCGACCTGACCTTCTGGCCGCTGGTGCAGGCCGTGGCCGGCCGCACGAAGACCATCAAACACTGGGTGGCGATGACGGACCGCGCCCACATGCCCGCCGACGCCGCCAAGCTGCCCGGCCTCTTGTGTTTTGAAGAGCTTCTGGAAGCGCAGGACGACCACTACACCTGGCCGACTTTCGACGAGAACACCGCCAGCAGCCTTTGCTACACCAGCGGCACCACCGGCAACCCGAAGGGCGTGCTCTACAGCCACCGCAGCACGGTGCTGCACACCTTCGCCATCAGCATGCCCGACGCGCTCAGCGTGTCGGCCAGCGACAGCATCCTGCCGGTGGTGCCCATGTTCCATGTCAACGCCTGGGGCCTGCCCTATGCGGCGTGCATGAACGGCGCCAAGCTGGTCTTTCCCGGCGCGGGGCTGGACGGCAAGAGCCTGTACGAATTGTTCGAGGCCGAGAAGGTCACCGTGTCGGCCGGCGTGCCCACGGTGTGGCAAGCGCTGCTGGCCTACGTGGAAGGCAACGGCCTGAAATTCAGCACCATGCGCCGCACCGTCATCGGCGGCTCGGCCTGCCCGCCGGCCATGCTGCGCAAGTTCGGCGACGACTACGACGTGCGCGTGTTGCACGCCTGGGGCATGACCGAGATGAGCCCGGTGGGCACGGTCGCCGCCTTCAAGCCGGTACACGCCACCCTGGACAAGGCAGCGCAATACGGCGTGATGGCCACGCAGGGCCGCGCGGTCTACGGCGTGGACCTGAAGATCGTGGACGAGAACGGCGCCGAGCTGCCCTGGGGCACCGAGACCTCGGGCGACGTGCTGGTCAAGGGCCCGTGGATCATCGACCAGTATTTCAAGGGCGAAGGCGGCAACCCGCAGGTGGACGGCTGGTTCCCGACCGGCGACGTGGCCCGCATCGACGCCGACGGCTACATGCAGATCACCGACCGCAGCAAGGACGTGATCAAGAGCGGTGGCGAGTGGATAGGCTCGATCGACCTGGAGAACATCGCCATGGCCCACCCCGGCGTGGCCATGGCCGCCTGCATCGCCGCCTTCCACCCCAAGTGGGACGAACGGCCGCTGCTGGTGGTGATGAAGAAACCCGGCGCCACCGTCACGCGCGACGAATTGATCGCCTTCTTCGACGGCAAGATCGCCAAGTGGTGGACGCCCGACGACGTGATCTTCGTGGACGCCATCCCCCTGGGCGCCACCGGCAAGATGCAGAAGAACAAGCTGCGTGAACAGTTCAAGGGGCACACCCTGCCCACGGCTTGAACACCCCGTGATACCCACGTGACCACCGGGCGACACGATCGCCCTTTGCAAGGACATTCGATGAACCACCTGCTGGCGCGCAAGCGCCTGTCGGTGTTGGCGCTGATCGCTGCCAGCACCGTCGCCGTCACCTCCTTCACGGCGCCTGCCCTGGCCGCACCGGCGGCCACCCCGCCCGTGGCCGAAGTGCGCAACGTGCCGACCACGCTGCACGGCACCGTCGTCAACGACCCCTACCACTGGATGGAGGACGTGAAGAGCCCGCAGACCCAGACCTGGCTGAAGGCGCAGGGCGCCGTCACGCGCCAGGTGCTGGACCGCATCGACGGCCGCGAGGCCATCGCCGCGCGCCTGGCCGAACTGTCCAAGGCCCAGGGCGACGCCATCCGCGGCATCGTGCAGATGCCCGGCGAGCGCACCTACTACCTGAAGCGGCCGGCCGGCGAACGCCAGTTCAAGCTGATGCTGCGGGTGGGCCTGACCGGCGCCGAACGCCTGCTGGTGGACCCGGAAGTGGCCGCCAAGAAAACGGGCGTGCCGCACGCCATCAACTACTTCATGCCTTCGTGGGATGGCAAGACCCTGGCCTACGGCATGTCGGCAGGCGGCTCTGAAGATGCGTCGCTCTACCTGATGGACATCGCCAGCGGCCAGGCCGTCGGCAAGCCCGTCAGCCGCGTGCAGGAGGGCTATGTGCACTGGCTGCCCGACAGCCGCAGCCTCACCTACAACCGCTTCCAGCTGCTGAAGCGCGGCGCGCCCGAAACCGACGCCTACAAGGACAGCGTGGTGCTGCTGCAGCGCCTGGCCGGCGGCCCGCCGGTGCCGGTGTTCGGCCCCACGGTGAACAAGACACTGCAGCTCGACCGCCTGGATGTGGGCGAGATCCACACCACGCCCGGCAGCGCCTGGGCCGTGGTGCGCACCACCGACACCACGGTGCCCGAAGGCAAGCTTTTCGTGGCGCCGGTGGCCGACCTGGGCACGCCCCGGCTGAAGTGGCGCCGCATCGGCAACGAAGCCGACCGGGTCGTGGACGTGGCCCTGCAAGGCGATGCACTCTTCGTGCTGACGCAGGCCGGCGCGCCGCGCCGCAAGATCGTCAAGGTGGACCTGAAGGCCGGCACCTTGAGCAACGCGGCGCTGGTGGCTGCCGAGCCTGCCGAAGGCCCGCTGCAAGGCTTCCAGCTGACCCCGCAAGGCCTGGTGGCCAGCCAGCAGATGGGCACGCAGATTCGCCTGCGCCGCCATGCCGCCGGCGACACCATCGGCCGCCTGCTGCCGGCACCCGCCGCCGGCGCAGCACGCCTGGTGGCCGCACCGGCGCACGACAGCGAAACGCTGCTGTACAGCTTCAGCGGCTGGACCGAGCCGCTGCGCTACTTCCAGCTGCAAGGCGAACAGTCCAGCGCCATCAGCCTGGGCCGCAGCGCGCTGCCGCCGGGCCTGCCCGCACTGACGGTGACCGAGGTGCTGGTGCCCAGCCACGACGGCGTGAAGGTGCCCATGACCATCCTGCACCGGCAGGGCCTGAAGCTGGACGGCAGCCACCCGGTGCTGCTGCAGGGCTACGGCTCCTACGGCACCACCACTTCGGCCTACTTCAGCACCGACGACATGGTGTGGATCGAACGCGGCGGCGTGGTCGCCATCACCAACCCGCGCGGCAGCGGCGTCTACGGCGACGACTGGCACCGCGCCGGCTTCAAGGCCACCAAGCCCAACACCTGGAAGGACGGCATCGCCTGCGCGCGCTACCTGATCGCCAACGGCTACGGTTCAGCGAAAACCATGGGCATCAAGGGCACCAGCGCCGGCGGCATCTTTGTCGGCCGGGCGGTGACGGAAGCACCTGAACTGTTCGCTGCGGCCATCTTCGACGTGGGTTCGCTGGACACGATCCGCGCTGAGGAAAGCGCCAACGGCGCCACCAACATCAGCGAATTCGGCACCATCAAGGACCCGGCCGAATTCAAGGCTCTGTTGGCGATGAGCACCTACCAGAACATCCAGGACGGCACGGCCTACCCCGGCGTGCTGCTGGTGCACGGCATGAACGACCCGCGCGTGGAGGTGTGGAACAGCGGCAAGGTGACGGCCCGCCTGCAGGCTGCCCAGGCCGGCCTGCCCCAGCCCGGCACCACCCTGCTGCGCCTGGACCTGCAGGCCGGCCACGGCATGGGCAGCACACTGACCCAGCGGCAGGCCATGACGGCCGACATCCAGAGCTTTCTGCTGTGGCAGATGGGCCGGGCGGGTTTGAAGGACTGAGTCGCAGCAGGCCGGGCGGGGCTCAGTCCGCCAGCAACAACCCATCCGCCTGCAACAGCGTTTCCAGCGCCTGTTCGCGGATGCCGAAGTAGCGCTTCAGCTCGGCAATCTGCGCCAGCGCTGCGTCGGCCGGGCGCACGGTCTTGCGCTTCACCGCCAGGATCATCTTGTTCTTGCGCGTGTGTTCCAGCGCGATGAACTCGAACACCTGCGTGTCGTAGCCGCTGGCTTCCAGCAGCAGCGCGCGCAGGCTGTCGGTCAGCATCTCGGCCTGCTGTTCGGCGTGGATGCCGTGCTGGAACACCGGCCGCAGCGGGTGCGGGCTGAGCAGTTGCGGGCGGATCTGCTTGTGGCAGCAGGGGCTGCACAAAATGATGTCGGCCCCCGCGCGCAGGCCCAGGTGGATGGCGTGGTCGGTGGCGGTGTCGCAGGCGTGCAGCGCGATCATCACGTTCATCGCACCGGGGGCGAAGGTGCGCACGTCGCCGGCTTCGAACTTCAAGCCCGGCAAGTCCAATTGCGCGATGGTGGCCTGCGCTTCGTTGACCAGGTCCGGCCGCAGTTCCACACCCGTGACCTGCGCGTCCACCCCATGCGCGTGGCGCAGCCAGTCGTGGACGGCGAAGGTCAGGTAGCCGCGCCCGGCGCCGAAATCGGCCACCTTCACCACCTTCGCATCAGCCAGCCGCGAGCCCTGCAGCGCGTGCGCGAAGACCTCGACGAATTTGTTGATCTGCTTCCACTTGCGCGCCATGGCCGGCACCAGCTGGTGCTGCGCGGTGGTCACGCCCAGGGCCGTCAGAAAGGGCTGGTTGATGTCTATCCAGCGCTGCTTCTCGCGGTCGTGTCCAGCGGCAGCGGGCGCCTGCGCAGCGGCATCCGCTTCGGCCGATTTCGTCACGTTCAGCGCTGCCGTGCCGCGCTTGCCGAACACCAGTTGCGCCTCTTCGCCGGGCGTCAGCAAATGCGCGTTGCGGAAGGCCGTGCCAACCAGCGTGCGCAGCAGCGCCACGCCTTCGGCCACCGGCAAATTCTTGGTGATGTCGCGCGTGGCGTGGCTGGTGACGAAGCTGAAGGTGGCCTGGCCTTTGAGCTGCAGCGGCCGCACGACAACGCGTTGCGGCTCGTCGGCCGTGGGCGTTTTGACCGGCCGCGCCAACACCAGTTTGAGCAAGCGGCCGGCGGCCAGTGCCTCATCGAGCCGGGCCCAAAAGCGTTGCTGGGCCTGCTCGCTGCGCAGAACGGTGGGTGGCGTATTCACTGGGCGATTGTCGCCGGTGGACCGCCTGCCCTTTCATTCACCCGGGATGCGCTGCGGGTGCAGTTGCAGCTTCTTCGCGCCCTTGCGCTTGCGCATGTGGATGTTGAGCATCTCCACGCCCAGCGAGAAGGCCATCGCGAAGTAGACATAGCCCTTGGGCACGTGGTGGTCGAAGCCCTCGGCCACCAGCACCACGCCCACGACGACCAGGAAGGCCAGCGCCAGCATCTTGATGGTCGGGTGGTCGCTGACGAAACGGCCGATGGTGGCCGCGAACAGCATCATCAAGCCCACCGAAGCCACCACGGCGGCAATCATCACGCGCACGTCATCGACCATGCCCACGGCGGTGATGATGCTGTCCAGCGAGAACACCAGGTCCACCACCATGATCTGCAGGATCACGCTGGTCAGCGTGGCCTTGACGGCGCTGGGGCCGTGCTCTTCTTCGCCTTCCAGCGACTGGTGGATTTCACCGGTGCTCTTGTAGATCAGGAACAAGCCCCCGGCGATGAGGATCAGGTCGCGGCCCGAGATTTCCTGCTGCATGACCGTGAACAGCGGCGCCACCAGGCCGACGATCCAGGCCAGCACCAGCAGCAGGCCGATGCGCATGAACATGGCCATGAACAGGCCCAGGCGGCGCGCCACTTCCTGCTTGGCCTTGGGCAGCTTGTCCACCAGGATGGAGATGAAGATGATGTTGTCGATGCCCAGCACCAGTTCCAGCGCGGTGAGGGTGGCGAAGGCAATCCAGGCTTGCGGGTCGGTGAGCAGTTCCATCATGGCGGCGGTCGAGCTGGGCAAAGGTAAGCCCTGATGCTAGAGCGGCGACGGCATGGCCTTGCACCGTTTCGGGCTGTTGACGGTGGCCAGGGCTGGACCGCTGGGGCGCCCGGCTTGCAAGTAGTGGCAAGTCTCGATGCCGATATTCGCGCTTTCGTCAACAATCGAAACATCGTTCCAAAATTACCCAAGCGCCATGAACCTTGCCGCATCGACCCCGCCTTCACCGCAGCCACCCCCGCCATCGCCCGACGCCCGCCCCCGCGTGGTGGCCTTTGGAGAATGCATGATCGAACTGCAAGGCGAGGCCTTCGGCGCCATGCGCCAGACCTTCGGCGGCGACACCTTGAACACCGCCGTCTACCTGGCGCGTTGCGCCGGCCCGAAGCTGCAGGTGGGCTATGCCACGGCGGTGGGCGACGACCCGCTGAGTGAGGGCCTGCTCACACGCTGGGCCGCCGAAAACCTGGACTTGAGCGCGGTGCGGCGCATCGCCGGCAAGCTGCCGGGGCTGTACCAGATCGCGGTGGACGCCCAGGGCGAACGCCAGTTCAGCTACTGGCGCGGGCAGAGCGCCGCCAAGGCCTATTTCGATACACCCGTCGACACGCCCGTCGGCACATCCGACGGCGGCACGCCGCTGGAACAGCAGGCCGACCGCATGGCCGCGCTCTACTTCAGCGGCATCAGCCTGGCCGTTCTGCCGCCCGAGGGCCGGGCGCGTTTGCTGGCGCTGGCGCAGCGGCTGCGGGCGCGCGGCGCACGGGTGGTCTTCGACAACAACTACCGCCCGCGCCTGTGGGCCGACGCGGCCGAAGCGCAAGCCGCTTTCGCGCAGGCCTACGCGCTGGCCGACATCGCGCTGGTGACGCTGGACGACGAACAGCTGTTGTGGGGCCGCACCGATGCCGCCGCGCAACTGCAGCAGACCCTGGCCCTGCCCTGCCCCGAACTGGTGGTGAAGCGCGGCGCCGCCGCCACGCTGCTGCGCCTGGGCACCGCACCGCTGCAGGAGGTGCCCACGCAGCGCGTGGCGCAGGTGGTGGACACCACGGCGGCCGGCGATTCCTTCGCCGGCGCCTACCTGGCGGCGCGGCTGACGGGCGCCGCCCCCGCTGCGGCGGCGGCCGCCGGCAATGCGCTGGCGGCGGTGGTGGTGCAGCACCGGGGGGCGCTGATCCCGCTGGCGGCGATGCCCTGAGCAGCCGGCACGGCGGCCGACCGGGCCGCAGCCGGCGCGGCAGCAGACCTGGTCGCAGCCGGGTCTGCTGCCCGTGTCAAAGCCGGCCGGCGCCAGCGCCCGCCCGCACCTTTGCCGGCACATCGGCCGCCGTGTCCACGGGCCCCACCAGCCACGGCTGCCAACCCACATCGGGCGAGACGCTGACCGTGGGGTTGGCCGCACGCAAGGCACCCAGCAGGTCCACGGCCTGCCCGTTGTGCAGGGAATCGCGGTCGAAGAAGGTGTTGCCCTTCCACCAGCGCGTCAACTGGCTGGCCGGCACACCGGACGGCGTGTCCCAGGCATTGCGCTCGCTGTAGATGCGCGAGCTCACGCCCACGCCCAGTGAATAGCTGTAGCGGTAGTCGCCGTCTTTCACGCCGACGAACAGGTTGTTGAAAACGTGGACCTGGCCATAGCGCACGCGCGGCGTGCGTTCCTTGGTGGCCTCGAACAGGTTGTGGTGGAAGCTGACCTTCAGCTTGCCCTCGTCATCCTTGCGGCCGTCGCTGTTGCCCACCAGCGCGGTCTTGTCGTGGTTGCGGAAGACGTTCCAGCTGACGGTGATGTGGTTGGCCTGGCGGATGATGTCCAGCAGGCCGTCGTGGTGTTGCATGCGCCGGCCGAAAGCGACACGCTCCTGGCCGTCCGGGCGGTCGCCATCGTCGAAGCTGCAGTGGTCCACCCAGACGTGGGTGGCGCCGTTGACCGTCAGCGTGTCGTAGTCGCTGTTCCACTCGCCGCCGGCGTTGTCCTTGGGGTCCCACACGGGGAAATGGTCGTAGGCGTCCGAGAAGCGGATGTTGCGCACGATCACGTTGTCCACCCGCTCCAGCATCAGGTTGCCGTGGGTGATGTGGGCGCCCGGCCCCCCGCCGATCAGCGTGGTGTTGGACGGCACGCGGACCACCACGGTGGCCGCCTGGCGTTTGGCGGACCGCGCCCGCGCCTCTTCCTGCGGGCCTTCGGGCGGCTTCTTGCCCCAGGTGGCCGGGTCGTAGGCGGCTTCGAAGGCCGGCCAGTTGAAGGCCGGATCGCGGTATTGCTCGAAGCCCAGCGGGCGGTTGTCGCCGTCCACGCTCAGGTCGATCAGGCCCTGAACCTGCACGATGCGCGGGCGCTGCACGGCGCCGGCCGCCGTGCCGTGCGGGCGCAAAGCCGCGACCAGCTCGGCGCGGTTGCGCACCGTGTGCACATCAGCCGGCAGCGCGGCCGCGCCACCGGTGGTGCCACCGGCCGCAGCGGCCCAGCCGTCCAGCGGAGACAACACTTCGCGCGTTAGCGGGTTGCCGGTCAGCGCGGTGTTGTTGAACTCGGCCAGGCGCGCGGCCTGCGGGCCGGCGGCCGTGAACGGCCGGCGCGCCGTGGACGCCGCCCAGGGTGTTTGCAGCGCCAGGTGCGGGCCCAGCAGGCTGTCGCGGATCAGCGCCTGGCCGTTGGGCGACACGCCGGGTTTCCATTCGCCGCGCGGCACGCTTTCGTCCCAGGCCCGGCCCAGGCTGACGCTGGCCAGCGGGGCGCCCGGCTCCATCAAAAAGCGGCTGCGCGTGACCAGAAAGCCCAGGCGCACACCGGCCGACGTGCTGGGCGCCAGCACATGGCCGCCGTTGGGCGGGCGGCGGCGTCCACTGCGGTGGACGATGGTGGCGTCGTCGACCACCAGCGTGCCATTGCCGAAGATGAAGTCCACATCACCGGCGATCAAACCGCCATGCACATAAGCACGGGCCGCCTCGCCCGTCTTGGGCCGGCGCGCCATGAAGGTGTCCTGGTGGCCCAGCAGGCGCACGCCTTCGAACTGCACGCGGTCGCCCTGCGTGGTCAGGGCCACGGCCTGCCCGCCGCCGCTTTCGCCGGAGCCAACGGGGTAGCCCACGCCGTCGCGCACCGCGTCCATCGCGTCGTTGGCCACGGTCAGGTTGACGGCCTGGAAGTCGTCGGCCGCGATGATCATGGTCGAACTGCCCGAGGTGCTGTACAGCGGCAAGTGCAGGTCGGGCTGGCAGGGGTGGGCGGCTACACCCACGCCCTTGGCCATGCCGGCGTAGGCACGGCCGACGATGACCACGGCGCTGGCGTCGGCCGCGTCACCCAGCAGCGTGATGGGCGCCTTGCCAGCGGGCACGCAGACGGGCTCGCGGTAGAGGCCGGGCTTGATCTGGATGACGACTCTGGCGGCGTTCGCGCTGCGCGCCGGCACAGCGGCGATCGCGGCCTGCACGGTCTTGTGCGTGCCGCTGCCGTCGGCCGCCACGGTGAAGTCCACGCGCCAGGCTTTGCCAACGAGGTTCTCGGGCAACCAGGGGCCGGGGCCTTGCGCCAGGTAGTCGGCCACGTCCATGGTGGCGGCGGTGGCCGCGTCCAACTGCGGCCTTTCGCCCGAGGCCGGGCGGAGCTGGTCGGCCGGGACGTCGCCCTGCACATGGCCGATCAAGGCGATGGCGGCCGCTGTCGCGGCGGCGGTGCTGGCCGAGGGTGCAGGCGCAGCGGTGACCTGTCCGGACGGTGCCGACGGCGTCTGCACACACGCAGCCAGCACCGCAGCCATCAGCAGCGGCACGAACAGAAGGCGCGCCATCAGCGCACCAAATCGGCGAGATAGAGGGCAGGCTCGCCGTGGCCGTCGGCGCTGAACAGCACCTGTTTTTCGTCGGGCGTGAAAGACGGGTGCGGGTGCGTGACCTGACGGCTGGCCTTGTAGACGCCCCAACTGCTGTCGTGGTGGGCGATGGGGCGTGTGGTGCCGGCCTTCAGGTCGAAGAGGTGCAGCATGGGGTCGCCCTTCAGCATCTCGTTGGCCGAACCGCTGGCCGCATCGGCCGCCACACCGCAGCCGTCGCCGACGATCAGCGTGCCGTCGTGGTTGCTCATCAAATGCGAACAAGGCGGCATTTGAGTCAAGGGCTTGTCGATCAAGGTCACCGGGTCCAGCGTGCGTATCCAGCGTTCGGGGTGGCCCTTCTGGTAGCTGACGTAAATCATCGCCGAGCCATCGGGCACCCAGAATTCGTGGGTGCAGCTTTCGCCGTTCAAATGCTCTTTCGCGCAGCGGCGGTTCGTGCCGTCTTCGTTGATGAACCACATGCGCGCGTCGATCAGATCGTGCGGACCTTCGTGGCAATAGGCCACCGTGTTGTCGTCAAAGGGCCGGTATTGCGGGTGGCCCAGCCAGCCCTTTTGTTCCAGGATCACCGTGCGTTGGCCGGTGGCCAGGTCGATGCTGAACAAACGGCACAGCGGCTGCTTGTGGAACATCTCGTCGAACTTGCGCCAGTCCGACAGCGGGAACCAGTCGGCCGCCGCAATCTCGATGCCCACCATCTTCGTGCAGGCGCTGTTGGCCACCCAGGTGCCGTAGCCCACCCAACCTGGCGGCACCGTGTAGGCCACGTCTTCCTTCAGCGTGGCCAATTCCAAGCGTATCAATTGCCGTTCGGCGCGCACGAAATACAGGAAGCGGTCGTCGGGGCTCAGGAAGCCGCCGAAGGTGTTTTCGCCCGCACCTTCACTCAATTGCGTGGCCACCTGGGTCTGCAAATCCAGCAGGTGGTAATTCCAGTTCGGTGACGGCTGCGGGCCGTATTCCGCCGCGAAGATCAACTTCGTGCCGTCGTTCGTGAAGCACTTTTGGTAGAAGTAATTGCGGTGGCAGGTGACGTCCATCGGCGTCAAACGCGTCACGCGCGCACCGGTATCCGGGTCGGTCTTGCTGATGAATTGCAGTTGGCGTTGGGTGCCCTTGCCGATGGTCGTGCTCATGTCGATGCTGCCGATTCACTTGATGCGCTGGAGCAGCGCGTTGCCTTCTTCGATCAGCCGCTTGGCGGCCTCGGTGTCGCTGGCTTTCTTGTAGGCCACGGTCTCGAAAACCTCGCGCATGAAACGGTGCAGGCGTGCGTGTTCGAACAGCGGCGCCGGCAGCGGTATGCGCCCGGCCGCGCGCTGCACGCGAATCTGCTCGTGCGCCAGCAGTTCCAGCGGCGGCAGCTTCTTGGCGTCCAGCAGCACCTTGAACTGGCGGTCCACCGCCGGCACGCCGCGCGTGCGGCCCAGGATCAGCGCAGCGCCGGGGTCGGTCAGCAGGTAATTGACCAAGCGCGCCGCCACCTCGGGCTGTTTGCTGTTGCGGCCCACCGCGAACATCAGCGTGGGGCGGCCGAACATGCCGCTGTTCTTGGCGTCGGGCAGCGTCGGGAAGTCGCCCAGCGCCAATTGCTGCTGGGCGTTCAGCGTGCTCTGGCGCAGGCCGATGGACGAGTCCCAGGTGTGGTTGCCGGCCCACTGGCCGACGACCCAGTCGGGCTGCTGTTCGGTGGGCTTGTCGGCACCACCCAGGCTGGCGCGCAGCGGCAGCGGTGTGGCCACGTGGTTGCTGGTCAGGCGCTGGTAGGTCTGCACCCAGTCCAGCGCGGCGGCCGGGTTCATGGCCACGCGCGGCGTGGTCGGGTCCACGAAGGGCATGCCGTGCTTCTGCTGCACATAGGCCTGGGCCAGCAGCATCATGTCGTAGAGCTCGCCGTCCAGCGCATAGGCCTTGTCACCCGCCTTCTGCTGGAAGACCGGGCCGGCGGCGAAGATGTCGTCCCAGGTCTTGGGCAGGGCCAGGCCCACGCGCTGGAAGGCGGCCTGGTTCCACAGCATCACGCGGGCGGTGTAGGAAACGGGCAGCGCGTTCAGTTTGCCGGCCACCACGCCGCTGTTGACGTCTTCGCTGTTGAACTGGTCCAGGCCCAGCAGTTTGGCGTGCTGGTTCAGGTCGGTGAAGCCATTGCCGCGCTTGCTGAACATGGCCAGCCAGGCCCAGTTGATCTGCATCACGTCGGGCTCGGAGCCGCCGGCGATCTGTGTCGTCAGGCGTTCCAGGTAGCCGTTGAAACCCATGTACTCGGCCTTGATGCGCAGGCCCGGGTTGGCCTGCTGAAAAGCCGTAATGGCCTTCAGCGTGGCCTCGTGCCGGCCACCGCCGCCCCACCAGGAAAAGCGCAGCACCCGCTCTTCGGCCTGCGCGGTGCAGCCCACGCCCAGCACGGCGGCGGTGCCGGCCAGCAGCACGCGGCGACGGGGGATCAACGCGGTCACAGCAGGCTCACAGCAGCAAATTCACGCCAGATTCGGCGTCGAACAAATGGCAGGCGGCCATCTGCAGATGGAAGGTGTGGGCCGCACCACGCGGCAGGTCTTGCAGGCCGTGCTGCTCGTCGGCCGGCACGCGCGCCGTCATGGCCACATCGCCGATGGCGAAGTGCACGAAGACCTCGTTGCCCATGTGCTCCAGCGTCTTCAGCGTGCCCAGCACCGGCGTGCTGTCGCCCTGCGGGCGCGGCGCGGCGCTGATGTGTTCAGGGCGCAGACCGAAGCGCACGTCACCCTGCTGCAGCTTCAGCCGGTGCGCCTTGTCGGCCGGCAGCGGCAGCGTCACGCCGCCCACCACCACGGCCACGCCGCCTTCGCTGCGCGCCTGCAGACGCGCCGGGTGGATGTTCATTTCGGGCGAACCGATGAAGCTGGCCACGAAGGCATTCGCCGGCCTGTCGTACAGCGCGGTGGGTGTGTCCACCTGCTGGATCACGCCTTCCTTGAGCACGCAGATGCGCTCGCCCATGGTCATCGCTTCGGTCTGGTCGTGGGTGACGTAAACCACCGTCGCCGGCTGGCCTTCTTCGCGCAGCGTGCGGTGCAAGTCGGTCAGGCGCATGCGCATGCTGGCGCGCAGCTTGGCGTCCAGGTTCGACAGCGGTTCGTCGAACAGAAACACCTCGGGCTTCTTCACGATGGCCCGGCCCACGGCCACGCGCTGGGCCTGGCCGCCACTGAGCTGCTTGGGGTAGCGTTCCAGCAAGTGGCCCATTTCCAGCAGCAGTGCGGCGCGCTGCACGCGCTGGTTGACTTCTTCTTTCGGCGTGCCGGCCAGACGCAGGCCAAACGCCAGGTTGTCGAAGACCGTCATGTGCGGGTAGAGCGCGTAATTCTGGAAAACCATCGCGATGCCGCGCTGCTTGGCGGCCAGGCCGTTCACCAGCTTGTCGCCGATGTACATCTCGCCACCCGTGATGCTTTCCAGCCCGGCAATCATGCGCAGCAGCGTGCTCTTCGCGCAGCCACTCGGCCCCACAAAAACCATGAACTCGCCGTCGCGCACTTCCAGGTCCACGCCGTGCACGGCCTTGAAGCCGTTGGCATAGGTCTTCTCGATTTTTCGCAGGCTTAAGCGGGCCATGTTGTCTCTCAATCAGCCTTTGATGCCGGAACTGGCCGCACCTTCGATGAAGTGCTTTTGTGCCGCGAAGAAAACCAGCACCGACGGAATCAGCGCCACCACCGAAATGGCAATGACATTGGCCCATTCGACTTCTTCGGTGGCGCCGATGCTCATCTTCAAGGCCAGCGAAACGGGGTATTTCTCGACGCTGGCCAGGTAGATCAGCGGGCCCATGAAGTCGTTCATGGTCCAGATGAACTGGAAGACGACGACGGAAATGATGGCCGGCTTGAGCAGCGGCACGATGATGTGCCACAGCAATTGCAGCGCATTGCAGCCGTCGATCTGCGCGGCCTCTTCCATGTCGCGCGGGATGCCGCGCAGGAACTGCACCAGCATGAAGACGAAGAAGGTGTCGGTGGCGAAAGCCGACGGCAGGATGATGGGCAGATAGGTGTCCAGCCAGCCCAGTTGCTTGAACATCAAATACTGCGGCAGGCGCAGCACGATCAGCGGCAACATCATCGTGGTGACCATGATGCTGAACAGCAGCTTCTTGCCGAAGAACTCGAACCGGGCGAAGGCATACGCCACCAGCACGCAAGAGATCACCGTGACGATGATGCGCGGCACCGTGATCAGGAAGCTGTTCAGGAAATAGGTTGCGAAGGTGTATTCGGTGCTGGTCTTCCAGCCTTTGGCATACGCGCCAAAGTCGATGCGGCTGGGCAGGAAACCCGCCTCGGTGAAGATGGCTGCATTGCTCTTGAAACTGGCACCCACCAACCACAGCAGCGGGTACAGCATGACCAGCGCCACCAAGCCCAGCGCGGCGTAACGCAGCCAGGGCCGGCCGCCCGCTTCAGCGGTCATCGCAACAGGGGCGGCGCTCAATGCTTGCTCTCTTTCTCGCCCGAATAGAAGACCCAGTACTTCGAACTCCAGAACGAAATCGCGCTCAGCGCCGCAACCAAGGCAAACAGCACCCAGCTCAGCGCCGCGCCGTAACCCAGATTGAAGAAGCGGAAGCTCTGGTCGTAGATGTAGAGCGCCAGCACATAGGTCGAATTCAGCGGCCCGCCTTCGGTGATGGCATAAGGCCCGTTGAATTCCTGGAAGGCCTGGACCATCTGCATGATCAGGTTGAAGAAGATCACCGGCGTGATCAGCGGCACCGTGATGCGCCAGAACTGCTGCCAGCGGTTGGCACCGTCAATTTCCGCCGCTTCGTAAAGGCTGACCGGCACGTTCTGCAAGGCGGCCAGAAAGATCACCATGGCCGAACCGAATTGCCAGGCGAACAGCAGCACCAGCGTCCACATCGAGTAATGCTCGTCGGCCAACCAGGCGATGGGCTCAAAACCCAGTTTGGCCAGCAGCAAATTCACCAGGCCGTATTTGGCGAAGATGAAACGCCACAGCACGGCCACCGCGATGGAGCCGCCCAAGATCGACGGCAGATAAAACGCCGCGCGGAAGAAGTTGATGCCCTTCAGCTTGAAGTTCAGCACGTGCGCGATGAAGAGCGCAAAACCCACGCGCATGGGGACGGCCAGCGTGGCGAACAGCAAGGTCACGCCCAGTGACTTGTGGAACAGCGGGTCGGCGCCGAAGATCTCGCGGTAGTTCTGCAGGCCCACCCATTCCGGCGGGTCGATCAGGTCGTACTGCGTGAAGGCCAGCGCGAAGCTCATCACGAAAGGAAAGAGCTTGAAGCCCAGCACGCCCAGCACGAAAGGCAGGACGAACAGAAAACCGAGCTTCTTGTTTTCGTACATGGCGGTGCGTGCGCGTGGGCGAAATTAGCGGGCGAGCCAGCCGCCGTCCACGGCCAGCGTGGTGCCGTGCACGTAGTCGGACGCTTTCGAGGCCAGGAAAACCACCGGGCCGGCCAGGTCAGCCGGCACGCCCCAGCGGCCGGCCGGGATGCGTTCCAGGATGGCCGCATTGCGTTCGGCATCGGCGCGCAGCGCGGCGGTGTTGTTGGTGTCCATGTAGCCGGGCGCGATGGCGTTGACGTTGATGCCGCTGGCCGCCCATTCGTTGGCCAGCAAACGGGTCAAGCCCAGCACACCGCTTTTCGATGCGGTGTACGAAGGCACGCGCACGCCACCCTGGTAGCTGAGCATCGAGGCCACGTTGATGATCTTGCCGCCCGTGCCTTGCGCCTTGAACTGGCGCGCCACCGCCTGCGCGAAGAAGAAGGTGGTCTTCAGGTTGAGGTCCATCACCGCGTCCCAGTCGGCTTCGGTGAAGTCCAGCGCATCGGCGCGGCGGATGATGCCGGCGTTGTTGACCAGGATGTCCACGCGGCCGCGCAGCGCCAGGGCTTGAGCCATCACGCCGGGCAGGCAGGCGATGTCGCCCAGGTCGGCGCGCACATCGACGAAGCGCCGGCCGTAGGACTGCACGCCGATGCGGGTGTCAGACGGGTCGCCGCGGTTGACGCCCACGATGTCGGCGCCGGCCTGCGCCAGGGCCAGGGCCATGCCCTGCCCCAGGCCGGTGTTGCAGCCGGTGACCAGGGCCACGCGGCCCTGCAGGCTGAAGCTGTCGGTAGTCATGATGAAAGCGTTGCGATGGGGAGTGATCAGCGCAACGTGGTCATCGCGATGTGGTCCATGTCCGAGAACACCTGGTTCTCGCCCACCATGCCCCAGATGAAGGTGTAGGCCTGGGTGCCGACGCCGGCGTGCAGGCTCCAGCTGGGGCTGATCACGGCCTGTTCGTTGCGCACCACCAGGTGCCGCGTCTGCGTCGGCTCGCCCATCATGTGGAAGACGGCGCCGTTCTCGGCCATGTCGAAATAGAAGTAGACCTCCATGCGCCGGTCGTGCGTGTGGCAGGGCATGGTGTTCCACAGGCTGCCCTTTTCCAGCTGGGTCATGCCCATCAGCAACTGGCAGGTCGGCAACACGCTGGGCACGATGAACTTGTGGATGGTGCGGCGGTTGCTGGTCTCGGGCGCGCCCAGCGTTTCGGGCGACGCTTCGGCCAGCGTGATCTTCTTGTTCGGGTAGTGGCAGTGCGCCGGCGCGCAGTTGAAGTAGAGCTTGGCGGGCTGCGCCGGGTCGATGCTGCGGAAGCTGAGTTCCTTGGCGCCCTGGCCGATGTACAGCGCTTCGCGCGGGCCGACTTCATAGGTCTTGTCGTCGGCGGTGACGATGGCCCCGCCGCCGACGTTGATCAGGCCCAGCTCACGGCGCTGCAGGAAGAAGTCGGTGCCGGTGTGCTTGCCCAGTTCAGGCGCGAAGCGCACCGTTTCTTTCACCGGGTGGATGCCGCCGACGATGATGCGGTCGATCTGGCTGTAGGTCAGCGTGGCCTGCTCGGGCACGAAGATGGACTCGACCAGGAAGTGGCGGCGCAGGCCTTCGGTGTCCAGGGTGCGGGCGTGTTCGCTGTGGACGGGTTGGCGGATTTCCATGACGTGTTCCTGAGGGCGTGAGTGCGGTTGGACGGCTGCGGCGGGGCCCTGGGAAGGGTCAAAAACCACCGCGATGGACGAAGGCTAACCCAACTCAGGACTTTCCCGGAATCATGGTTTTCAATTAGTGAACCGCCATTTCATTTTTTTATGACGTGGCTATAGTCGCTTCGAATCGATGGCCCGATGCCATTGCAGGAGCACTTTGCATGGATCCCTACTTCGACACCGCCACCGCCTGGACCGAGCTGGGTGACGGCATACGCCGGCGCATCGTCGGCCACACCAGCCAGCTGATGTCGGTGCTGGTGCAGTTCGACAAGGGCGCCATCGGCACGCCCCACGCCCATGAGGTGCACGACCAGATCGCCTACGTGCTGGCCGGCTCTTTCGAAGCCGATGTGGCCGGCGTCAAACGCGTGTTGAAGACCGGTGACAGCTTTGTCGCGGCCCACGGCCAGTTGCACGGCGTGGTGGCCCTGGAGGACGGCAGCACGCTGCTGGACCAGTTCTCGCCGCCGCGTGCGGACTATCTGTAGTCACACCCGTTCACCTTCCTTGCCGAGCCCGCCCGGACAGGCCTGCCCGGCACACCCACAACGACACCTGGAGACAAGACATGACCCATCGCCCCGCTCAAAAACGCGCGCTGACCCCTTCGGCCACCACCTTCGCCCCGACTTTGCTGGCGCTGGCTGCGGCTGCGGTCCTGGCCCCCGCCCAGGCGCTGGCCCAGAGCACCGCCGCACCGTCGGAGCGCATCGAGATCACCGGTTCGCTGATCAAGCGCATGTCGGGCGAAACGGCCGTGCCCGTGAGCAGCGCGCGCGCTGAAGACCTGCAGGCCCGCGGCCACACCGAGCTGAAGGACTTCATGCTCGAACTGCCGCAGGCCAGTTCGCTGGGCACCAACGCCGGCACCGCTGGCCCGATGACCAATTTGCGCGGCTTCGGCCCGATGCGCACGCTGACGCTGCTGAACGGCCGGCGCCTGGCCAAGGAGCCGCTGACCAACCAGTACGTCAGCGTGTCCGTCATGCCCCGCATGGCCATGAGCCGGGTGGACGTGCTGCGCGACGGCGCCAGTTCGGCCTACGGTTCCGACGCCATTTCGGGCGTGCAATCTTTCTACACGCTGCCCAGCTTCCAGGGTGCCAAGGTCAAGGTCGAAGGCCTGCAGCCCAGCCGCAGTGGCGGGGGTGATTACTGGAGCGTCGGCGGCCTGGCGGGCATCGGCGATTTGTCCACCGACGGCTGGAACATCTACGGCGCCGTCGAGATGCAAAAACGCAAGATCCTGCCGCGCGAAGCCCGCCCCGAACTGATCGACGCGGCCACGCTGGCGCTGATGGGCATCAGCGTCAACCCGACCAGCCTGAGCAACAGCAGCAACACCAGCAACGGTTTTGCGTCGCCGGGCAACTTCCGCACCGCCGCGTCGAACACCGCTGCCTTTGCCACCAGCGGCACCGTCTACAACCCGTACGGCGCCAGCGGCTGCGTGGGCGGCAACGGCAAGCCCATCACCCTGAGCGGGCAGCCGGTTTGCTACCTGGACAGCAACGACACCTACACCGCCTGGGGCAATGGCAACGACATCAGCACCCTGTTCGGCAAGGGCACGCTGCGCCTGGGCAAGGGCCATGAACTGAGCCTGGAGCTGAACCACGCCCAATTCAAGGTGCTGCAGCGCAACGCACCCACGCCCGTCAATGTGCGCCTGACCAGCACCCACCCCTACTACCCCGGCAACGGCATCACGCCGGCGGTGGCCGGCCTGGCGCTGGCCGGCCGCCCGGTGGACGTGGCCTGGTCGGTGGCCGACGCCGGCCCGCGCGACCGCGGCGACTACCACACCAACGACCGCGCGGTGCTGGAACTCAGCGGCGGCCTGGGCAGCTGGGACTACCGCACCGGCCTGAACCTCGGCCGCTCAGAACGTTCGACGCGCTTTGAAAACGGCTGGCTGCGCCTGAGCGGCATCGGCACGGTGACGGGCACGTCCACCGTGATCTTGCTCGACCCGAAACTGAACCCCTTCGGCGCGCAAACGGCCGCCGGCACGGCCACGCTGCAGGCGGCGTCCATCAACGGCGCCACCTACCGCCTGCACAAGGGCACCAACACCAGCCTGGACTTCACACTCACCGGCGAGGCCTTCACCCTGCCGGCCGGCGCGGCCACGCTGGCCGTGGGTGGCGAACTGCGGCGTGACGGCTGGCAGGCCATTGGCCAGGCCACCGGCGACACCGTGGCCACGCTGAACGGGCAGGTGGACCTGGCCGGCGGCGACAGAGCCGTGTCGGGCGCCAACAGCCTCACCAGCAACAAGATCAACCGCGACATCACCTCGGTCTACGCCGAGCTGGACATGCCGCTGCTGAAGACGCTGAGCATCAACGCCGCCGTGCGCGGCGACCGCTACAAGGACCTGAACGTCAGCTCGGTCAACCCCAAGCTGCAGATGCGCTGGCAGCCGCTGCGTGAATTCCTGGTGCGGGCTTCGGCCAACACCGGTTTCCGCGCCCCGGCCCTGCCCGAGATCTACAGCAAGGAAACCGAGATCACCGCGATCTCGACCTTCAACGACCCGGTCAACTGCCCGGCCGGCACCGCCATCAACGGCTTCACCACCGCCCAGGTCTGCGGCCTGACCGGTCGCGGCCAGGTCACCAAGGTACCGGGCAACAGCGGCATCAACCCCGAGAAGAGCCGCAGCTGGACGGCCGGCTTCGTGGCCGAACCGATCAAGAACCTGACGGCCAGCGTGGACTACTGGGAAACCGAGATCAGCGACGTCATCGGCAACCGCAGCATCTCTTTCATCCTGGCCAACCCCGCCATCTACGCCGACATGTACCGCCGCAACGCCGACGGCACGCTGGCCACGGCTGCGGTCTACAACCCGCCGGCCAACCTGGGCAAGCTGCGCGGCGCGGGCATCGACGTCAGCGTGACCTGGGCCCTGCCGCAACTGCCGGTGGTGCCCGGCCGCTTCACGCTGGGCCTGGAAGGCGCCTACCTGACGCGCTGGGACGCCAGCAGCCCCGAGGTGGCGGGCGGTGCCTGGCAGTCGGCCAACGGCCAGTACAACGACGTGGTGCCGGTCAACCCGAACGCCGGCATCTCGAACAACACGCGCGGCCTGAACAACCGCTGGCGCCACACGGCGCAGATCAGCTGGGCGCTGGGTGACTGGCGGGCCCAGGTGTCGCAGCGTTTCCAGAGCCACATCGTGGACCAGAACACGGCGGCCCGCACCGGCGCCGGCACCAGCGGCCCGCGCAATGTGGCGTCTTACGAGCAGTACAACCTGTCGGCCAGTTACAGCGGCTTCAAGGGCTTCACGCTGGGCCTGGGCATCTTGAACCTGACCGATCGCAACCCGCCGCAGACCAACCACAGCGGCTACAACGGCTACCTGACCAGCGTGGCCGATGTGATGGGACGTTCTTACCGGGGCACGGTCGAGTACAAGTTCTGAGGCCAAGGCAGGCTCACGAACAACAAAGCGGGCCTGCTTGCAGGTCCGCTTTGTCGTTCATCAGCCAAGTCACTTCATGGCGGGCCAGCCCGCCTTCGGGCTCATGTCCGCCAGGTTCCATTCGCTCTCGACAAAAGGCCGCTTCGTCGGCGCTGGGCGCAGGTAGCCGCCCAGCGGGTTTTCGGTCTCGGCGTCGATGATGCGACCGCGCCCGGCCTGCAGGTCTTGCAGCAGGCGCACGTCCAGCGCGTCGCGGTCCCAGGGCCGCGCGCCGACAGCGGGCAGCAGCGCGGCCTGCAGTTCGGCCGCCGGCAGCACCACCACGTCGGCCGGCAGGTTCACCTGCTCGACATCGCGGATGCGCGCCAGCGGCCCCTGGCCCTTGTTGGCCGTCTGCGGCGCCGCGCCGCCGTTGCGGTCGTAGGCCAGGTTGTCCTTCAGGTGCAAGGCCACTTCACCCTCACCGCGCAGCGTGAACAGCGCCACGCCGGGCTCGGTGTCGGGGCCCATGCGGTAGACGTTGCCGATCAGCGCCAGCTCACCGCGCTGCCACGGGTTCATCCCCCATTCCTTGGCCAGCAGGTTGTAGTGCACCACCACACGGCCGGGGTTGAACATCAGGTTGTTGACCATGGCCCCCTGCGAGCCGCCCTTGAACAGCGCGCTGCGCTCGCGGTTGCTGGCGTAGACGTTGCGGTACAGCAGGATGCCGCGCGTGTTGTCGTGGATCAGCGAGCCCTTGCTGTGTTCGCCCTTCTCGTGCACCGAATTCGACAGGCCTTCGTAGATCAGGTTGTGGCTGTAGGTGATCTGGTGCGAGGTGCCGGCGCGCCATTGCTCGGGCGTGTCGCCGGTGAAGCGCGGGCCCGAGGCCGACAGGTTCTCGTCGGTGGCCCAGGAAAAGCTGCAGTGGTCCACGATGACCTGCGACACCCCGCCGACGGTGGAAATGCCGTCCTGGTCATGCCCACCCTTCTTCGGCCGGCCGAATTCACCGGGGCGGAAACGCAGGTGCTGGATGACGACGTTGTTGGCGCGGATCTGCACCTCGGCCTTGATCACGGTGATACCCGGGCTGGGCGCGGTTTGGCCGGCCACGGTCAGGTCGGGGTTGCGAACTTCGAGGCCGACGCCGTTCATGTCGATGACGCCGCCCACCTCGAAGACCACGATGCGCTTGCCGCTGGCGGCCAGGGCCTCGGCCAGCGAACCCGGGCCGCTGGGCGCCAGCGTGGTCACGCGGATGATGCGGCCGCCTTCGCCGCCGCGCGCCTGGTCGGCCCAGCCGCGCGCGTCGAAGCTGTGGGGGTTGACGCCGGCGGCGGCCCAGGCGCTGCCGCTGAGGGCCAGCAGCGCGGCAGCGGCCAGCGCGGTGCAGCGGGTGCGCAGGGCGCGGTGTGGGCGGGTTGGGGCCATGGGTGTCTCCTCACAGTGGCGGTCTTGGGGTCGGGTCAGCGCAGGCGCAGTCATAGGCATGGGTGCGGTGCGGCGGCCGCAGTGTCCCGGCCGCCATCATTTTTCGAAATCATGGTTTTCAAGCATTGAACTGGCGTTTCGTTTTATTTGTAATGGCAGCACTGACGCCGCTTTGCGCTGGCCGCCCCAACCAGCCGCCCCGACATGCACCCAGCCCCGCCCACCCCCACCGCGCCCAGCTCCACCCGGCGGCGCACCGCCCGCAGCGCCCCGGGATGGGCCCTGACGCTGGCCGCGCTGGGCGGCCTGGCCCCGCTGGCGGCGCTGGCCGCTGACACGCCCACCGTGTTGCTGGTCGGCGATTCGACGATGGCCCCGCAGACCGGCTACGGCAACGCCCTGTGCCAGCGCCTGGAACCGGCGCTGGCCTGCCTGAACCTGGGGCGTGGCGGGCGCAGCACGCTGAGCTACCGCGCCGAAGGTTTGTGGGACCGCGCCTTGGCCCGTGTGCGCGCCAGCGCGCCGGGCACCATGGTGCATGTGCTGATCCAGTTCGGCCACAACGACCAACCCGGCAAGCCCGGCCGCAGCACCGACCTGGCCACCGAATACCCGGCGAACCTGACTCGCTACGTGGCCGATGTGCGGGCCGCCGGTGGCGTGCCGGTGCTGGTGACGCCGCTGACCCGCCGGACATTTCGCGGCGACAAGGTCGACGACCAGCTGTTGCCCTGGGCCGACGCGATGCGCCGCGTCGCCGGCGAGCAGCGCGTGGCCTTCGTCGACCTGCATGCGGCCAGCCTGAAGCTCGTGCAGGCGATGGGGCAGCAGCGCGCCGACGAGCTCGCCGAGACCCCGCCGGATCAGCCGCGTTTCGACCGCACGCACCTCGGGCCCAAGGGTGCCTGCGTGTTCGGCGAGATGATGTCGGCCGAACTGGCGGCGCAGGTGCCCGCCCTCGCGCGGCCGCGCAGCGCGGCAC
>JANPHI010000062.1:0-42296 GCA_031424355.1 Betaproteobacteria bacterium
GAAGAGCTACCAGGCCATGTTCGACGCCTACAAGCGCATCTTCGACCGCTTCGGACTGCAGTACCGCGCCGTCGCGGCTGACACGGGCGCGATCGGCGGCGATGCCTCGCACGAGTTCCAGGTCATCGCCGACACCGGCGAGGACGCCATCGTCTACTGCCCGACCAGCGACTTCGCCGCCAACATCGAGCTCGCCGAGGCCCTGCCGCTGATTGCCGCGCGTGCGGCGCCGACGCAAGCGCTGGCCAAGACGCCGACGCCGGGCAAGGCCACCTGCGAGGACGTGGCCGCGCTGCTGGGCCTGCCGCTGGCGCAGACCGTGAAGTCGCTGGTGCTGGCCACCGACGTCAAGAACGAAGCCGGCGACATCACCAAGACCACCGTCTGGCTGTTGCTGGTGCGCGGTGACCACAGCCTGAACGAGATCAAGGCCGGCAAGGTCGAGGGGCTGAAGGATTCGTTCCGCTTCGCGACCGTGGCCGAAATCGAGGACCACTTCGGTTGCAAGCCCGGCTACCTCGGCCCCATCGGTTTGAAGAAGCCGGTGAAGGTGGTGGCCGACCGCACCGTGGCCGCGATGAACGATTTTGTCTGCGGCGCCAACGAGGCCGACTTCCACCTGACCGGCGTGAACTGGGGCCGCGACCTGCCCGAACCCGACGTGGTGGCCGACATCCGCAACGTCGTGGCGGGTGATCCCTCGCCCGACGGCCAGGGCGTGCTGGCCATCCAGCGCGGCATCGAAGTCGGGCATGTGTTCTACCTCGGCACGAAGAAATACAGCGTGCCGATGAAGGCCAACTTCCTGGACGAGAACGGCAAGCCGCAGCCTTTCGAAATGGGCTGCTACGGCATCGGTGTGACGCGCCTGCTGGGTGCGGCCATCGAACAGAACCACGACGAGCGCGGCATGATCTGGCCGGCCGCGATGGCGCCCTTCAGCGTGGTCGTCTGCCCCATCGGCTACGACCGCAGCGCCGAGGTGCAGGCGGCTGCCGACCAACTGCACGACGAACTGGCCGCGCTGGGCATCGACGTGGTGCTGGACGACAGGGGCGAACGCCCCGGCGCGATGTTCGCCGACTGGGAATTGATCGGCGTGCCGCAGCGCGTGGTGCTGTCCGACCGCGGCCTGAAGGCTGGCACCGTCGAACTGCAGGGCCGGCGTGAAGCGGCCGCCACGGTGCTGCCGCTGGCCGAAGTGGTGGCCACGTTGAAGGCCCGTCTGGCCGCATGACGCTGGCGCGCCGCGCGCTGCTGTTCGGGTGGCCGCTCGGGCCGCTGGCCCTGTGGACGCATGGTGCCCGGGCCGGCGCGCAGGTCGAAGAGCCGCTGGCCGATGCCGTGCGCTCGGCCCTGGTCGCGGCGGTGGCCGAGGCTGCACCGCCCCGGCCGCGCTTCGACAAGATGGACGAGCGCCTGGCCTACCTGCGCTGGCTGGGCGCGGCCAGCGAAAGGCTGAAGAAACGCCACACCGAGAACCACACGCGGGTCGAATTCCTGGAAGCGGTCTGGTACGAAAGCCGCCGCGCCGGGCTGGAGACGGCGCTGGTGCTGGGTCTGATCCAGGTCGAGAGCGGTTTTCGCAAGTACGCGATCAGCAGCGCCGGGGCGCGCGGCTACATGCAGGTGATGCCCTTCTGGGCGCGCCTGATCGGCAACGGTGACGACCGCCGCCTGTTCCACCTGCAGACCAATCTGCGCTTCGGTTGCACCATCCTGCGCCACTACCTCGACCGCGAGCGCGGCGATGTGTTCATGGCGCTGGGCCGCTACAACGGCAGCCGGGGCAAGCCTGAATACCCGAATGCCGTGCTGGGCGCGCGGCGGGTCTGGGACGTGCCGACCGCCTGAGTCAGCGGTCGGCCGCCGTTCAGTTGGGCGCGGTCAGCAGTTGCTGAAGTTCACCCGACTCGTACATCTCCATCATGATGTCCGAGCCGCCGACGAATTCGCCGTTGACGTAGAGCTGGGGGATGGTGGGCCACTGGGCGTAGTCCTTGATGCCCTGGCGCACTTCCTCGTCGTCGAAGACGTTGAAGGTCTTCAGGTCGTTGACGCCGCAGGCCTTCATCACCTGAATGGCGCGGCCGGAAAAGCCGCACTGCGGGAATTGGGCCGTGCCCTTCATGAAGAGCACCACGCGGTTGCCCTTGACCAGCTGGTCGATGCGTTGTTGCACGTCGCTCATGGGACATGTCCTTCTGGAAATCAGCAAGCCGCAAGTATGCGGCAGGCCGGCACCGGACCCCGGCCGTGGGGTCTAGAAGGTGTAGCGCACGCCCAGCTGCAGCAACGGTGACAGTCGCGCGTCACGCGGCAAGCCTTCGTTGCCCTCGTAGCCGAAAACCGCGCGGTTGGCGCCTGTGCCCAGCTTGTCGGCCACCAAGCCCAGGCCGGCTGTCAGCGCCAGACCGTTTTGCCAGGCGGCGCTGGCCTGGCCCAGGCCCAGGCGCATGCCCCCGAAGCCTGTGCTCAGCGACAAGGGTGAGACGTTGCCCGTCTGCAAGCCGATGCGCACCTGCCATTGCGGCCACACGGTGTCGGCGGCCGGGGTTTGCAAGCCATCGGCAGCGCTTGCCTGCAAGGCCATCAAGGCACCCGACAGGCCCAGGCAGAACATCCGGTATTTCATGGCGGCCCCTTGATGTGCAATGGCCAATCCATCATGCGCCGGAACCCCCGGCGTTGCATCCCTCTTGTGGCCGATTTCCGCCTGCTGTTCTGCGCGCTGCGCCGCTACCCGACCTGCTTCATGACGCTGCTTCGTGGCGCGGCTTCAGGCAGGCCAGGCCGCGCCGGTGCAGCGGGGCAGGCCGGCCAGATCGACGCGCGTTTGCGCTTCGACGAAGCCCCGGGCCGTCAGCAGCGCCTGCACCGCCTCGGCCTGGTCGTGGCCGTGTTCCAGCAGCAGCCAGGCGCCGGGTAGCAGGTGGTCGGGCGCGTCTTGCACGATGCACCGCAAGGCCGCCAGCCCGTCGCCCTCGGGCGTCAGCGCGACGCGCGGTTCGTGGGTCAGCGCGGCCAGGTGCGGGTCGTCGCCGGCCACATAGGGTGGGTTGGACACCGCCAGCCCGAAGCGGCGGCCCTGCAGCGGCGCCCACCAGTCGCCGTGCAGCCATTCGACCGTCAAGCCGTGGCGCAGGCCATTGGCCCGGGCCACGGCCAAAGCGGCGGCGCTGGCGTCGCTGGCGGTGACGGCAGCGCTGGCGCGTCGATGTTTGACGGCCAGCGCGATGGCGCCACTGCCGGTGCCCAGATCGACCAGGCTGTCGGCAGGTGCGGCCACCAGCCGTTCCAGCGCCCAATCGACCAGCAGTTCGGTCTCGGGCCGGGGTACCAGCACGTCGGGCGTGACCTGCAGCGCCAGGCCGCAGAACGCGCGCTCGCCCACCAGGTAAGCCAGCGGCACACCGGCCGCGCGCTGCTGCAGTTGCTGCAGCAGCAGGGCCACCTGCCTGTCGCTGAGCGCGTGGTCGTCGTGCGCCAGCAACCAGGTGCGTGGGCGGTTCAGCAGGTGGCTGGCCAACAGTTGCGCGTCCAGCCTGTCCACGCCAGCCTGGCGCGCGTGGGTCAGCCATTCGGCGATGCGCATGGCGGGTTCAGCGCCCGCCGGCTTCCAGCTGCTCCAGCTGTTCGCTGGCCCGCGCCGCCTGCAGCGCGCTGAGCACGTCGCCGAGATCGCCGTCCATCACCTGCGCCAGCTTGTACAGCGTCAGGTTGATGCGGTGGTCGGTCAGCCGGCCCTGCGGGAAGTTGTAGGTGCGGATGCGGTCGCTGCTGTCGCCACTGCCGATCAGGCCCTTGCGCGTGGCGGCCTCTTTCGCGGCGCGTTCGCTGCGGTCCTTCTCGTGCAGCCGCGCCTGCAGCACCACCATCGCCTTGGCCTTGTTGCGGTGCTGGCTTCGGTCGTCCTGGCATTCGGCCACCAGGCCGGTGGGCAGGTGGGTGATGCGGATGGCGCTGTCGGTCTTGTTGATGTGCTGGCCGCCGGCGCCGCTGGCGCGGAAGGTGTCGATGCGCAGGTCGGCCGGGTTCAGCGTGACCTCTTCGGCCTCGTCGGGTTCGGGCATCACGGCCACGGTGCAGGCGCTGCTGTGGATGCGGCCCTGGCTTTCGGTGCTGGGCACGCGCTGCACGCGGTGGCCGCCGCTTTCGAAACGCAGTTGGCCGTAGACGCCCGTGTTCGAGTTCCCGCCGTCCACGCGCAGCACCAGTTCCTTGTAGCCGCCCAGGTCGCTGTCGCTCTGGCTCATGACCTCGGTGCGCCAACCCTGGCGTTCGCAAAAGCGCAGGTACATGCGCGCCAGGTCACCGGCAAACAGGGCCGATTCGTCGCCGCCGCTGCCGGCGCGGATTTCCAGAAAGGCCGGCCGTTCGTCGTCGGGGTCTTTCGGGATCAGCGCGGTCTGCAATTCGGCTTGCAGGCGTGCCATGTCGGCCGCGGCGCTGGCGATTTCGTCCTGTGCCATCGCGGCCATCTCGGGGTCGGCCTCGCTGCCAGCCATCTCCTGCGCGGCGGCCAGGTCGCGCTCGCGCTGCTGGTAGCGGGCGTAGCGCGTGACGATGCCGCTGACCTCGGCCTGCTCGCGCGACAGCGCCCGCCAGCGCTTGATGTCGGCCGCGATGTGCGGGTCGGACAGCGTGGCGTCCAGTTCGGCGCCGCGCAGGGCCAGGCGTTCAAAACGGTCGCGCAGGGTGGGGTTCATGGTGTCGTCGAAAGCAGACCGCCACCGCGCAGGCTGCGCGGCAGTGGGCGGTGCGTCAGCTAACGGCCTTCGCCGCCGGGGTGGCGCGTGGCCGAGCGCAGGAAGAGGCGCGACACGGTGTCGGCCAGTTGCAGGCGTTCGTCGCCTTCGGCCGCGTGCAGTTCGGCCAGCGTGCCATGCAGCATCTTGTGCGTGATGCCGCGGGCCATCGCTTCCAGCACTTTTTCGGCCGGTTCGCCCCGCGCCAGCGCCTTGCGTGCACGGGCCAGTTCGACCGCGCCCCAGTCGTCGGCCTGCCGGTTCAGCGCCTGGATCAGCGGCACGGCGGCGCGCTGGTCCAGCCAGTGCGCAAAGCTCTGCACGCCGGCGTCGATGATGGCTTCGGCCTGCTGCACCGCCGCCTGGCGCTTTTCGCCGGCGGTCTGCACCAGCGCCGACAGGTCGTCGACGGTGTAGAGGTAGACGTCGGAGACCTGCGCCACTTCCGGTTCGATGTCGCGCGGCACGGCCAGGTCGACCATGAACATCGGCCGGTGGCGGCGCGCCTTCAAGGCCCGTTCGACGGCGCCCAGGCCGATGATGGGCAGGGTGCTGGCGGTGCAGGAGATCACCGCGTCGAATTCGTGCAGGCGGTTGGGGATGTCGGACAGGCGCATGGCCTCGCCGCCGAAGCGGGCGGCCAGGCGTTCGCCGCGTTCCAGCGTGCGGTTGGCCAGCGCGATGGACTTGGGCGCCCGCGCTTCGAAGTGGGTGGCGACCAGTTCGATCATCTCGCCGGCACCGACGAAAAGCACCTTGATCTGGTGCAGGTCTTCGAAGAGCTGGGCCGCCAGGCGCACGGCGGCGGCGGCCATGCTGATGGAGTGCGAGCCGATCTCGGTCGAGGTGCGCACTTCCTTGGCCACGGCAAACGAGCGCTGGAAGAGCTGGTGCAGCGTCGTGCCCAGCGTGCCGGCTTCGTCGGCCATGCGAACGGCCTGCTTCATCTGGCCCAGGATCTGCGGCTCGCCCAGCACCATCGAATCCAGCCCGGACGCGACGCGGAAGGCGTGGCGCGCGGCGGCGTGGTCTTCCATCACGTAGCTGTGGTCCAGCAACTGCCCGCCGGAAATGCCGCCTTGTTCGGCCAGCCAGTCCAGCGTCGGGCGCACCAGTTCGTGGATGGGCTCGGGGCCGGCGGCCACATACAGTTCGGTGCGGTTGCAGGTGGACACCAGCGCCGCTTCGGGCACGCTGCGCTGCAGACGTTCACGCAGGCCGTGCAGGGCCGGGGCCAGTTGCTCGGGGGCGAAGGCCAGCCGCCCGCGCAGGTCCAGCGGTGCCGTGGTGTGGTTGAGCCCGAGGGCGAAGACGCTCACCCCACAATTGTAGGCAGTGGGGCGTGGGCCGCGTGTGCGGCGGGTTTGCGCGACATCAAGGCAAAGCGAGCCCGCACCGGGCGATCAGAAGGAATACACGACGATGGGACCGCTGGACGCGCTGTGGCACCTGGGCAATCTGTTCACCCCGGCGCTGATGCTGGGGGCGTTGTCGGCCGGCTTCAGCAAGCTGGTCTGGCGGCGGGAACTGGCCGGCGTGGGCTGGCGGCGGCTGGCGGTGCCAGCCTGTGCCGTGGCGGCCCTCGTCACGGTCACCGGCCTGGTGGTCTTCGGCCGCGACGGCAAGATGGCCACCTACGGCGCGATGGTGGCCGGCTGTGCCCTCACGCTGTGGTGGCAGGGTTTCGGGCCGGGGCGGCGCTGAGTCGTTCGTCCTCACCGTCGCGCCTGACCGGCGTGGCGCGCAGCGAATGCGGGTAGGCCTCGGTGACGGTCACATCGATCAACTGCCCCACCCGCCGCGTCGCGTTCGGCCCGCCGTCGAAGTTCACGATGCGGTTGCATTCGGTGCGGCCCATCAATTCGTTGGCGCCGTTGCCCAGCTTGTCGTCCTTGCCGCTGTTGCGCGATGGGCCCTCAACCAGGATGCGCTGCACCGTGCCGACCAGGCTGGCGCTGATGCGCTTCACGTTGTCGTCGATGGTGGCCTGCAGGTGGCGCAGGCGCTGCAGCTTCAGGTCTTGCGGTGTGTCGTCGGCCAGTGAAGCGGCGGGCGTGCCCGGCCGCTTGCTGAAGACGAAGCTGAAGCTGCTGTCGAAGCCCACGTCTTCGATCAACTTCATCATCTTGGCGAAGTCTTCCTCAGTCTCACCAGGGAAGCCGACGATGAAATCACTGCCGATGCGGATGCCCGGCCGCACCGCGCGCAGCTTGCGGATGGTGCTCTTGAATTCCATCGCCGTGTAGCCGCGCTTCATGGCCGACAGGATGCGGTCGCTGCCGTGCTGCACCGGCAGGTGCAGGTGGTTCACCAGCTTGGGCACGCGGGCATAGACGTCGATCAGCCGCTGCGTGAATTCATTCGGGTGGCTGGTGGTGTAGCGGATGCGTTCGATGCCGGGGATTTCGGCGACGACCTCGATCAGCAGCGCGAAGTCGGCGATCTCGGTGGTGTGGCCCATCACACCGCGGTAGGCGTTGACGTTCTGCCCCAGCAGCGTCACTTCCTTCACGCCCTGGTCGGCCAGGTTCGCCACCTCGGCCAGCACGTCGTCCAGCGGGCGGTGCACCTCTTCGCCGCGCGTGTAGGGCACGACGCAGTAGCTGCAGTACTTGCTGCAGCCTTCCATGATGGACACAAAGGCCGAAGCCCCGTCCACGCGCGCCGGCGGCAGGTGGTCGAACTTCTCGATTTCGGGGAAGCTGATGTCGACCTGCGGCCGGTGCTGCGCGCTGCGCGCGGCAATCATCTGCGGCAGGCGGTGCAGGGTCTGCGGGCCGAAGACCAGATCGACATAGGGCGCGCGGTCGATGATGGCCGCGCCTTCCTGGCTGGCCACGCAGCCGCCGACGCCGATCAGCACACCGGGCTTGGCCTTCAGGTGCTTGACGCGGCCCAGGTCGCTGAAGACTTTTTCCTGCGCCTTTTCACGCACCGAACAGGTGTTGAAGAGGATGAGGTCGGCCTCTTCAACATCGCTGGTTTTCTCGTAGCCGTCGGCGGCACGCAGCACGTCGGCCATCTTGTCGGAGTCGTAGTCGTTCATCTGGCAACCGAAGGTGCGGATGAAGACTTTCTTGGCGGTCTTGGTGTCGTTGCTCATGGCCGGATCCAGGCTTGCGCAGAGGGGTCGAAGGTCCAGGCAGCAGCCTGTTCGGGCGTGGTGGGCCAGGGCAGCCGGGCGCGTTCGGCGGCGGTCAGGATCCACACGTCGAGCAGCAGGCCGCTGGGGTCCACGGTGTAGTTCACGATCAGCCGCTGGTTCACCAGTGCGCCCGACAACTGCAGCAGGTTGTTGTCGCCGCGGATGCGCGCACCGGGCGCCAGCCGGGCCGCGCGGCCGTTCAGGGCCACTTCGGGCGGCTGCAGCACGACGAATTCACCGCGCAAGGCCGTGGCGGGAAAGGGGCGCGGCGTCTGGGCCGCAACCGGCATGGCGCACAGACCTGCAAGCAGGGCCGTGGTGGCCGTCAGGACCGTGAAGGTCGGCAGTGCACAGCGAGACATGGTGTAGATCCAGAGGCTGTGTAGGGGGTGTGGGCACAGCGGGCTTGCGCCGTGTCACCAGCGCTGGAGTTTAGCCGCCGTCCGTCGATGCGATCGCCCAGCTAAACGCCCATGCGCCGCAACGCACAGAGGCATTGCGCCCGTCTGCCCATACTGGGCCGGATGAGCAAACGACCATACAAATCCGCCTGGGCCCGAGGTTTGGCGCGCCAGTTCGTCACGATGACGCGGCTGGCTGCGGCCATGGGCGCGCGTGCGGGTGCCCAGGCGCTGAAGGCCGGCGCTACCCCGCGTGTGCCGCGGCCCGACGGCGGCTCGTGGACGTCGGGTGTGGCGCTGGGTGTGCCGGGTGCCCGGCGGTTCCGGCTCTATCGCCCGCCGGGGGTCAAACCGGGCGAGCGGCTGCCTTTGCTGGTGATGCTGCATGGCTGTGGGCAGGACGCCGACAGCCTCGCGGCCAGTGCGCGCATGAACCGCGTTGCACAGCGCGAACGCTTTCTGGTGCTGTACCCGGAACAGGACCGTCTCGCCAATGCGCAGGGCTGCTGGAACTGGTTCGAGACCGATACCGGCCGTGCCGACAGCGAGGTGGCCTCGATCATGCGAGCCATCGACCAGGTCTGCTTGCTGCAGCCGGTGGACAGCGCGCGGGTGGCGGTGGCGGGCCTTTCCGCCGGCGCCAGCATGGCGGCCTTGCTGGTCGAGCGGCACCCCGACCGCTTCAAGGCGCTGGTCATGCATTCGGGTGTGCCGCCCGGCACGGCGCACGCCAGCCTGTCGGCGTTGAGTGCGATGCGGGGCCGGCGCCCGACCCAGCCGCTGGCGGCTACCCCTGCCGCCATGGCTGCCGCCTGGCCGCCCCTGCTGGTCATCCACGGCGACGCGGACCGCGTCGTCGTGCCCGCCAACGGCCGGGCTGCGGTTCAGCGCTGGGCCCAGGCGGCTGGCGCGCAGGCCGGTGCCGAGCGGGCGGTTCGACGCGGCCAGCGCTACCCGATGACGGTCACCGACTTCAAGCGCGGGGCACGCACGGTGGCCACCCTGGTGGCCGTGCACGGCCTGGCGCATGCCTGGAGCGGCGGCGCCGCCAGCCAACCCTTCAGCGACGCCAAGGGACCCGATGCATCGCGCATGACATGGGCCTTCGCTGCCCGGCAATTCCGCACCAACGAAAAAGCCCCGCCAGTCAACAACCGGCGGGGCTTTTCGGAAAGATCTGGTGGCGCTTCAGGGATTTGAACCCCGGACCTGCGGATTATGATTCCGTCGCTCTAACCAGCTGAGCTAAAGCGCCTGAGCCGCACATTATAGCGAGCCCGACGGCTCGCGAAAAGGCTTGGTCTTCGTCTTGCACCCGATGTTCAGTTTCTTCAAGAAAAAGCCACCGGCGGCTGTGCCTTCGCCCGTCCCTGCGCCGGGCTCAGAACCCACCGCAGCGCCCATCGCCGATCCTGCCGCTGCGTCCGCCCCCGTCGCTGTTCCCGCGGCCCGGGTAACGTCGCCCGATTCCAGCCCCGCACCCGCACCCGCACCCGCACCCGAGTCACGCGGCAGCTGGTTCAGCCGCCTCACGCAAGGCTTGCGCAAGACGGGTTCGGGCATCGCCCAGGTCTTCACCGGCACGCGCATCGACCACGCGCTGTACGAAGAACTCGAAGCCGCCTTGCTGATGGCCGACACGGGCGTGGCCGCCACCGAATTCCTGCTGGCCGATTTGAAGCGCCGCGTGAAGGACGCCAAGGCCACCGAGCCGGCTGCCGTGAAGGCGCTGCTGGCCGACGCGCTGACGGCACTGCTGCTGCCGCTGGAACGCGCGCTGGTCATCGGCGCCGTCACCCCGCCGGGGCCGACGGTGATGATGGTCACGGGCGTCAACGGCGCCGGCAAGACCACCAGCATCGGCAAGCTGACGCGCCACCTGGCGCAGGCCGACTGCAAGGTGCTGCTGGCCGCGGCCGACACCTTCCGCGCCGCCGCGCGCGAACAATTGGTGGTGTGGGCCGACCGCAACCGGGTCGAGATCGTCAGCCAGGAAGGCGGCGACCCGGCCGCCGTGACTTTCGACGCCGTCACCGCCGGCCGCGCACGCGGTTGCGACGTGGTCATCGCCGACACCGCTGGTCGCCTGCCGACGCAGGTGCACCTGATGGAAGAGCTGAAAAAGATCCAGCGCGTGATCGCCAAGGCCCAGGCCGGTGCGCCGCACGAGGTGCTGCTGGTGGTGGATGGCAACACCGGGCAGAACGCGTTGGCCCAGGTCAAGGCCTTCAATGCGGCGCTGGGTTTGACAGGGCTGATCGTCACCAAGCTGGACGGCACGGCCAAGGGCGGCGTGCTGGCCGCCATCGCCCGCTGGGGTGCTCAGGAAGGCCACGTGGTGCCCGTGTATTTCATCGGCATCGGTGAACGCATGGAAGACCTGCAGACCTTCGACGCGCGCGAATTCGCGACGGCCCTGCTGGGCTGATTGACCGCTCGCTCAGCGCGGCTCGGGCGCCAGTTCGGCGTCTTCGAAAAACGCCGACGGCACCGGTTCGTTGGTCTCGTCACCCGCCCACTGCGTGGCCGCAGCGTCGCCGGCGGCCAGCGCGGCAGCCAGCGTCTGCACGGGTTGCAGCGGCATCGGCCGTGACGGGGTTCCGTGCCCACCGGGCACCGTGCCGCCGACCAGCGGCGTCAGCTGCGTGCGCACGTCCACCAGCGTGGGCAGTTCGCCCTCGTACCAGGTCAGCACGTGGACGCCGGCCGCCTGCAGCACGCGTTGCATGCGCCGGTGGCGGCGCTGGGCGCGCGGTGTTTCACCGGGTGTGCGGATGTCGATGACGACCAGCACCCGCGAGCCGGCGTCGCACAGCAGCAGGTCGGCGCTGAGCAGGCCCACCCGCTGCACCCAGTCGATGTAGGCGTGGCGCCGGGGCACGCTGATGAAGCGCGACAACGGCACCTGTGCCAGCACCAGGTAACCGGGCAGCGCGCGCCGCAGCAGTTCGTAGGCCTGCCGTTCGCTGACGGTGAGCACGCGCACCGCCTGCGGCGGCCAGTCGGCCACGGTGTCCAGTGCCTCGGTGGCGGGCAGGTGGCTGCTTCGCTGGCCGGTGCGCAGGCGCAACCTCAGCAGGGCCCAGCTGAACAGCAGCAGGATCAGGGCGGGCAGGGCCCAGGCGCTTTGCGGTGGCAGGAAATCCATGGCGGGGCCGTGCGCAGACACAAACCCTGACCTTCCGCCACAGCCGGCGCGCAATCAATCGCATTCCGTTCGAAAGCGTATCGAAGGGTGTCAGCGCGGCATGCCCGGGAAGCCGCCGCCCCCGCCCATGCCGCCCATGCCGCCCATGCGCTTCATCATCTTCATCAGGCCGCCGCCCTTCATCTTCTTCATCATGGTCTGCATCTGGTCGAACTGGTTCAGCAGGCGGTTGACGTCCTGGATCTGCACCCCGGCGCCCGTGGCAATGCGCCGCTTGCGGCTGGCCTTGCTCTTGCCGTCCATCAGCAGCGTGGGCGTGCGGCGTTCCTTGGCCGTCATCGCGTTCAGGATGCCTTCCATGCGCTTCACGTCGCGGTCGGCCTTGCCCATGTCGACACCGGCCGTCTTGGCGGTCAGCTGGCTGGGCAGTTTGTCCATCAGGCTGGCCATGCCGCCCATCTTTTTCATCTGGCTGATCTGGCCCAGGAAATCGTTCAGATCGAAGCCGCCGCCGGACTTCATCTTGTCGGCGAATTTCTGCGCCGCCTCGACGTCCACGCCCTTCTGCACCTCCTCGACCAGCGCGACGATGTCGCCCATGCCCAGCACGCGGCCGGCGTGGCGTTCGGCGTCGAAGACTTCCAGGCCGTCGATCTTTTCCGACGTGCCCGCGAACTTGATGGGCACACCGGTGACCTGGCGCACCGACATCGCCGCGCCGCCGCGTGAATCGCCGTCCAGCTTGGTCAGCACCACGCCGGTCAGCGGCAGCGCGTCCTTGAAGGCCTTGGCGGTGTTGACCGCGTCCTGGCCCTGCATGGCATCGACGACGAACAGCGTCTCGATGGGGTGCAGCAGCGCGTGCAATTCGCTGATCTCGGCCATCATCGCCGCGTCGATGCCCAGGCGGCCGGCGGTGTCCACCAGCAGCACATCGAAGTAGTGGCGGCGGGCATAGTCCACGGCGGCCAGCGCAATGTCGCGCGGTTGCTGGCTGGGGTCGGACGGGAACCACTCGGCACCGGCCTGGGCCGTCACCGTCTTCAACTGTTCGATGGCCGCCGGGCGGTAAACGTCGGCCGAAACCGTCAGCACCTATTTCTTCAGCTAGGTGATCAGGTGCTTGGCCAGCTTGGCCGGGGTGGTGGTCTTGCCCGCGCCCTGCAGGCCGGCCATCAGGATCACCGCCGGCGGTTGGGCGTTCAGGTTCAGTTCGGCCACCGGGCGGCCGTGCGCGCCCAGGGCGCCCACATCACCCATCGTCGCGGCGAGTTCCTTGTGGACGATGCCGACCAGCGCCTGCCCGGGGTTCAGCGAGCCGGCCACTTCCTGGCCCAGCGCCTTCTCCTTGACGCGGGCGATGAAGTCGCGCACCACGGGCAGGGCCACGTCGGCTTCGAGCAAGGCCATGCGCACCTCGCGCAGCATGTCCTGGACGTTGCTTTCGGTGATGCGGGCTTGGCCGCGCATCGTTTTGACCAGCTGTGACAGACGGTCGGAGAGGGTGGTAGCCATGGTCATCGGCAGGTGGCCGACGAAGGGCCTGCGGTCATTACACTGTCGTGATGATTCTATCGACCACCCCTCCCACGCTGGCGCCCGGTGGCGGCACGCTGCTGGTGATGGTCACGGTGGCGCTGTATCTGCTGGCCACGGTGCCGGCGCAGGCGCTGCGTCGTTTTTCGGCGGCGGCGCTGGTCGGCGGCTGGGTGCTGCATGGCCTGCTGCTGCTGATCGACATCGCCGGTATCGGCCTGCCCGAGCCGGGCGCGCGGCTCGGCTTTGCGCCCGTGCTGTCGATGACGGTGTGGCTGGTGATTGCGGTCTACAGCATCGAAAGCCGCCTCGTGCCGCTGCCCGCCGTGCGCCAGTGGCTGGCGCTGGCGGGCCTGGTTGCGATGCTGGTGGTGGCGGCCTATCCGGGTGAATTCCGGCCCATCAATTCACCGTTGGCGCCCCTGCATTTCACCCTCGGTGTGGCGGCCTATGCGCTCTTTGGCGCCGCCGTCCTGCACGGCCTGATGCTGGACGCGGCCGAGCGCCGCATGCGCGGTGGCTTGCAGGGCGCCGCGCGCGCGGCACCGGGCCGGGCACTGGGCATGCCCTTGCTGCAGCTGGAACGCCTGACCTTCCGCTTCGTCGAGGTCGGCTTCGTGGTGCTGACCGCCACCCTGGTGTTGGGCATCGCCACCACGGTGCAATGGCGCTGGTCCGACCACAAGGCGGTGTTCTCGCTGATGGCCTGGTCGGTGTTCGCCGCCTTGCTGGTGGGCCGTCGGCTGCGCGGCTGGCGCGGCCGCAAGGCCACGCGCTGGCTGTACGCGGGCGCGGTGCTGCTGCTGCTGGCCTATGTGGGTTCGCGCTTCGTGATGGAAGTGCTGCTCGGCCGCCCGGCCGGCTGACCGCAGCGCGCAGTCCATGAAGTTTCTGCTTCTGTTGGCGGTGGTGGCCTTTGCGCTGTGGTTGTTGAAGACCAAGGGCCGTGCCGCAACGCCGCCGCCCACCCGCAAGGCCCCACCGAAAGCGCCCGAGCCGCCGGCTGCGATGCTGGCCTGCGTGCACTGCGGGGTGCATCTGCCGCAAGCCGACACCGTGCAAGACGCGGCGGGCCGCGCCTATTGCAGCGAGGCGCATCGGCTGGCCGGGCCGCGTTGAATCCCGCCAACGCCGACCGCCGTGGCGGTGACCGCCGCCGCGACGACCGCCGTGCCACCGGAGGCCGGCGCCGTGCCGATGCCGCGCCGAGTGCTTTCGGCGCCACCGACACCGGTGCCGATTCCTTCTTCGACGCCGGTTGGCTGGCCGCTGGCGAGGCGCAGGACGACGGCCGTTCGCTGCTGCGCCAGGCGCGCCACCTGGTGCAGGCGCAAGACAGCGCGCTGGCCCGCATCTACCGCAGCTATGCCGCCGCGCGCGCGGTGGTGGGCCTGAGCCTGGTGGCGGTGCAGGGCGTGGGCAGCCTGCTGGGCACGCGCAGTGGCGAGTCGATGGCGCTGGTGTCGCTGCTCTACGCGGCGCAGGCCATCACGCTGTGGTTGCTGCCGCGTTTCAACCGCCTGGCCCAGCCGCAGCCGCAACTGGGCCAGCGCCGCCGCCAGTGGCTGGCCACCATCGGCGTGGACCTGCTGGCCTTTGCGCTGCTGCACGTGCTGGAGGCCGGCTCATCCTTCAACTACGCCGCGCTGCTGGTGCTGCCGGTGCTGATGGCCGGCGTGCTGACCGGTCGTCTCAGGGCGCTGGGCACCGCGGCGGCCGTGGCCTTGATGCTGCTGGCCGTGACCTGGCGCACCGCACCCAGCAGCGCCGATGCGCCGGCGCTGATGCTGCAGTCCGGCCTGGCCGGGCTGGGCTTGTTCCTGATCACGGTGCTGGCCGGCGAACTGGCCGGTCGTCTGGCGCGTGAAGAGCTGGCCGCGCGGGGCAGCCGTGAACTGGCGCGCCAGCAGGCGCAACTGAACCGGCTGGTGATCGAGGAAATGGCCGATGGCGTGCTGGTCGTTGACCGCCAATTGCGCGTGCGCGCTGCCAACCCGGCGGCCCGCGCGCTGCTGGTGGACCAGGGCTTGAGCGTGCCGGCGCCCTTCGCGCTGGACCGCTCGCCGGCGTGGGCGGCCCTGCGTGTGGCCGCTGCCCAGGCGCTGGCCGACGACAGCTGGCCCGACGCGGGCAGCGACGTGACGCTGGTGTTTGCCGAAGGCCTGACCCGCACCCTGCGCCTGCGCGTGCGCTTCATGCGCGGCCGTCGCCTGGAACGCGACGGCGTGCCGGCCGACGCTGCGGGCGAAGCGCCGGCCGCCGAGCCGCACGCCGTGCTGCTGCTGGAAGACGTGCGCACCCTGCAGGCCCGCATCCGGCAGGAAAAACTGGCGGCGATGGGGCGGGTGTCGGCGGGCATCGCGCACGAAATCCGCAACCCGCTGATGGCCATCGCGCAGGCCAACGCGCTGCTGCAGGAAGACCTCACCGTGCCCGCCCAGCAGCGCCTGTCGCAGATGGTGGCCGACAACGTGCTGCGCCTGAAGCGCCTGGTGGACGACGTGATGGAAGTGGCGCCCGGCACCGCGCCCGAACTGCAGGCCATTGACGCCACGGCGGCGGTGGCCGAGGCCACCGTGGACTGGGCGCGCACCGCCGATCTGGTGCTGGCGCCCGACGGCCGTTTGCGCTTCGAGCTGCCGACGGCGCGCCTGGGCGTGGTCTTCGACACCGAACACCTGCGCCGCGTGCTGGTCAACCTGCTGGACAACGCCCACCGCCACGGCAGTGCCGAGCCCGGTGCCATCTTTCTGCGTCTGGCTGTGCGCGACGAACACTGGGTGCAGCTGTCGGTGCTGAGCGACGGCCCACCGATCGCGCCGGAAGTCGAGCGCCACCTGTTCGAGCCCTTCTTCAGCACGCGCAGCCGGGGTTCGGGCCTGGGCTTGTACATTTGCCGCGAGCTGTGCGAACGCTACGGCGCCCGCATCGAATACCGCCCGCGCGCCAGCGCCGAACGCCTGCGCAACGAGTTCACCGTCAGCATGCGGCGGGCCGCCTGGAACGACCTGGCCCACACCTTGCCCTTGGAGCCTGCTTGAGCCCCGCTGCCGCCGCCAGCCCCGTCCCCAGCCTGCGCCTGCTGGTGGTGGACGACGAACCCGACCTGCGCACGCTCTACGAGCTGACCCTGCTGCGGGAAGGCTACGACGTTGAATGCGCCGGTTCGGTGGAAGAGGGCTGGGCCTTGCTGCAATCGCGCGGGCCGGCCGGCTACCAACTCGTCATCACCGACATGCGCCTGCCCGACGGCACCGGCCTGGACCTGCTGCGCCGCATGGACGAAGCCGGCCGGCGCGAGAAGGCCATCATCATCACGGCTTACGGTTCACCCGAGAACGCGGTGGAGGCGCTGAAGGCCGGTGCCTACGACTACCTGACCAAGCCGGTCGACCTGCGGCAGTTCCGCGCCGTGGTGGCCTCGGCCCTGGGGCGCACGCCGAACCCGCCACCGGCAGCGACGGCCGCCTCGGCAGCCGCAGCAACCGGGGCTGCGGGCACTGCGGCCCGGGCCTTGCCGAGCCTGCCGGCGCCCGGCGTGCACCCGGCGCTGGACCGCATCGTCGGCAGTTCAGCGGCCATGCAGCAGGTGCGGGCGCTGGTCGAGCGCGTGGCGCGCAGCATGGCGCCCGTGCTGGTGCATGGCGAATCGGGCACCGGCAAGGAACTGGTGGCGCGGGCCATCCACCAGGTCTCGCCGCGCGCCGCATTGCCCTTCGTGGCCGTCAACTGCGGTGCCATCCCCGACGCCCTGCTGGAGGCTGAGTTCTTCGGTTACCGCAAGGGCGCCTTCACCGGCGCCAACGAAGACCGCGAAGGCTTCTTCCAGGCCGCGCAGGGGGGCACGCTGTTCCTGGACGAGATCGGCGACCTGCCGCTGCAGATGCAGAGCAAGCTGCTGCGTGTCATCCAGGAACGCGCCGTGCGGCCCATTGGCGCGGTGACCGAGACGCCGGTCAATGTGCGCATCGTCAGCGCCACCCACCGCGACCTGGGCGCCGAGGTGCAGGCCGGCCGTTTCCGGCAAGACCTGTACTACCGGCTGAACGTCATCCGCATCGCCGTGCCGCCGCTGCGCGAACGCATCGCCGACCTGCCGGCGCTGTGCGCGGCGGCCCTGCAGCGCATCGCCCACGACGCCGGCGTGACACCGCTGCCCCAGCTGGCGCCCGATGCGCTGCAACACCTGTTGCGCTACAGATTCCCGGGCAATGTGCGTGAACTGGAAAACCTGCTGCACCGGGCTTTGGCGCTGGCCAGCACCGCCGACATCGGCCGGGCCGACCTGGCCTTGCCCGAAGAACTGCTGCAGGAACCCGATGGGCCGGACGCCGAAACGGCGCCGGCGCCCCTGCAAGCGCTCGGTGCGCCCGCGCTGCCGGCTGACCTGGCCGACTACCTGGACGGCGTCGAGCGCGACATCCTGGAACGCGCGCTGGAACGCCACCGCTACAACCGCACCGCAGCGGGCGCCAGCCTGGGCCTTTCGCTGCGCCAGATGCGCTACCGCATGGCCCGCCTGGGCGTGGGTGTGGCCGAAAACGAACGCCCCGACCCCGCCTGAAGGCGGGGGGCAGCGGGCGTGTGCCGGGGGCAGTCCGCCGGCTTCGGGAAGAACCTGATCGGACACTACCCGTAGTGGCTTGTACGGGCCTGAGACCCCAGCTATAGTGCCCGCAGGTGATAATCTCGTGACACGCCAGACACCACTTCCGCCCTCTACCAAGCCGCATACCAGACAGCCAGCGCCGGGTTTCTCTCGGTGTTGGCACGGCCGGGTCTAGGCGCACCTCACAGACCAGGGCGGCTCCCCCACGCAACATCAGCTGCGCCACGCGCAGCGCAGATGCTTCGTTGCAGAGCCGTCTTGTCGAACGACTGAAATCAAGAACTGAACCACACAGGGGAATGCATGCAAAACGTATCAACCACCGCGCCGGGTAACACAGCCAATGCGGCGCCGGTCGCCAGCACCCCGCCCCGCCCCGTTTCGGCTGCCGCTAACGCCCTGGGCGCTGCCGCCGCCTATGCCGGCTACCAGATCATTCGCCGCAATGGCGCGGTGGTCTCCTTCGAGCCGAACAAGATCGCCGTCGCGCTGATGAAGTCCTTCCTGGCCGTGCACGGCACCCAGGGTGCGGCATCGGCCAGCGTGCGCGAAACCGTGGAACGCCTGACCGAAGGCGTCGTCCGCGCGCTGCTGCGTTCACGGCCGGGCGGCGGCACCTTCCACATCGAAGACGTGCAAGACCATGTTGAATTGGCGCTGATGCGCAGCGGCCAGCACGACGTGGCCCGGGCCTATGTGCTGTACCGCGAACGCCGCACGCAAGAGCGGGCGCGCCAGGTTGCTGCGGCACCGGTCAAGGCCGCCGAGCTTTACGTCACCGAAGGCGGCCAGCGCGTGCCGCTGGACATGCCCGCGCTGCGTGAGTTGGTTGAATCCGCCTGTGCCGGCCTGGGTGCCGATGTCAAGGCCGAGCCCATCCTGGCCGAAACGCGCCGCAACCTGTACGACGGCGTGCCGCTCGACGAAGTGTTCAAGGCCGCCATCCTGGCCGCCCGCACGATGATCGAGAAAGAGCCGTCCTACACCCGCGCCACCGCGCGCCTGCTGCTGCACACCATCCGCCGCGAAATCCTGGGCGAGAACGTCACGCAAGGCCAGATGGCGACGCGCTACGCCGAATACTTCCCGCAGTACATCAAGAAAGGCGTGAAGGCCGAATTGCTGGATGACAAGATGCTGCAGTTCGACCTGGTCAAGCTGGGCGCTGCGCTCGACGCCAGCCGCGACCTGCAATTCGATTACCTCGGCCTGCAAACGCTGTTCGACCGCTATTTCCTGCACATCGACGAAGTGCGCATCGAAATGCCGCAGGCTTTCTTCATGCGCGTGGCCATGGGCCTGGCGCTGAATGAAATCGACCGCGAAGCCCGAGCCATCGAGTTCTACAACGTGCTGTCCAGCTTCGACTTCATGAGCAGCACGCCCACGCTGTTCAACGCCGGCACGCGGCGTTCGCAATTGAGCAGCTGCTACCTCACGACCGTGGCCGATGACCTCGACGGCATCTACGAAGCGCTGAAAGAAAACGCACTGCTCAGCAAGTTCGCCGGCGGCCTGGGCAACGACTGGACGCGCGTGCGCGCCCTGGGTTCCTACATCAAGGGCACCAACGGCAAGAGCCAGGGTGTCGTGCCTTTCCTGAAGGTGGTCAACGACACGGCCGTGGCCGTCAACCAGGGCGGCAAGCGCAAGGGCGCGGTCTGCGCCTACCTGGAAAGCTGGCACCTCGACCTGGAAGAGTTCCTGGAACTGCGCAAGAACACCGGTGACGACCGCCGGCGTACGCACGACATGAATACCTCGAACTGGATCCCCGACCTCTTCATGCGCCGCGTGATGGAAGACGGCCAGTGGACGCTGTTCAGCCCCAGCACCTGCCCCGACCTGCACGACCTGTTCGGCGCGCCTTTCGAAGTGGCCTACACCGCCTACGAAGCCAAGGCCGACAGCGGCGAGATCAAGCTCTTCAAGCGCATGCGCGCGAAAGACCTGTGGCGCAAGATGCTGTCGATGCTGTTCGAGACCGGCCATCCCTGGATCACCTTCAAGGACGCCTGCAATGTGCGCAGCCCTCAAAACCACGTGGGCGTGGTGCACTCGTCCAACCTGTGCACCGAAATCACATTGAACACCAACGACGCCGAAATTGCGGTGTGCAATTTGGGCAGCGTCAACCTGTCGCAGCATTTGAAAGATGGTGAGATTGACCTGGTCAAGCTGAAGAAGACCACCGCCACGGCGATGCGCATGCTCGACAACGTCATCGACATCAACTACTACGCCGTCAAGAAAGCACGCGACAGCAATTTGCGCCACCGCCCGGTGGGCCTGGGCATCATGGGTTTCCAGGACTGCCTGTACCAATTGCGCCTGCCCTACGCCAGCGACGAAGCCGTGGCTTTCGCCGACCGTTCGATGGAGGCTGTTTGCTACCACGCCTATTGGGCCAGCACCGAATTGGCCGAAGAGCGCGGCCGTTACAGCAGCTACCGCGGCAGCCTGTGGGACCGCGGCATCCTGCCACAGGACAGCCTGGACCTGCTGCGTGTCGCGCGCGGCGGCCACCTGGAAGTTGATATGTCCAGCACCCTGGATTGGGCGCCTTTGCGCGCGCGCATCGCCGAACACGGCATGCGCAACAGCAATTGCGTGGCCATTGCGCCCACGGCCACCATCAGCAACATCATCGGTGTCGATGCGTCCATCGAACCCAGCTTCGCCAACCTGTCGGTGAAGAGCAATCTGTCGGGTGAATGCACCATCATCAATGAGTACCTGGTGCGCGACCTGAAGAAGCTCGGCCTGTGGGACGACGTGATGGTCATGGACCTGAAGCACTTCGACGGTTCGCTGCGTCCCATCGACCGGGTGCCTGACGAACTCAAGCGCCTGTATGGCACCGCCTTCGAAGTGGATGCCACCTGGTTGGTCGAAGCCGGTTCGCGCCGCCAGAAGTGGATAGACCAGGCGCAATCGCTGAACATCTACATGGCCGGTGCATCGGGCCGCAAGCTCGATGAAACCTACAAGCTGGCGTGGCTGCGGGGCCTGAAGACGACCTATTACCTGCGCACCACCAGCGCCACTTACACCGAGAAGTCAACGGTTGCAGCGGGCAGCCACAACGCGGTGGCCATGGGCGACGGCGGTGCTGCGTCGACGGCTTATGCGGCTGCAGCCGAAGCGACTTCCGAGCCTGGCAGCGACATCAAGTTCTGCTCCATCGACAACCCCGATTGCGAAGCCTGCCAGTGATGCCGTTGTGACCTTGATGCGCATGCGCACCGACCGGTTCACGCGCCGTTGAAGGCCGTGTCGATGCGCTGCTGCAACAACGAGAACACCGCACTGTCAACCAATGCTTGGTGTTCGCGCACAACACTCCGATAATTGAAGTTGCTAGGGATTACACACATGCTGGTCTGGGAAGACGAAGTCAAGACACCGCCAAACCAAGCCCCGCTGCAGGGCTTGATGAACGCTCCCGTTCAAATGCCTGTGCAGGCACCCTTTCAGGCGCCGATTTCGCCTGTCGCGCAGATCGCGCAACGCGTCGTCGCCACGCTGCCGGTGTTCGATGGCAGCCCGCTGCAGATGCCGTCGGTTGCCGCGCCCTCAGCGGCGAAGCCTGCGGTTGCACAGGCCGCTGCAACGTCGACGCGCCGCGTCAATGCCGCCGACAAACGCATCATCAACGGGCAGACCGACGTCAATCAGTTGGTGCCCTTCAAATACAAATGGGCCTGGGAGAAATACCTTTCCAGTTGCGCCAACCACTGGATGCCGAACGAGGTCAACATGTCGCGTGACATCGCGACCTGGAAAGACCCGAACGGCCTGACCGAAGACGAGCGCCGCATCATCAAGCGCAACCTCGGCTTCTTCGTCACCGCCGACTCGCTGGCCGCCAACAACATCGTGCTGGGTACCTACCGCCACATCACGGCGCCCGAGTGCCGCCAGTTCCTGCTGCGCCAGGCCTTCGAAGAGGCCATCCACACCCACGCCTACCAGTACATCGTCGAATCGCTGGGCCTGGACGAGAGCGAGATCTTCAACGCGTACCACGAAGTCGATTCGATACGCCAGAAAGACGAGTTCCTGATCCCCTTCATCGAAGCGATCATGGACCCGCATTTCCACACCGGTACCACCGAAGCCGACCAGACGCTGCTGAAGAGCCTGATCGTGTTCGCCTGCCTGATGGAAGGCCTGTTCTTCTACGTCGGCTTCACGCAGATCCTGTCGATGGGTCGGCAGAACAAGATGACGGGTGCTGCCGAGCAGTACCAGTACATCCTGCGCGACGAGTCCATGCACTGCAACTTCGGCATCGACGTGATCAACCAGATCAAGCTCGAGAACCCGCAGCTGTGGACGCCTGCATTCAAGGCCGAGATCAAGGCGCTGTTCGAGCAGGCCGTGGAACTGGAATACCGCTACGCCGAAGACACCATGCCGCGTGGCGTGTTGGGTTTGAATGCGTCGATGTTCAAGGGCTATCTGCGCTACATCGCCAACCGGCGTGCGCAGCAGATCGGCCTGGATGCGCTTTTCCCGAATGAAGAAAACCCCTTCCCGTGGATGAGCGAAATGATTGACTTGAAGAAGGAACGCAACTTCTTCGAGACCCGCGTGATCGACTACCAAACCGGCGGCGCGCTGGCCTGGGACTGAAAGGCGAGACGCCTTCTACCGATGACAGCGCTTCTGCACCCGCTCAACGCCCTTGGCTTGGTCTTTGACCGGCGGCGTCGAATGGTCGAGAGAGATCAAGAATGACGAGCACAGGCCGGCACCAGACCGCAGCCGTGCTCGTGACCCTGTTCACCGCACTGGGGCTGCCGCAGAAAGGCCTGTTCGGCTTTGAGGCAGACCATCGGGTGGTGGATCTCTGTGCTGCGATCAGCGGTGCAGAGCCTTTTGCAACTTGATCAAGGAGATCGTTATGGCAACTGCAAAAAAGGCCGCTCCGGCCAAGAAGGCGCCCGTCAAGAAGGCCGCTGCTCCCGCGAAGAAGGCCGCTCCGGCCAAGAAGGCTGCTCCCGCCAAGAAGGCAGCGCCTGCGAAGAAGGCGGCTCCGGCCAAGAAAGCCGCCGTGAAGAAGGCGGCCCCGGCCAAGAAGGCGGCTCCCGCCAAGAAGGCAGCGCCTGCGAAGAAGGCGGCTCCGGCCAAGAAGGCGGCGCCCGCAAAGAAGGCAGCACCGGCTAAGAAGGCTACGGCCGCCAAAAAGGCCGCGCCTGCAAAGACGGCGGCTGCACCGAAGAAGCCGGCAACCAAGAAGGCCGCAGCAAAGAAGGCGGCAAAGAAAGCGGCTCCTGCCGCGCCTGCTGCACCTGCGGCAGCCGCTCCCGCGAAAACGACGTTGAATCCGGCAGCTGCATGGCCGTTTCCGACGGGCAATAAGCCTTAACTACTTTGACTGCCATGACTGTCTATAGCAGTTAGCGGCAATGTCTGTTCTCAGAAGGCCTAGCGTTAAGCTGGGCCTTCTTTTATTCATGAACTCATTTGTTTCGCCGCAGGTGCCTGATAGATAAAATCGTCAAGCTTCAAACTGCGCGTGAGGCTACTGATTAAGTAAATCACGGATACATGATGAGTCAGCTACTTAATCGGTTGCAACGTGAGTTTGCAGCATGTTCAGATTCGTTGGCTAGAGCAGAACTACTGGCCCGAATTTCGGGAAACTTCGCGCGCATTGGAAAATTTGACGAAGCGAGGCAATGCATAGTTGACTTACGGCGTGACTACTCAGGCGAGAAAAGCGGTCCCGCTACTGTGTGGATCATGTTGGCAGAAGGGCTGCTTCACCTCTTTTCTGATCTAAATCCGTTGGCTCTTGACCGGATTAGTAGAGCGCAATTGCTTGGCTTGGCAATGAAGTACCCGACCGCGGTGGCTCTCGCCTCAGCATGGAAAGCGCATCTTGAGTTTGAGAGTTCGCAATTTGGCGCTATGGTTCAATCAATTCGATTGGGGCTAAAGCACGCTCATGCAGATGATCATGATTCGCGCGTGAGATTGGCCATGGTTTTGGCAAATGCATTTATGATTTCTGGGGATCAAGTTACTTCTCAGGTATGGTTTGCGAAGGCCCGAGACCACGCAGTGAAGAATGGGGATCAAGCTAGCATAGAGGCACTGCTTTATAACCGAACTGCATTCCGTATTGCTGCCATCCGCAGCGATCGCTGTATCAATAATAAATCGCAAGCTGATTTGATCATTGTCCGAAAGGAAGTCGAATCAGCAACTAATCTGCAGGATCTGATAAAAGTCGGTGCACTCACAAATCACATCCATCTTTGGAATGCGCGGCTCTTCATGTTAGAGCGAGATTTCGCCAAAGCTATAAGCCAGTTGGCTAGCTCAAGGCAGGGCGCGCCGTTTGCCAACTACAACTTTAGCCAGCAAATGATCGATCTTGAGATGGCCTATTGCTTGGCGAATCTTGGTGAGATCGATGATGCGCTACGCGTACACAGCACAGTTGACCTTAATTCGATGGATCATCTTGACATTGACGAGAAATTGGTCGCGTTTTCAATGCAATCCGAGCTAGAAACAATGGATGCTGGGTTCAAGCGGGGAATCGATACGCAATCTCGACTTGAGCAACTCAAGTTGCAGTACGTTAGCGATCAGAGTCTGTTACGAAGCAGTCTTAATGAATGGTCTACCTAACGGCGACCTGCTCACCGAGTAAGCATCCTGAATCGACTGATAGCAATGACCACCCCCACCCTCTCCATCCTCATGGGCTCCTCCAGCGACTGGGAGACCCTCAAGCACGCGGCCCTGCTGCTGGACGATTTCGGCATCGCTTACGAAAAGCGCGTCATTTCCGCGCACCGCATGCCTGACGACATGTTCGCCTACGCCGAGTCCGCTGCGGACCGGGGCTTGAAGGCCATCAGTGCCGGCGCTGGCGGCGCGGCGCATTTGCCGGGCATGTTGGCGGCCAAGACCATCGTGCCGGTGTTGGGCGTTCCGGTGGTCAGCAAGAACCTGCAGGGGTTGGATTCGCTGTATTCCATCGTGCAGATGCCGCGCGGGATTCCCGTGGCGACTTTTGCCATCGGGGCTGCCGGGGCTGCCAATGCCGCGCTGTTTGCTGTGGCCATGCTCGCCACGGCCGACCCGGCATTGCGCGACCAATTGGTCGCCTTCCGCCAGCGCCAGACGGATGTGGCGCGCGGCATGTCGCAGGACTTGACGTGAGCGCTGCCGCCAAACCCGCCGCGTCGCCGGCAGCGGCCCGCGAACGTTGGCTCGGCGTGTTGGGCGGTGGTCAGTTGGGCCGCATGTTCGTGCACGCTGCCCAGGTTCACGGCTATGCGGTGGCTGTGCTGGAGCCCGACGCCGCCAGCCCCGCAGGCGCGGCGGCCGATGCCCATTTGCAGGCCGGCTATCTCGATGCCGGCGCACTGACCGCCTTGGCCGCCCGTTGCAGCGCCATCACCACCGAATTCGAAAACGTGCCGGCCGAAGCCCTGCGCACGCTGGCGCTCTCGGTTGCCGTGTCGCCCCCGGCGGCAGCCGTTGAGGTCTGCCAGCACCGTGCCCGCGAAAAGCAGTGTTTTGCCGCCGCCGGCGTGCCCTGCGCGCCGCACGCCCTGTTGACCGTGTCCGCCGATCTGGAAGGTGCGGCCATCGGCGATTTGCTGCCCGGCATCCTGAAGACCGCCAGCCTGGGCTACGACGGCAAAGGGCAGGCCTCGGTGGCCAGCGCTGCCGAACTGGCGGCGGCCTGGGCGGCGCTGGGCGGCGTGCCTTGCGTGCTGGAAAAGCGCCTGCCCCTGCGCCACGAGATCAGCGTCATCGTGGCGCGTGGCGCCGACGGCCATGTGGTGCACTTGCCGGTGCAGCAGAACCTGCACCGCGACGGCATCCTGGCTGTCACCCAGGTGCCCGCGCCCGATGTCGATGACACCATCGCCGCGCAAGCCATCGCTCTGGCCGAGCGCCTGGCGCAGACCTTGAATTACGTCGGCGTGCTGTGCGTGGAATTCTTCATCCTGGCCGATGGTTCGCTGGTGGCCAACGAGATGGCGCCGCGACCGCACAACTCGGGCCACTACAGCATCGACGCCTGCGACCTGTCGCAGTTCGACCTGCAGGTGCGCACGCTGGCCGGGCTGCCCCTGGTGGCGCCGCGCCTGCATTCGGCGGCGGTGATGCTGAACGTGCTGGGCGACCTGTGGTGGCCGGCGGCTGCAGCCCCACGCTCGGCCGAGCAACCCACCGAGCAAGCAGCCGAACCGCGTGAACCCGCCTGGGCGCAGGTGCTGGCATTGCCCGGCGTGCGCCTGCACCTGTACGGCAAGACCGAGCCGCGGCGCGGCCGCAAGATGGGTCATCTGACGGTCACCGCCGCGCAGCCCGACACCGCACGCGCCGTGGCCTTGCAGGCGGCCGAGCGGCTCGGCCTGCCGGCCTTCTGAGGGCGCCGCGCCGTGGCTGTCGTCTCGGGCACCGACCCGCAGGCCCTGGCCGCCGCCGCTGCCGAATTGGCGGCGGGCCAACTGGTGGCCTTTCCCACTGAAACCGTCTACGGCCTGGGGGCCCGCGCCGATGACGATGCGGCCGTGGCGCGCATCTTTGCCGCCAAAGGCCGGCCGGCCGACCACCCGCTGATCGTCCATCTGGCCGATGCCGCTGCCGCTGCGGCCTTCACCCCGGCACCTGGCGGTGCGGCACTCAGGCTGATGGCCGCTTTCTGGCCCGGCCCGCTGACCGTCATCGTGCCGCGCCGTGGCGACCGCGGCCAGGCGGCCGCCGGCGGGCAGGACAGCATCGGCTTGCGCGTTCCGGCCCACCCGGTGGCGCTGGCCCTGTTGCAGGCCGCCGCGCGGCTGGGCGTGGCCGGCGTGGCAGGGCCCAGCGCCAACCGATTCGGCCGTGTCAGCCCGACCACGGCAGCGCATGTGCTGCAGGAATTCGGCGCCGACTTGACCGTGCTGGACGGCGGGCGCTGCGCGGTCGGCATCGAATCGACCATCATCGATTGCACGCGCGAACATCCGGCCTTGCTGCGGCCCGGGCAGCTCAGCCGGGCCGCCATTGAAGCCGTGCTGGGCCAGCCCTTGGCGCAGGCCGATGCCGCTTCGCCGCGCGCCCCGGGTACGCTGGCGTCGCACTACGCGCCCCGGGCGCGGGTGGAACTGCTGGACAGCGTCGCTTTGCGTCATCGATTGCAGGCCGCTCCCGCCCGGGCGCCGGGGGGCGTCGGGGTATATTCGCGCCTCGCGCCGACGGCCGGATCGGGTTGGATCCACAAGCCCATGGCCGCGGATGCTGCTTCGGTGGCACATGATTTGTTCGCGGTGCTGCGCGAGTTCGATGAAGCTGGCGTGGCGGCCATCTGGGTCGAGCGGCCGCCGCCGGGCCCTGAATGGGACGGCGTGCGCGACCGCCTGCAACGCGCCGCGGCTTGACGCAGCCGCGAAGAGCCGCCGCACGACGCCGCCCGGACCGGGCTGCCCGCGCGACGACCTCGGGCCCAGGCCAGTGGCTGCACCTGTGATTTCGGAGCAAAGATGATCTTCAGCAGCAAGGCCACGACGCAAGCGAAAAGCGCTGCGCGTGGCGCATTGGCCACCTTCCTGGGTGCGCTGTGCCTGGGCCTGTTCGCCGCCTGCGGTGGCAGCACCACGCAGGTCGAACCCTTCGTGCCGCAGCGCCTGCTGGTGTTCGGCGACGACAGCAGCGCCATCACCCAGACCGGCCGCAAGTACGGCGTCAACGCCCTGAATGCCAATGGCGGCCTCGACTGCGCCAGCCAGCCCTTGTGGGTGCAGTCGCTGGCGGCGCTTTACGGTTTCGAGTTTGCCGAATGCAACCCGACTTCGGCCGAGCCCAAGGCTTTCATGCGTGCCTTCGCCGGTGCGCGGGTGGCCGACGTGGCCGCCCAGGTCGAAGCCCAGGTGGCCGCCGGCGGTTTTCGTGACAAGGACCTGGCCACGGTGCTGGCCGGCACGAACGACATCCTCGACCTGTATGCCCAATACCCGGGCCGCTCGACGGCCAGCCTGCTGGCCGAGGCCCGCGTGCGCGGTGAACTGCTGGCCGGCGTCGTCAACCGCCTGGTGGGCCTGGGCGTGAAGGTCGTCGTGTCCGACCTGCCCGACATGGGCCTGTCGCCCTATGCGCTGGCACAGAAGGCACTCGACCCGACGGGTTTGAACCGCGCCTTGTTGATCACCGAACTGGGCCAGGCCTTCAGCGAACAACTGGGCGTGAAAGTGATCCTGGACGGCCGCTACGTCGGCCTGGTGCAGGCCCAGTTGCGATTCCGCTCCATCGGCGTTTCGCCGGGCAGCTTCGGTCTGGCCAACATCACCGACGGCGTCTGCACCGTGGGTCTGCCGAATTGCACCACGGCCACGCTGCTGACCGGCTCCGACCCCAGCTCCTTCCTGTGGGCCGACGACACGCGGCTGTCGCCCGGCGGGCACACGCAACTGGCCACGCTGGCCATCGACCGCGCGCGGCGCAACCCGTTTTAGCCGCGCAGGGCGGGTAGCGCGCGGCGCAGCCCGCCGGCGGGTTGCGTGGTGCCCTCAGTGCACCGGCACGTCGCGCATGGCCCACTGCACCAGCGCGTCCAGCGCGGGCCGCGCCGCAGCGGCCTGCGGGTGGTTGACGACGGCCACCAGCACATAGCGCTTGCCGCTGTTCGACAGCACATAGCCGGCCACGGCCACCACGTCGCGCAGCGAACCCGTCTTCAGGTGGCCGCGCCCGGGCGTGGCGCGTGAACGGCGCAGCGTGCCGTCCAGCCCGGTGATGGGCAGCGACGACATCAGCTCGCTCATCACCGGGCTGTCCCAGGCCAGCAGCAGCACCTGGGCCAGCCGCTGCGCGCTGATGCGCGTGTCGCGCGACAGGCCCGAACCGTTGTCGATGACCACCTCGCCGTTCAGCGGCCCCAGGCGCTCGGTCAACCAGCGCAACAGCGCTTCCCGCGCCGCCTCGGGCGTGGCCACGCCGCGCGGGTTGGCCTGCAGGGCCAGCGCCAGAAACAGCTGCTGGGCCATCAGGTTGTTGCTGTATTTGTTGATGTCGCGCACCAGCTCGGCCAGCGCGGGGGAACGCAGCTCGAAACCGGGCTTGACGTCGGTGGGCGCCAGCCCTTCGCGCGCGCTGCCCTGCAGCTGCCCGCCCATCTCGCGCCACAGCGCGGCGATCAGGCGCGCTTCGTAGGTGGCCGGCTGCGGGTCGGCCACGGGCCAGCTCGATTCACCGCAGGCTGCGGCATAGCTGCCGGCAAAGCGCGCGCGGCCGGCGTCGAATTCGGCCTTCAGCGCGCTGCGCCAGTCGCCGCAGGCACCGGCGGCCAGCGGCACCGAGCGGTCCACCAGCGTGCCGGCCAGTGCCGGGTCGGCGTGGATGCGCGCCACGCCGGCGGCGGCGTCGGGCGTGAAGGTGTAGACCGTCGAGCGGAAGTTGAACAGCAGCGCCGCCGGCCGCACGTTGTAGGGCCGCAGCGGCTCGCCGTCGAAGTCGCCGGGCGGGGTGTCGGGCACGGCGTAGGCGCTGCTGTCCAGCACGATGTCGCCGCGAATTTCACGCACGCCCAGCTGCTGGATGCGCCGCAGCAGCAGCCACACGCGTTCGATGACCAGCTTGGGGTCGCCGCTGCCCTTGATGAAGACGCTGCCTTCCAGCACGCCGTTCACCACCGGCCCGCTCAGCCACACCGGCGTGGCGAAGGTGTAGGCCGGACCCAGGCGGTCCAGCGCGGCGGCGGTGGTCAGCAGCTTGGTCAGCGAAGCCGGGTTCACCGGCTTGTTCTCTTGCCACTGCAGCACGCGGCGGTTGCTGCTGGCGTCTTCGATGACCACGCTCAGCGCCTCGGCCGGCACGCCGGCCCGCTTCAGCGCGGCCAGCGTTTCAGGCGGCAGGCCGGGGGCGGCGCTGGCGCCGGCCGCCCAGGCCGTCGCGGCCAGGCCCAGGGCCCGCATCCACCGTGCGCTGCGCGCCTGCTTCACCACCATCGAGCCACCTGTCCACCCCCGTTGCCCTGTGCCGGCCGACGATGATGTCACGGCATAAACTGCCAGCCATGCAACCGCCCGCCGCGCCCGCCTGCGACTTCAGCGCCCTGAACATCCTGGCGCTGGACACGTCCACGGAACGCCTGGCGCTGGCCCTGCAAGCCCCGGGCGGCCCGTGGACGGTGTTGGCCGACGGTGGGGCACAGGCCTCGGCCACGCTGCTGCCCCAGGTGCACGCCTTGATGGCCCGTGCAGGCCTGCAAATGGCCGATCTGGACGCCATCGCCTTCGGCCAGGGTCCGGGTGCCTTCACCGGCCTGCGCACGGCCTGCGCGGTGGCCCAGGGCCTGGCGTTCGGCCTGGGCAAGCCGGTGCTGCCCATCGACAGCCTGCTGGTCGTGGCCGAAGACGCGCGCCTGCAGCGCCACGCCCGGGCCGACACGCTGGACATCGTCGTGGCCATGGACGCCCGCATGAACGAGGTCTACGCCGGCCGCTACCGCTGGGCGCAGGGGGTTTGGCACACCGTGCAGGCGGCCGGCTTGTACGCCTTGCCGGCACTGGGCGCTGTCTGGGCCGAGGGGGCTGCGCCGGGTCGCACCGCCGTGCAGGCCGTCGCCGGCTCGGCGCTGGCGGCCTTCGGTGACCGCGTGCTCTGGCCGGTGGGCGCGGAACGGGTCGCGCAGGAACACGACCGCGCGGCGGCGCTGCTGCAACTGGCCGTGCAGGCCGCACGGGCCGGTGCCGGCGTCGACGCCGCGCTGGCCCTGCCGCTCTACCTGCGCGACAAGGTGGCGCAAACCACGCAGGAGCGTGACGCCGTGCGCGCGGCGGCAGCGGTCGCCCCGGCTTGAGCGCGCAGATGCAAGACCGGCAACCCCGGCTGGCCCGCCGGCCGATGACCTTGCGCGACCTGGACGCCGTGATGACCGCCGAGGCGGGCGCCTACAGCCACCCCTGGACGCGGGGCAATTTCATCGACTCGCTGGCCTCGGGCTACCTGGCCGAGGTGGTGGCCGGCGACGACGCGGGCCTGGTCGCCTACTTCGTGGCCATGCGCGGCGTGGACGAACTGCACCTGCTGAACATCACCGTGGCCGCACCCTGGCAGGGGCAGGGTCACGGCAGTGCGCTGCTGCGCGCCGTGCAGGGCCACGCCGCCGCGCTGGGCCTGGGTTCGCTGTGGCTGGAGGTGCGGCAGAGCAACGTCCGTGCGCGGGCGCTGTACCGCCGCCGCGGCTTCACCGAAGTCGGCCTGCGCAAGGGCTACTACCCGGCCGCCGCGCAGCGTGAAGACGCGGTGGTGATGAGCCTGCCGGTTGCACTGTCGCCACCTGGGGGTCTGCATGGCGTGGACTGAACGGCAGCAGGCCCTGCTGGACGCGATGGGGCTGCGCCTGTGGACGCCGGCTGTGCTGGACGGGGCGGTCGCAACCGAGCCGGCTTCGGCCCCGGGCGCAGCCGCCGCGCCAGCGCCAGCCGCCGCCTTGGCGGCCACAGCCACCGCTGCACCCGCTGCACCCGCTGCATCCGCTGCACCCGCTGCACCCGCTGCACCCGCGCCCGTACGGGTTGCGGCAGCGGCCTCGGCGACGCCGGCTGCTGGGGCCGCTGCCGTGCGGGCCCGCGGCGACATCGCCACGCTGGACTGGCCGGCCTTGCGCGCCTCGGTGGCCGCCTGCACGGCGTGCGGCCTGTGCGCCAGCCGCACGCAGACGGTCTTCGGTGTCGGCCACCCGCAGGCGCAATGGCTGGTGGTGGGCGAGGCCCCGGGCGAGGAGGAAGACCGCCAGGGCGAACCTTTCGTCGGTGCGTCAGGCCAGTTGCTGGACCGCATGCTGGCCGCGCTGCAACTCACGCGCCAGGCGGACGATCACGGCGGCGACGTGCCGCCGTCGCAGCGTGTGTACATCGCCAACACGCTGAAGTGCCGCCCGCCGCGCAACCGCAATCCCAGTGCCGAAGAAATGGCGCAGTGCGAACCCTATCTGGTGCGGCAGATCGAACTGCTGCAGCCGCGCATCATTTTGGCGATGGGCAAGTTCGCGGTGCAGGCCCTGCTGCGCAGCGACGAGCCCATCGGCAAGCTGCGCGGCCGCGTGCACCGCTACCAGGGTGTGCCGCTGGTGGTGACCTACCACCCGGCCTATCTGCTGCGCAGCCTGCAGGAAAAGGCCAAGGCCTGGGAAGACCTGTGCCTGGCGGCAGCCGTGGCTGAAGGCGCGACCGGTCAGGCCTGATCGCCCGCATCGCGCTGCTTCAGCCCGCCGTCATTTCCCCGGCTTCCTGGGCCGTGTCCAGCCCGTCAGGCTGACCTGCTTCGCGCGGGCCACGGTCAGTTGACCGGCCGGCGCGTTCTTGGCCAGCGTGCTGCCGCCGCCGATGGTGGCGCCGTCGCCCAGCGTGATGGGCGCGATCAGCACGCAGTTGCTGCCCACGTGCACGTCGTTGCCGATGGTGGTGCGGTGCTTGTTGGCGCCGTCGTAATTGGCCGTGATGCTGCCGGCGCCGAAGTTCACGCGTTCGCCCACCGTGGTGTCGCCCAGGTAGGCCAGGTGGTTGGCCTTCGCACCCTTGGCCAGCGTGCTGTTCTTGACCTCGACGAAGTTGCCGATGTGCACCTCGTCGCCCAGCACCGCGCCGGGCCGCAGCCGCGCGTAGGGGCCGATCAGTGCGCCGGCACCGACGGTGGCACCTTCGATGTGGGTGTAGGGGTGGATGACCGCGCCGGCCGCGATGCGTGCGTCGCGGATCACGCAGTTCGCGCCCACGCGCACGCCGTCGCCCAGTTGCACCTCGCCTTCGAAGACGCAGTTGATGTCGATCTCGACATCGCTGCCGCAGGTCAAGGTGCCGCGCACGTCCAGCCGTGCCGGGTCGGCCAGGCGCACGCCGGCTTCCATCAGCGTGTCGGCCTGCTGGCGTTGATAGCGGCGTTCCAGGTCGGCCAGTTGCACCGGGCTGTTGACGCCCAGCACCTCGGTCTCGCTGCTGGCCGACGCCGTCACCACCGCCACGCCGTCGGCCACGGCCATGGCCACGATGTCGGTCAGGTAGAACTCCTGCTGCGCGTTGTCATTCTTCAGCGCCATCACCCAGCGCTTCAGCAGCGCGGTGGGCGCGGCCATGATGCCGGTGTAGACCTCGCGGATGGCGCGCTGCGCGGGGCTGGCGTCCTTGTGTTCGACGATGGCCTTCACGCTCGACCCGTCGCGCACGATGCGGCCGTAGCCGGTGGCGTCGGTCAGCTCGATGGTCAGCAGCGCCAGCTTGTCGCCACCGCAGGCCTGCACCAGCGCGCGCGCGGTCGCGGTGCGGATCAGCGGCACGTCGCCGTTCAGGATCAGCGTGACGCCGTTGGCGCCATCCCCGTCGTCCCCGTCATTCAACACCGGCACAGCCTGCTGCACGGCGTGGCCGGTGCCGCGCTGCGGCATCTGGCGCACGAAGGCCGCACCGCTGCTGCCTACCGCCGCTTCCACCGCTTCGGCCCCGTGGCCGGTGATGACCACCGTGCGCGCCGCGCCCAGCGCGGCACTGGCGTTCAGAACATGCTGCAATAGGCTGGTGCCTGCCAGACGGTGCAGCACCTTGGGCAATGCCGATTTCATGCGGGTGCCTTTGCCCGCAGCCATGATCACGATGTTGAGTGCCATGCAACCGTCTCGTTGGAAAACCTGGATTATCGGCATGCTGCTGGCGCTGCCGGTGGCCTGGATAGCGGGCTGCAGCAGCGTCCCGCTGGCCTACAACAACGGGCCGCAGCTGGCCTGGTGGTGGGTGGACGGCTACTTCGACTTCAACCGCGACCAGACACCGGCCGTGAAGCAGGCCCTGGACAAGCTCTTCGACTGGCACCGCAGCACGCAGATTGCGCTCTACCTGCCCTTGCTGGGCACCGCGCAAGCGCAGGTCACCGAGCCCACCACGGCCGCGCAGGCCTGCCGCTGGCAGGACCAGGGTCGCGAGCTGCTGGAGCCCACGCTGGAACGCCTGCTGAACAGCGCGGCCGATGTGCTGCCCGGCTTGGGCGAGGCGCAGTTCAAGCACCTGGAGTCGCGCTACGTGAAGGTGCTGGCCGAGATGCGCGACGACTTCCTGCAGGCCGATCGGGCCGAGCGGCACAAGCAGTCGGTGAAGCGCGCGCTGGAGCGGGCTGAACGCCTGTACGGGCGCCTGGACGAACCGCAGCGCCGCGTCATCGACGCCGGTGTGGCGGCTTCACCCTTCAACCCCGAACTGTGGTGGCAGGAACGCCAGCGCCGCCAGCGCGACACCGTGCAGACCTTGCGCCGCCTGGCCGCCGACAAGGCCGACCGCGACCAGCGCCTGGCCGCGCTGCGCACCCTGGTGGCGCGGGTAGAACGGTCGCCCGACGCGGGCTACCGCGCCTACCAGGTGAAGCTGGCCGACTACAACTGCGGGCTGGCCGCGCAGATCCACAACACCACCACGCTGGCGCAGCGCAAGCAGGCGCGCGAGAACCTGAAGGAATGGGAAGCCGATCTGCGGCAGTTGATGGCGCGCGACTGAGGCGCTGCCGGCGCCTGCGCGCGCCGCCGGCCGACGTTGCCCGCACGCACCGCCGGTGCAGCGGCTTCAGCGCTGGCCGTCGTGGACCTGGATCTGGTCCTCGGCCAGGCCGCCGATGCGGGCATGGATGCGGCCGCCGTCGGCCGCCACCAGCGCGTACAGGATCTCGTCCGGCCGGGGTCCGTCCTGCAGGCCCACTTCCATGGCGTTGAAGTGGCTGCGCACGTAGGCGGCGTGGATGTGGTGCAGGGGCACCATCAGCCGGTAGCCGGCCGTGGCCACCGCCTTGGCCGCCGGCACGATGGCCCGGGGTTCGCCCAGCGCCGCGCGCAAGGCCCAGCCGCCGGCTTCGTGCCACACCGCGCCGTGCTCCATCTCCCCGTTCAGGCCCACGATGGCGCCCTTGCCGTAGGCCTTGATGGACGCTTTCCCCAACGCCCCGACCAGCTCTTCGGCCAACTCGCGCCCCAGGGTGCGCAGCGCCGCCATGAAGGGCAGCAGGTCGGGCTCGTGGCGCCCGGCGTAGGGGTTGCGGATGACGGCGAGGGCCGCCGCCATGCGCAGCGGTGTCGCGGGCGGGGGGCCGCCTTCGTGCACGACGGTCTCGATGCACAACTGGCGCTTGCGGATCTGGATCAGGGACATGGCGTCACGCCTTGCACGCAAAACTGCCGGCAGACTCGGGGTCACCGCTGCGATACCGTGCAATCAAGGGAAACGGGCAGAGCGGGCGCGTGCGGCCGGGTGACCAGTCCACTGGCAGTTCGGTATTGACGCCCCCGGCGTTGCCCGCACCGCGTGCAGTGGCCACGACGGCATCGGGCACCTGGCCTTTTTCCACCCAGTTGACCAGGGGCGTGAGCATGTCGAACTGGTCGGTGCCCGGCCCGCCGGAACAGTGGCCCATGCCGGGCACCTGGTAGTAACGCAGGAAGCCTGCAGCGTTGCCCGTGTCGCGGCCCACGCCCTCGTACCAGGCCGTGGTGTCGTTCAGCGAGAAGATGGGGTCGCTGACACCGTGATAGACCATCATCTTGGCGCCCCGGTTCTTGAGGGTGCTCAGCCGCGTGGCCTGCACCGGCACCATGAAGGACATGCCGGCCTCGGTGTACGTGGTGGTGGTGGCCACGATGGACGCCAGCATGGTGTCTATCGGTGTGTTCAAGGCGTAGGTCGCGGGCACGAAGGTCGCCGGGTCGGGCGGCGGCGTGCCCCAGACGTGCGAGGTCGAGAGCGCGTTGCGGTTCACCGATTCGGAAAATTCCCACTGCGCAACACCGCTGGCCGCCAAGCCGGCATCGAACGGAAAGCTGGCGTAGAAGTTGGTGCCCTTGCTGTCCGTGGCGCCGGAAAAGATGGGCGCTATGGCCGTCTTCTGCGCGGCCGACAGGCAGCTGCCGTCGCGCGCGCCGGTGCAGGTGGGCACGTCACGGTTGAAGTCGAAGGCTTTCTGGCAGGCGGCCACGTCCTGCACCAAGCCGTCCGTCGCGCCGTCCAGCGCGTCGCACTTGGCCAGCACGGCCTTGGTGACGGTGGTGCGCTCGGCCACGGTGAAGGCGGTGTTCAGGTCGGCGGGGTTGGTCGCCACCGTGGCGTACTGCTTGGCGCCGAACATGTTGGCGATGGACGCCAGCGGCAGCCGGTAGCCCGGCGAGCCGGCCAGATAGCCGTCGTACTCGGCGGGCAGGCGTGTCGCGGCCACGAAGGTGTGGCGCCCGCCGTTGGAGCAGCCGCCGAAGTAGGAACGGTCCGGACCCTTGCCGTAGGCCGATGCGATCAAGGACTTGGCCATGGGCGTGAGCTTGGCCGCTGCCTGGTAGCCGTAGTCCAGGCGGGCCTGGGGGTCGATGCCGAAGGAGAAGTTCTGCGCGCTGGTGTGGCCGGCGTCCGAGCTGATCACGGCGAAGCCCATCTTCAAGGCGTGGGTGAGGCCGGCGCCCCCGTTGACCCCGCCGGTGGCGGTGCCAATGGCGCCGTCCGTGCCGCCGTTGGCCTGGTAGAAAAAGCGCCCGTTCCATGCATCGGGCATGCGCATTTCGAAACCGATGGCGTAGCTCTTGCCGTCCAGCGGGCCGGTGCGGCGGAACATCTCACCCTTCACCAGGCAATGCGCGCCCACAGGGGTGCCGCCCACCGTCAGCGTGCCCTCGGCCTGCGGAACGGCCGAGGCCAGGGTGGTGTTGGCGAAGCTGAACTTGCCGGGCAGGCCGGCGCAGGTGGCCAGTGGCGCGCCCGTTGCGGCGGCCAGTTGCGGCAGCACCTCTTCGACATCGTCACCCGCGCCGCATCCGGCAACGAGAGCGGAAACGAGAGCGGCAAAGGGGAAGGCGCACACACCCGCCAACCGGCGGGAAGCGATGTTTTTCATGTTGTCTCCGTTGAATTTTTGAACGGCCCCAAGAAGGCCCTCAGCGCAACCGCCGTCACGTTCGAGGCTGGGCCTGCTCGGTCGTCAGCGGCTTGCCGCCCACACCCCACAGGCCGCTGCGAATTTCCTGAATCACGCAGCGCGTCATCGGGCGCATGCCCTCGCCGCCGACACGCACCACGGCGTCGGCAAGCTCGGCGATGAGCTGCTGCTTTTGCGCGTCACTGAGTACGCCCTCGATGATCTTCACGTCGATGAATGGCATGGATGTCCCGTTGGCGGTGGCGGCTGGGTTCAAGCTGCCGTGTAGGCGGTCTTGACCGTGGTGTAGAACTCGGCGGCGTGGCTGCCCTGCTCGCGCGAGCCGACGCTGGAAGCCTTGCGGCCGCCGAAAGGCACGTGGTAATCGACACCGGCGGTGGGCGTGTTGACCATCACCATGCCGGCCTGGGCGTGGCGCTTGAAGTGCGTGGCGTGTTTCAGGCTGGTGGTGGCGATGCCGCTGGACAGGCCGAAGGGCGTGTCGTTGGCCAGCGCCAGGGCCTCGTCGTAGTCGCGCACCCGGATCACATTGGCCACCGGCCCGAAGACCTCTTCGCGGCTGATGCGCATGCCGTTGTGCGTCTCGGTGAACAGGGCCGGCGTCAGGTAATGGCCGGGCTGGCCCTGGTCGTTGGTGGCGCGGTGTTCGCCACCCTGGGCCAACACCGCGCCTTCGGCTTGCGCCAGGCGGATGTAGTCCAGGTCGACGGCCAACTGCCGTTCGTCCACGACGGGGCCGATGTCGGTGCCGGGCCGGCGCGCGTCGTCGACCTTCAGCGCGCGCATGCGTTCGACCAGCGCGGCCACGAAGCGGTCGTGGACGCCGGCGGTGACGATGAGCCGGCTCGACGCCGTGCAGCGCTGCCCGGTGGAATAAAAAGAGCCCTGCAGCGCGCAGTTCACGGCGGTGGCCAGGTCGGCGTCGTCCAGCACCACGTAGGGGTTCTTGCCGCCCATCTCCAGCTGGAACTTCGCGCCGCGCGCCGCGCAGGCGGCGGCCAGGCGGCGGCCGGTGGCCACCGAACCGGTGAAGCTGAGGCCGGCCACGCGCGGGTCGTCCACCAGCGCCGGGCCGATCTCGGCGCCCGAGCCCATCACCAGGTTGAAGGCACCGGCGGGCAGGCCGCTGCGCGACAGGATGTCGGCCAGCGCCCAGGCCGAGCCCGGTACCGCTTCGGCCGGCTTGAAGACCACGCAATTGCCGTGGGCCAGGGCCGGCGCAATCTTCCACGCCGGTATCGCGATGGGGAAATTCCACGGCGTGATCAGGCTGACCACGCCGATGGGTTCACGCGTCACTTCCACCGTGATGCCGGGCCGCACCGAGGCCAGCAGGTCGCCGCGCTGGCGCAGCGCCTCACCGGCGTGGAACTTGAAGATCTGGCCGGCGCGGTTGACCTCGCCGATGGCCTCGGGCAGGGTCTTGCCTTCTTCGCGCGCCAGCAGGTCGCCCAGCTCGTGGCTGCGCGCCAGGATCTCGCTGCCGACCTTGTCCAGCACGTCGAAGCGCAGCTGCGGCCCTGAAGCAGCCCAGGCCGGCGACGCGGCTGCTGCGGCATCGACAGCAGCCCGCGCCTGCGCCAGGTCGGCCTGCGCGTAGTCACCCACCGTGTCGCGCGTGTCCGACGGGTTGATGTTGGCCAGCGCCCGCGCGCCTTCGACCCACTCGCCGGCGATGTACAGGCGCTGCATCAGGCCCGCCCCGCGCCACGCTGGCGGAACTTCGCCTGCCATTCGTCCAGCGGCATGTAGCTGGGGTCGTCGCGCACCATTTCGTGGGTCACGCGCAGCAGCTCGTCTTCGTTCAGGCTCAAGTCCAGCGGCGTGCCGTAGGGCTGGTTCACGTAGAACGGTGTGTCCAGGTACACCTCGACACGGTTGCCTTCCGGGTCGAAGTAGTACACCGACCAGGCGTTGCCGTGGTTCATCGGTCGCACCTCGTAGGCGCCCAGCGCTTCGGCCTTCTCGCGGTTCCAGCGCAGCTCGGCCACGTCGGGCACCAGGAACGAGGCCTGCATGATGGTACTGACCTTGGACTCGGGCGAGCGGCCTTCGGACAGCACCAGCTGGTGGTGCTGGTCTTCGGTGGCGCTCATGAATACCAGGCGGTTGCCGAAGTTCTTGCCCAGGCCTTCGTCGGTGATGGTCAGGCGGAAAACCTGCGTGTAGAACTCGACCATCCTGTCGAGGTCGTAGACGAAGATGCCGAAGTGGGCGGGGGTGGGGCGCAGGACTTTCATGGTCGTCACTCCTTTTGGATCTTGGCGTCTTTGACCAGCTGACCCCAGCGCTTCAGGTCGCCGTCGATGCTGGCCTGCAGTTCGGCCGGCGTGCTGGCTTGCACATCACCGCCGGTCACTTCCACCAGGCGGGCCCGCAGCGCTGTGTCCTGCAAGGCCGCGCGCACCTGGGCGTTCAGCTTGTCGACGACGGCGGCCGGTGTGCCGGCCGGCGCCAGCAGCGCTGTCCACGAACGCACCTCGAACTTCGGCACGCCCTGGTCGGCCACGGTGGGCACATCGGGCAGGCCGGCCCAGCGCGTGCTGCCTGAGGTGGCCAGTGCGCGCAGCTTGCCGCCCTTGACATGGCCGACCGCCGTGGTGGGTGCGACCACGACGAAGTCGATCTCGCCGCTGAGCACCGCCGTGATGGACGCGCTTTCGCCGCGATAGGGCACGTGCGTCATCACCACGCCGGCCCGCTGGGCCAGCAGTTCGCCCGTCAGGTGCTGGCCGGTGCCCACGCCGGCCGAGCCGAAGGTCACCGGCTTGGACTTCGACTTCGCGGCCTGCAGCAGATCGGCCAGGGTGTTGTAGGGGCTGGTGGCGTTGACCACCACCAGGAAGGGAAACGAGGTCAGCGCCGAGACCGTCTGGAAGGACTTCAGCGTGTCGTAGGGCAGCTTGTCGTACATCGCCCCGGCGATGGCGTGCCCGCCCGTGGCCAGCAGCAGCGTGTAGCCGTCGGGCTTGGCGCTGGCCACCGTGCCGGCGGCGATGGTGCCGCCGGCGCCGGGCTTGGGTTCGACCAGGAACTGCTGGCCCATGCGCTTGCCCAGTTCGGTGCCCACGATGCGGGCCACCGCGTCGGCATTGCCGCCCGCCGCGAAGCCGTGCAGCAGGCGCACCGGTTTGTCGGGGTAGTTTTGCGCGCTGGCCGCCAGCGGCAGCAGCAGCGCTGCGGCCATCAGCCACCGCGTGTTCAGGAACTTCGCCATCGTGTTGTCTCCGTTGTTGTTGGAAGGGGCCGGCGGCTTGCTGCGCCGCTTGCTGCGCCGTTGACTGCGTCGTTTATTGCGCCGCTTGCTCGACGGCGTTGCGCAGCACGCCGATGGCCTCGATCTCCACCTCGACCACGTCGCCCGGCACCATGAAGCGCGGCGGCTTCTTGCTCCAGCCCACGCCGCCCGGTGTGCCGGTGACGATGACGTCGCCGGGCACCAGCGTGAAGATGGTCGAGGCGTAGGCAATCTGCTGGGCCACCGAGAAGATCATGTCGTCGGTGGTGGTGGTCTGCATCTGCACGCCGTTCAGCCGCGTGACCAGCTTCAGCGGGCGGTCGGGCGCGATCTCGTCGGCCGTCACCATCCACGGGCCGAAGGCGCCGGTGGCCTCGAAGTTCTTGCCCGCCGCGATGGACTTGGCGTGGAACTGCCACTCGCGGATGCTGGCGTCGTTGTAGATGGAATAGCCCGCGATGTGCTCGTGCGCCGTGGCCTCGCTGATGTTGCGGCCGGGCTTGCCGATGACCACGGCGAGCTCGCCCTCCCAGTCCAGGGAATCGCTGCAATGCGGGCGCAGGATGGGCTGGTCGTGCGCCACCTGCGAACGCCAGACGCGCAGGAAGATGGGCGGGAAGGCCGACAGTTCGCGGTCCAGGCCGGCGGCCACCACTTCGCGGTGGTGCTCGTGGTAATTGCGGATCGCGCAGACGATCTTCTCGGGCTGCGTGATCACCGGCAGGTAGCGGATGGCTGCCAGCGGCATCGTCGCGGCCACGCTGGCGGCATCGGTCTGCGCCTGCGGCGTGCGGCCGGACGCGATGTAGGCCTGCAGCGTCGGGTATTGCGGGTAGGCCGTGCCCATGTCGGCCACGTGGTCGCCGACGACGGCACCCCAGGAGGCCTTGCCCTGGTATTCGAAAGACAGCAGTTTCATGGCGTGGTTTGCTTTCAGGGTTGGGGTTGGTGAATGGCGCCGGCCAGGGTTGCCAGCACCGCTTCGGTGTCGGCACCCAGCGCGGGCGCGGCGCTACGGTATTGCACGGGCGTCTTCGAAAAACGCAGCGGGCTGGCCACCGCGGGTGCGGTGCCGGTGACCGGGTGCGGCAGGTCCACGCGCAGCCCGCGGGCCTGCACCTGTGGGTCGGCGAACACCTGGGCCAGCGTGTTGATCGGCCCGCAGGGCACGTTGGCGGCTTCCAGGTCGGCGATCCATTGGTCGGTGCTGCGGTGCACCGTGGTCTGGCGCAGCAGCGGCACCAGCACGGCGCGGTTTTCCACGCGCGCGGCGTTGGTGGCGAATCGCGGGTCGGTGGACCAGGCCGCCTGCCCGGCAACGCGGCAGAAGGCGGCGAACTGGCTGTCGTTGCCCACCGCCAGAATCATCTCGCCATCGGCGGTGGGGAAGGACTGGTAGGGCACGATGCTGGGGTGGGCATTGCCCAGGCGCGCGGGCGAGCGGCCCGTCACCAGGTAGTTCTGCGCCTGGTTGGCCAGGCAGGCCACCTGCACGTCGAGCAGGGCCAGGTCGATGTGCTGCCCCTCCCCCGAACGTTCGCGCCAGGCCACGGCCGCCAGGATGCCGGCCACCGCGTGCAGGCCGGTCAGGATGTCGGTCAGCGCCACGCCCACCTTCATGGGCCCGGCGCCGTCCTGGCCATCGGGCACGCCGGTCAGGCTCATCAAGCCGCCCAGGCCCTGAACCATGAAGTCGTAACCCGGCCGTTGCGCGTAAGGGCCGGTCTGGCCGAAGCCGGTGATGGAGCAGTAGATCAAGCGCGGGTTCAGCGCGCGCAGGCTCTCGAAGTCCAGGCCGTACTTGGCCAGGCCGCCGACCTTGAAGTTCTCGATCAGCACGTCGGACTGCAGCGCCAGCGCGCGAATGTGCTGCTGGCCTTCGGGCGTGGCCATGTCCAGCGCCACCGACTGCTTGTTGCGGTTGGTGCACAGGAAATAGGCCGACTCGACATCACGGCCCTGCGCGTCCTGCAGATAGGGCGGGCCCCAGCCGCGCGTGTCGTCGCCGCGTGCCGGGTGCTCGATCTTGATGACCTCGGCCCCCATGTCGCCCAGCATCTGGCTGGCCCAGGGGCCGGCCAGCACGCGCGACAGGTCCAGCACTTTCAGGTGCGACAGCGCACCGGCGGGAAGCTCGGGCGGCTGGCTCACGACGAGAACGCCTGCAGGCCGGTTTGCGCGCGGCCCAGGATCAGCGCGTGGATGTCGTGCGTGCCCTCGTAGGTGTTCACCACCTCCAGGTTCACCAGGTGGCGGGCGATGCCGAATTCGTCGCTGATGCCGTTGCCGCCCAGCATGTCGCGCGCCACGCGGGCGATGTCCAGCGCCTTGCCGCAGCTGTTGCGCTTGAGCATGGAGGTGATCTCCGGGCTGGCCGAGCCCTCGTCCTTCATGCGGCCGAGCCGGAGGCAGCCCTGCAGGCCCAGCGTGATCTCGGTCTGCATGTCGGCCAGCTTCTTCTGCACCAGCTGGTTGGCGGCCAGCGGACGGCCGAACTGGGTGCGGTCCATCGTGTACTGGCGGGCGATGTGCCAGCACGCTTCGGCCGCGCCCAGCGCGCCCCAG
>JANPHI010000063.1:0-6656 GCA_031424355.1 Betaproteobacteria bacterium
GTCGCCCGAATGCTGGGTGACGATCATGCCGGGCACGAATTCCAGCACCTCGCCGGGCCGCAGCGCCGGCCGGCTTTTCAGCAGTTCGGCGCGGATGGTGCCTTGCGAAGCGGCGTCGCTGCTGCCCACGGCGTTGTCGTAGTGGCCGGTGACCTGGATCTGTTCGGTGGCGGTTGGGCTGCTGGCTTGCGCCCACAGCGTGAGGGGCAGGGTCAGGCCAACGGCCAGGCCCACGGAAAGACAAGGGGCGCCCCGCGCGCGGCGCGGGGTCAGGGATGGGTACAAGGCGGCTCCTGGAGCGACTGAGGGCAAGCACCGCTGGGCGCGCTGCAGGCTTGCAGCGCGCGCTCAGGCGGGTCGGCGGGGCGGCTGGCCTCAGACCCGGGGTGGGCGCTCGGGCAGCCGGCTCAGGGCGCTGGACCAGGCCAGCACGGCGGCGCCGGGCCAGGCACCGGGCAGCCGGGCCACAGCCGCCAGCTGGCGCTCGGCGTTCAGACCCCAGACCAGCGCGGCGCTGCCGCCGGCTGACTGCCCGCTGTCCGCCGTGGCGTCGCTGCTGGCGCTGTCCACGGCCTGCACGCTGGTGTCAGCGGGGCCGTGGTGGTGGCGTTCCAGCGCGTCGTGGTGGTGGTCCGCTGCTGCTTCTGTCGTTGCGTCGGGGTTCGCGTGCTTGAACAAGCCCGTGGCCTGCAGCGCCTGCAGGCGGTCCGCACGCCAGGCCAGCAGCGTGCCGAGCCAAGATACCGCCGGCGTGGCTTGCGCGGCCTGGTGGCTGTGCGTGCGCCCCAGCACCTGCACCACCGCACCGGCGCCAGCCTGCAGCAGCACCGCACACAGCAGCAGCCAGACCCAGGCCTTGAAGGCCGTGGTTCGGGTGCGGGGTGCGGGGCAGATCGGCATGCGGGGTGGGTGGGCGGTTTTCCGAAGTCTCAGACGCTGGATACGGATACGACCCGGCGCGATGGTTGGATGCAGGGTCGGCGGCAGCATCATGGCCGGGCCGTGTGACAGTATCGCCGCATGGCCATTTTGTTGATGACGGCGCCGATACCGGCGCAACCGCTGATCGATGCGCTGCGCCGCGCCGCGCCGGACGTGCCGGTGTGGACGGCCGACGCACCCGCCGGCACGCCCCACGCCTGCGACCCGCAGGCCGTTGAAGCCGTGCTGGCCTGGCGCCTGAAGCCCGGTGCGCTGGTGCCCTACCCCCGGCTGCGTGTGCTGTGCTCCACCGGCGCGGGGGTGGACAAGCTGCTGGCCGTGCCCGACCTTCCCGCAGATTTGACCGTGACGCGCACGGTAGACCCGACCCAGCAGCTGCAGATCGCCCAGTACGTGGTGGCCTGCGCGCTCAGCCATCTGCGTGAACTGCCGCGCTACCGCGCGCAGCAGGCGGCGTCGCACTGGGCGCGCCATCCGGTGCGGCCGCTGGCGCGCTGCCGCATCGGCGTGCTGGGCCTGGGTGCGGTGGGCCTGGCCATCGCGCGGGCTTTCCTGCCGCTGGGTTGCCCGGTGGCCGGCTGGACACGCAGCCCGCGCAGCGCCCAGGACCTGCCGGCCGGCCTGACCGCCTATGCGGGCGACAGCGGTGACACCGGCCTGCCGGGCTTGCTGGCGCAGAGCGACGTGCTGGTCTGCGCGCTGCCACTGACGCCGGCCACCCACGGCCTGCTGAACCACGCCACGCTGGCGCAACTGCCGGCCGGTGCCTGCGTCATCAACATCGGACGCGGCGAACAGCTCGTCGAAGCCGATTTGCGCGCGCTGCTGGACAGCGGCCACCTGGCCGGCGCGGCCCTGGACGTCTTCGAACGCGAACCACCGCCGCCCGACAACTGGGTGTGGCAACACCCGCGCGTGCAGGCCACGCCGCACATTGCCGGCGAGGCCTCGGCCGACGTGGTGGCCCAGCAGCTGCTGGACGCCTTGCGCCGTGCCCGCGCCGGGCTGCCGCAACCGCTGGGCGTGGACCGCCGCAGCGGCTACTGATACCGACCGGCGGCTGTCACCGGCTGCGGCGCGACGGGGCCGCCTCGCCGGGCCCTCAGTTGAAGGTTTGCCCGGCCTCGGCCAGCCGCACCAGCAGCGGTGCCGGCTGCCACGACGCGTCGGCCCCCGGCTCGGCCGCGATGCGCCGTAGGCTGCGCACCACATTCGGCAAGCCCACGATGTCGGCATGCAGCATCGGCCCGCCGCGGTGCAGCGGGAAGCCGTAGCCGTTGAGGTAGACGAGGTCGATGTCGGAGGCCCGCGCCGCAATGCCTTCTTCCAGGATGCGCGCACCTTCGTTGACCAGCGCGTAGATGCAGCGCTCGACGATTTCGGTGTCGCTGATGGCGCGCGGCGTGATGCCGGCAGCGCTGCGGTATTGCGCGATCAGCGCTTCCGTGACCGGATCGGGCAGCGGGTCGCGTTTCCCGGCCTCGTAGCGGTACCAGCCGGCGCCGGTTTTCTGGCCGTAGCGGCCCGCCTCGCAGAGCTTGTCGGCCACCACCGGTTGCATGGCCACACCGGCTTCGGCGGCCTTGCGCTGGCGCGTCGCCCAGCCGATGTCCAGCCCGGCCAGGTCGCCCATGCGGAAGGGCCCCATCGCCATGCCGAATTTCTGCAGCGCGCCGTCCACCTGCTGCGGCAGCGCGCCGGCGTTGATCAAACCGCTGGCTGCGGCGCCATAGCGCGCCAGCATGCGGTTGCCGATGAAGCCGTCGCACACGCCCGAGACCACGGCCACCTTCTTGATGCGCTTGGCCAGCGCCATGCACGTCGCCAGCACGTCGGGCGCGGTGGCGGCGCCGCGCACCACTTCCAGCAAACGCATCACGTTGGCCGGGCTGAAGAAGTGCAGGCCCAGCACATCGGCCGGGCGTTTCGTGTAGGCCGCGATGCGGTTGATGTCCAGGTAGCTGGTGTTGCTGGCCAGGATGGCGCCCGGCTTGCACACCGCGTCCAGCGCCTCGAAGACCTGCTGCTTCACGGCCATGTTCTCGAACACCGCTTCGATGACCAGGTCGGCGTCGGCAAAGGCCGCGTAGCTGAGCGTGGGCGTGACCAGCGCCATGCGCTGCTCGACCTGCGCCGCCGTCAACTTGCCCTTCCTGGCCGAGTTCTCGTAGTTGCGGCGGATGGTGGCCAGGCCCTTGTCCAGCGCTTCCTGTTTCGTTTCCAGCAGCGTCACCGGCAGGCCGGCATTCAGGAAGTTCATCGTGATGCCGCCGCCCATGGTGCCGGCGCCGATGACGCCCACTTTCGCGATGGGGCGCAGCGCGGTGTCGGCCGGCACGTCGGGCAGTTTCGTGGCCGCGCGTTCGGCCGCGAACACGTGCCGCAGCGCGCGCGATTCGGGCGTGCCCATCAGGGCCACGAAGGCCTCGCGTTCCAGGCGCTGGCCTTCGTCGAACGGTTTGCGGATGGCGTGCGCCACCGCTTCCACGCACTTCAGCGGCGCCGGGAAATTCGGCGACGTGGCGGCCACCGTGTTGCGCGCGAATTGCAGGAAGGCTTCGGCCTGCGGGTCGCTGATCTTCAGGTCGCGCACCCGGCGCAAGGGTCGGCCTTCGGCCACCACCTGCCGCGCGAAGGCGATGGCGCCGGGCAGCAGGTCGCCTTCGATGATGGCGTCGATCAGCGCCGTGCCCTTGAAGCGCAAGGCCGCCACCGGGTTGCCGTGGACGATGACGTTCAGCGCCGCTTCCACGCCGATCAGGCGCGGCAGCCGCTGCGTGCCACCGGCACCGGGCAGCAGCCCCAGCTTGACCTCGGGCAGGCCCAGCGAGGCGTCGGCCAGCGCCACGCGGAAATGCGCGCCCATCGCCAGTTCCAGGCCGCCCCCCAGGCACACGCCAGCGATGGCCGCGATCACCGGCTTGGGGTTGTTTTCCAGCAGCGCGATGACGACGCGCAAATTCGGCTCGCGCAGTTGGTTGGGCTTGCCGAATTCGGTGACATCGGCGCCGCCCGAGAAGGCCTTGGCGGTGCCCGTCAGCACGACCGCCTTGACGGCGGGGTCGGCGTTGGCCTGGTCCAGCGCGCGGGCAATGCCGTCGCGCAAGTCGTAGCCCAGGCCGTTGACCGGCGGCTTGTTCATGGTGATGACGGCGGTGTCGCCGTCGACCTGGCAGTGCACGAATTCAGCGTTCATCGGGAGTCTCCTTTTCGGCCCAGGGTAACGCGTTCTGCGGTGCAGGGGCCCAGCGCGCCGTCCGCTGGGGTTCAGCGCCACTTCAGCTTGGGGCGTCATAGTCCCGGCGAGCGATGGACCATCGCCCGCCCTCAGCCTTGGCTTGCCCGACAACACCATGTACAGACTCCCCACCCTGCGCCGCATCGGTGCCGCCATCTGCACCCGCGCCGCTGCCCTGGCCGTGCCCGCTTTGCTGTCCAGCCTGGCGTGGCAGCCGCTGCCCGCTCAGGCTGCAGCGCCCATGCTCGTGACCTACGGTTTCAGCGGCGCCACCAGCGTGGGCAGCAGCATGCACGCCTACACCGGCACCTGGGTCTACCAGACCGGCCTGGCGGGAGAAACCACTTACACCAACGGCAGCAGCGGGCCGCTGCAGCAAGGGTTCACCACCCGCTACACCGGCGCCCAGCAGAGCCTGCGCATCGTGCTGGACAACGGCGAACAGGTGGCTGCCGGTGCGGGGGTCGTGCAGATCAACAACATCCAGCAGGCCGAGAATGGCTCACAGGTGCCCGTCGACCTGACGCTGCAATCCTGGCAGTCGAGCGCCACAGGCACCATCAACGGCCTGTCGGTCTTCAACCTGTACCTGGCCTTCCTGCCCGTTAATCCGGCCTACACCTGGGACGCACTGGACGGGTATTTCGGCGGCAATGCCGAAGCCTTGTTGCAGGCGAACCCGGCGCTGCTGCCGTCGGGCATAGACCCGGCGCTGACCGGCACAGCCTTGCCGCTGTTCGCGCCCGATCGTTTCAACGGGGGCGTCTTTCTGGGCACCAACCACGGCTTGACCAACACCGTCAACACGGCCGGCAATTTCACGCTGCTGAGCGTGGTGCCGCTGCCAGTGCCTGAACCGGCCAGCGGCCTGCTGCTGGGGTTGGGGCTGGCCGGGGTGGCGGCGGTCAAGGCCCGGCGTCGGGCGCGGCACACGCAGGCCTGACGCCTGCATTTTTCCGGCCTGCGGTGCCGGCAGCGCTTACCGCGCGGTCATTCCCACTCGATGGTGGCCGGCGGCTTGCTGCTGACGTCGTAGGCCACGCGGTTGATGCCGCGCACCTCGTTGATGATGCGGCTGCTGACCTTCTTCAGCAGCGCGTACGGCAGCTCGGCCCAGTCGGCCGTCATGAAGTCGCTGGTGACCACGGCGCGCAGCGCCACCACGTAGTCGTAGGTGCGGCCGTCGCCCATCACGCCCACGCTCTTCACGGGCAGGAAGACGGCGAAGGCCTGACTGGTCAGCTCGTACCAGCTCTTGCCGAAATTGGGGCCGGGTGTCTCGTCCTTGAAGGCGCGCAGTTCCTCGATGAAGATGGCGTCGGCGCGGCGCAGCAGGTCGGCGAATTCCGGCTTCACCTCGCCCAGGATGCGAACGCCCAGGCCGGGGCCCGGGAAGGGGTGGCGGTAGACCATTTCGGGCGGCAGGCCCAGCGCCACGCCGAGCTCGCGCACCTCGTCCTTGAACAGATCGCGCAGCGGTTCCAGCAGCTTCAGGCCCAGCGTGGCGGGCAGGCCGCCGACGTTGTGGTGGCTCTTGATCGTGGTGGCTTTCTTGGTCTTGGCGCCCCCCGATTCAATGACATCGGGGTAGATCGTGCCCTGCGCCAGCCACTTGGCGTTCTGCAGTTTTTTCGCTTCGACCTGGAAGACCTCGACGAACTCGCGGCCGATGATCTTGCGCTTGGCTTCGGGGTCGGACACGCCCTGCAGGTGGCCCAGGAACTGCGCGCTGGCATCGACGTGGATGACCTTGGCGTGCAGGCGCCCGACGAACATGTCCATCACCATCTGGCCTTCGTTCAGGCGCAGCAGGCCGTGGTCGACGAAGACGCAGGTCAGCTGGTCGCCGATGGCGCGGTGGATGAGCGCGGCGGCCACGCTGGAATCGACGCCGCCGCTCAAGCCCAGGATGACTTCCTCGTTGCCGACCTGCTCGCGGATCAGTGCGACGGCTTCGGCGATGTGGTCGCGCATGACCCAGTCGGGCTGCGCCTTCGCGATGCCGAGCACGAAGCGTTCGAGCAGTGCCTTGCCCTGCACGGTGTGCGTGACTTCGGGGTGGAACTGCACGCCGTAGTAGCCGCGCGCCTCGTCGGCGATGCCGGCGATGGGACAGCTGGGCGTGCTGGCCATCAGCTTGAAGCCGGGCGGCAACTCGGTCACCTTGTCGCCGTGACTCATCCAGACCTTCAGCATCCCATGGCCCTCGGTGGTGCTGAAATCTTCGATGCCTTGAAGCAGCCGCGTGTGGCCTCGCGCGCGGACTTCGGCGTAACCGAATTCGCGATGGTCGCTCGCCTCGACCTTGCCGCCCTGCTGCACCGCCATCGTGAACATGCCGTAGCAGATGCCCAGCACCGGCACGCCCATGTCCCACACGGCCTGCGGCGCGCGCAGCTCGTGCTCTTCGTAGGTGGACGCATGGCTGCCCGAAAGAATGATGGCTTTGGGTGCGAATTCGCGAATGAACGCATCG
>JANPHI010000064.1:0-11867 GCA_031424355.1 Betaproteobacteria bacterium
GTGGCTGCCGGTGACCTGGATGCCGCTGTTGCAGCCCTGTTTGCCGCGTGTGGCGGCCACGTAATACAGCATCGGCGTGGTGACGGCGCCGATGTCGACGACGTCCAGACCCGTGCTCTTCAGGCCGCGGATCAGCGCCGCCGCCAGCTTGGGGCCCGACACACGCCCGTCGCGCCCCACCGCCACAGCCTTTTCGCCAGCGGCGCGGGCTTCGCTGCCGAATGCGCGGCCCAGGTGTTCGGCGAAGGCTTCGTCGACGTTCTTGCCGACGATGCCGCGGATGTCATAGGCCTTGAAGATGGTCGCGTCGATCTGCATGGGTGGTGTTGCGGAGTGGGATGGAATGGGGCGCGATTGTAGGCAGCGGCCTGTCGGCGCTGCCGTCGATACAGCACACGAACGGGCCACCTGTCGCCAAGGCAGGCGCCGCTGCGGGCCCGCTGCCTAAACTGGCCCGCATGGACATCAACCGCCGCAACCTTGCCGCCTCGTGGCGCACCTGGCTCTCCGCCGACACGCCCCGGGTGGGGCCCGAATGGCTGCACATGGTCTGGACGCAGCTGTTCAGCATGGTGGTGGCGGCCGGCTTCACCATCGTGGGTTTTGCCGCCTACGCCAACGGAGAGGGGGCCTGGCGCAACTGGGCCGGCTGGCTGCACTGGTACGGCGTCAACCTGGTGGTCAGCATGTGCATCGCGTTTTCCATCCACGCACTGATGCGCCTGGCTTTCCGCGTGGTCGGGCCCCAGCGCGTGCGTTTGTTGCGCGGTCCGGCGCGGGCTTTCTTCTTCGCCACGATTCCCCTGGTCGGCCTGGCCGTCGGCTGGCCGCTGGGCAGCTGGCTGGTGGGCAGCGACGGCCCGGGTTGGTTCCGCGCCGACAACGCCAACAACGTGGCCTCGGGCGTGCTGATCTCGATCGTGATCTCGCTGGTCATCTACCAGTTCTTCGCCGCCAAGTCGCGCCAGATCGAAGCCGAGCGGCGTGCCGCCGAAGCGCAGCTGCGCCTGCTGCAGGGCCAGATCGAACCGCACTTCCTGTTCAACACGCTGGCCAACGTGATCTCGCTGATCGACCACGACCCGCTCAAGGCGCGGCAGATGCTGGAATCGTTCACCGACTACCTGCGCAGTTCCCTGACCAGCCTGCGGCACGAACAGGCCACGCTGGGCGGCGAACTGGACATGGTGCAGAACTACCTGGGCCTGCTGAAGACGCGCATGGAAGACCGGCTGCAATTCAGCATCGCCGGTGACGACAGCCTGCGCGACACGCGGCTGCCGCCGCTGCTGCTGCAGCCGCTGGTGGAAAACGCCATCCACCACGGGCTGGAACCCAAGGTCGAAGGCGGCCACGTGCACGTCAGCGCGCAGCGCGAAGCCGGCCATCTGGTGGTCACCATCACCGACGACGGCCTGGGCCTGGCAGCACCGCCCCGGCGCAAGGGCGGTGCCGGCATGGCCCTGGGCAATCTGCGCGAACGCCTGCAGGCGCAGTACGGCGGCGCGGCCAGCCTGACCCTGACCGACGCCCACCCCGGCACCGTGGCCACGCTGCGCCTGCCGATACCAACCACCGCGCAGAAAGCATCCGCATGAACACCGCACGAAGCACCTGCCTGATCGCCGACGACGAACCGCATCTGGTGAAAGCGCTGCAGGCGCAACTGGCCACGTTGTGGCCCGAACTGGATGTGGTGGCCACCGCCCGCAACGGCATCGAAGCCGCCGAACGCATCGCCGCACTGCAGCCCGACCTGGCCTTCCTGGACATCCAGATGCCGGGCCTGACCGGGCTGGAAGTGGCGCAGGGCATCGAAGGCGACACCCGCGTGGTCTTCGTCACCGCTTACGACGAATACGCCGTGGCCGCCTTCGAGCAGGAAGCGCTGGACTACGTGCTGAAGCCGGTGAAGGCCGAACGCCTGCAGCGCACGCTGCAGCGGATACAGCGCGCCATCGCAGCACCTGGCGCCGGCGACACGGCAGGCCCGGGCGCCAGCCCCGAGTCGGCGCCAGCCAGCGCCCACCTGCTGGCCGCGCTGCAGCGCCTGCTGCCGACCGCCCCCTTGCCCGCCGCAGGCAGCGAGCGCCTGCGCTGGGTGCGCGCCAGCCAGGGCGATCTGATGCAGCAGATTGCCGTGGACGAGGTGCTGTACTTCCACGCCGACGACAAGTACACCTGCGTGCGCACGGCGCAGGCGGAATACCTGATCCGCACGCCGATTGCCGAACTCGCCGCGCAGCTGGACCCGGCGCTGTTCTGCCAGGTGCACCGCAGCACCATCGTCAACCTGCGCCACCTGGAAGGCACGCGGCGCGACGAGGCCAGCCGGCTCTTCGTGCGCGTCAAGGGTTTGCCGGCCGGTCAGCGGCAGGAATTGCCGGTCAGCCGGGCGTATGTGCACCTGTTCAAGGCGATGTAGCACCGCCCGGCGGGGCTTTGGTCCGGATCGGCATGCGGGCTTGCCGCATGGGCAAGCAGCGCCTCGCGAACTAGAGTGCCCGGTGACCTGAAACCCACCGGAGAACCGCATGACCGAAGCCCGACGCCCACCCCTGGCCCCCAGCCGCCGCACCGCCTTGCAATCCGCCGCCGCCATGACGGTCGGCGCGGCCGTCGGCACCATCACCAGCGGCTGCGCGGCGCCGGGCGACATGGCGGGTTCGGCTTCAAGCGCGAAGACGCCTTTCGCCGTGCCCGGCGTCTTGCTGCCCATCGTCGGCAGCGGCCTGAGCTTCCCGGTCCGCCGCATCTACTGCATAGGCCGCAACTACCGCGCCCACGCCATCGAGATGGGGTCCAACCCCGACCGCGAGCCGCCCTTCTTTTTCCAGAAACCCACCGACGCCATCCAGAACGTGGCCGTGGGCAGCGTGGCCGACCACCCCTACCCCACGCTGACCAAGAACTACCACTACGAGGTGGAACTGGTGGCCGCGCTGGACAAGGGCGGCAAGGACATCCCGGTGGAACGCGCGCTGGACTGCGTCTACGCCTACGCCCTGGGGCTGGACATGACGCGGCGCGACCTGCAGCGTGCCATGGGCGACGAGAAGAAGCCCTGGGAAATCGGCAAGAGCTTCGACCATTCGGCGCCCATCGGCCCGCTGCACCTGGTGCGCGACATCGGCCACTTCACCAAGGGCAACATCTGGCTCAAGGTCAATGGTGTGATGAAACAGAACAGCGACCTGACCAACATGATCTGGAGCGTGGCCGAACAGATCAGCAAGCTGTCGCAGGCCAACGAACTCTTCCCCGGCGACATCATCTATTCCGGCACGCCGGAAAACGTCGGCCCGGTGGTGCGCGGCGACGTCATCGACTGCCACATCGACAAACTGCCCAACCTGTCGGTGAAGATCGTCTGAGGGCGCGCGGCGCGCACGCGCCGCTTCGCTGAACACGGCCGGTGGCACACCCACCGGCCGTTTCTCTTTCCGGCCCTGTGGCGGGCAAGCCGGTTTTTGATCAAGATCAAATTAAATACGAATCATTCTCGTTTAAGATGCGAACGAGTCGTATTTGAGGTTGTCCATGATCATTGTTTCCCTCGCCAGCGCCGTGGTGGCCCTGGCACCCATCCAGCAGATCGTCGTCACCGGCCATGCCGAGGACGACTACCGCAGCACCCGCGCCAGCACCGCCACCAAGATCGACCTGCCGCTGAAGGAAACGCCGGCCTCGCTGACCGTGGTGCCTGCCGCGCTGATGAAAGACCAGGCCATGCAGAGCCTGGCCGACGTGATGCGCATGGTGCCGGGCACCAGCGTGCACCAGGGCGAAGGCAACCGCGACCAGTTCATCCTGCGCGGCATCAGCACCTCGGCCGACCTGTACATCGACGGCGTGCGCGACGACGCGCAGGTCTTCCGCGACCTCTACAACCTGGACCGCGTGGAGGTGCTGAAAGGCGCCGGCGGCATGGTCTTCGGGCGCGGCGGTGCCGGTGGCGTCGTCAACCGGGTCAGCAAGCAGCCGCAGATGCGCCGGGTGGCCGAGGCCGGCCTCAGCGCGGGCACGGAAGGCAGCCTGCGCGGCAACATCGACCTGGGCGGCAAGCTGGGCGCAGGCCTGGCCGGGCGCGTCAACGCGATGGCCGAGAAGGGCCGCAGCTTCCGCGACGGCTACCGCCTGGAGCGCGCGGCCATCAACCCGGTGCTGACCTGGTTGCCCGGTGCCGCCACCGCCCTGACGGTGGGCGCCGAGCACCTGCAGGACGAGCGCACCGCCGACCGCGGCGTGCCCGCCCGCAACGGCCGCCCGGTGGACGGCGACCCGGCCACCTTCTACGGCAACGCCGCGCAAAGCACCGCGCGTTCGGTGGTGGACGGCGCCTACGCGGTGCTGGAACACGACTTCGGCGGCGTGCAACTGCGCAACAGCCTGCGCCTGACGCACTACGACAAGTTCTACCAGAACGTCTACGCCGACAACGCCAACAGCAGCTCGGTGGACGCCGCCGGCAACTTCAAGCTGGCGGCCTACAACAACGCCAACCGCCGCAGCAATCTCTTCAACCAGACCGACCTGAGCACCGAAGCCCACGCCTTCGGCATGGCGCACCAGCTGCTGCTGGGCCTGGAGCTGGGCCACCAGGACAGCCGCAGCCAGCGCCAGACCGGCTTCTTCGGCGCGGCGGGCACGCAGACGCTGATCAGCGTGCCGCTCACCGCACCGACGGCCACGGTCACCGCCTTCCGCGCCAACGGCAGCGATGCCAACAACCGCGCCATCGGCAACGTGGCGGCCTTGCTGCTGCAGGACCTGGTGACGCTGAACCCGCAGTGGAAGCTGCTGGCCGGCCTGCGCGTGGACCGCTTCGAGACCCGCTTCGACGACCAGCGCAGCACCACCACGCCGGTGGACCTGGCGCGTGCCGACAAGGCCGCCAGCCCGCGCCTGGGGCTGATCTGGAGCCCGACGGCGGCCGTCAGCGCCTACGCCAGCTACGCCTATTCCTTCCTGCCTTCGGGCGAGACCCTGAGCCTGGCGCCCAACACCGCCGACCTGGCGCCGGAGAAGGCCGTCAACACCGAAGTCGGCGTGCGCTGGGAACTGCGGCCCAGGCTGACGCTGTCGGCCGCCGTCTTCCGGCTGGACCGCCAGGACGTGCGTTCACCCGACGCGCTGAACCCGGGCTATTTCGTCAAGACGGGCCAGCAACGCACCGAAGGCGCCGAGCTGGGCCTGCAGGGCGACGTGCTGCCCGGCTGGCAGCTGTTCGGCGGCTATGCCTACCTGGACGGCCGCATCGTGCGCACCACCTCGGCAGCGGCGGCCGGTGCGCGCCTGCAACTGGTTCCGCGCCACATGCTGACGCTGTGGAACCGCTTCGAGCTGGGGAACCTGGCTCAGGGCCTGGGCGCCGGCCTGGGTCTGCAGCACCAGGGGCAGGTCTACACCAACCTGGACAACCAGGTGGCGCTGCCCGGCTGGACGCGCGCCGACGCGGCGCTGTACTACCGCTGGGGCGACAGCGGCACGCAGCTGGCACTGAACGTCGAGAACCTGCTCAACCGCCGCTACTTCGCCACCGCCGACGGCAACAACAACATCAGCCCGGGCGCGCCGCGCAACGCCCGGCTGACGCTGACGACGAAGTTCTGAACACCGACAGGCCGGGAGCCGGCCGCTTCAGAACTCGACCGCTTCGCCGGGGTTGATCGCCAGCACCTTGGTCGGGCTGTTGCCCAGCGCCTTGATGAATTCAGCCGGCGTGCCGGGCAGGCCCGGGTTGGTCAGGTAGTGCATCGGGATCACGGCCTTGGGCTTGATGAATTCGCGCGTGACCATCGCCGCGTCGGCCGGGTTCATCACGAACTGGCCGCCGCCGATGGGCATCAGCACCAGGTCGGGTTTGTACATGTCGGCGATGAGTTTCATGTCGCCGAAGACGCCGGTGTCGCCCATGTGCCAGATCTTGAAACCGTTCTCGAACTCGATGATGAAGCCGCCGGGTTCACCGCCCGGGTGCGATTCGTTCTTGTCGGTGGCCGGGTTCTTCCAGACGATTTCCGAGCTGTGCTCGGCGCGCACCAAAGTCACTTTCACCTTGGGCCCCACCGGCGTGACGGTGCCGCTCTTGTTCATGCGGTTGGCCTGGGCCACCGGCAGGATGCCCAGCGTGCCGAAGGTCTGCGACAAACCAGCCGGCGCCCACAGCGGCGCGTTGTTCATCTTCGCGATGTCGGCCGCGTCGGCCATGTGGTCGAAGTGGCCGTGGGTGACCAGCACCAGGTCCACCTTGCCCAGGGCTTCCAGCTTCTTGAATTCGGCCGGCGTCTTGGGGTTGGTGACCAGCCAGGGGTCGATGACGATGACCTTGCCTTCCAGCGTGGTGATCTTGAAGGCGGCCTGGCCCAGCCATTGCACCTTCACTTTGTCGGCGGCCATCGCGGGCAGCGCCAGGGCCATCGCCAGCGTGGCCGCCGCCAGGGTTTTCAGTGTCGTTTTCATCGTTCGATCTCCTGCTGTCAGTGCGACGAGTAATCGGTGTAGGCGGGTTCCGGCTGCGTGAAATACGCGTGCAGGATCTGGTAGACCATCTTGTAGTTCTTCTGCTGGAAGCTGGCGTGGCTGATGCCGTTCAGCACGGTGAACTGCTTGTCAGGGTGGGGCAGCAACTTGAAGAACTGCAGCAAGTCGTCGAAGCCGGCGATGCCGTCGAACTGACCGCGCAGCACCACCGTGGGCACGATGATCTTCAGCGGGTCCACCACCGGCAGCCGGCTGCACATGTCGATGTAGGTGCCGTTGGGCATGCTGTCGTCCAGCGCCAGGATGGCGTCGGCGAAGGCTTCCACGGTGTTGGCATCGGCGCAGTCGGCGTGGTCGCGCGAAAAGATGCTGCGCACGAAGGCGCGGTCTATGGGCCGGCGCTTGTTGGCGATGAACTCGGGCAGCTTCTTGCGGCGCTGTTCCAGCGTGGGCGCGCCTTCGCCGGTCCACACGAAGGCGTCCAGCGCCAGGCGCGACACGCGCTCGGGGTGGTTCTGCGCGAACAGTGCGGCGCGCAAGGCGCCGCTGCTGATGCCGTAAGTCAGGAAGCTGCGCACGCCGCGCGTGGCGTAGATGTAGTCGGTGGCGGCTGCCAGGTCGGCGGCGCCGTTGGCGATGTCGCAGTAGATGTCGCGGCTTTTGTCGCTGCGGCCGTAGCCTTCCATGTCCACGCACCAGCAGACGAAGCCGCGCTCGGCGAACCAGTCCATCACGCTGCTGTCGGGGCGGCCGGGCACCGTCAGGTCGAAGGTCGGCTGGCTGGCCATCGACGAGCCGTGCACCCACAGCATCACCGGCTTGCCGGCCTGTTCTTCAGGGCTGCCGACGTACTTTTCCCACAGGAAAAGCTTCACGTCGCCGTCGGCGGTTTTCTTGGTGGTCCAGTGTTCCTGGCCGGTGACTTGGGTCATGCTTGCTCCTGATTGAAAAGGGATGTGGGCGTCAGTCGATGCGGGCGCCAGACTCTTTGACGACGCGGGCCCAGTGGTCGCGTTCGTCGCGGAAGAAGCCGTCCATCTCGGCCGGCGTGCCGGCGACGATCTCGATGCCGGCCTCGGCGAAATGGGCCTTGACCTCGGGCACCGCCATCACGATCTTCAGTTCGCGGTACAGGCGGTCGATGATGGCCGGCGGCGTGCCTTTCGGCGCCAGCAGGCCCATCCAGACATAGGCCGAATAGCCCGTCAGGCCGCTCTCGGCCAGCGTCGGCACGTCGGGCAATTGCGGGCTGCGCGTGGCGCCGCTGGTGGCCAGGGGCTTCAGCTTGCCGGCCTTGATGTGCGACACCATGCCGGCCGTGCCGGGCATGGAAATGGGCACGGTGCCGGCCAGCAGGTCGGTGGTGGCCTGGCCGCTGCCGCGGTAGGGCACATGGGTCATCTTGATGCCGGCCATCGCGGTCATCTGGGCCATGAACAGGTGCTGGCCGCTGCCGTTGCCCGAACTGGCGTAGTTCAGCGTGCCCGGCTTGGCCTTGGCCAGCGCGATCAGCTCGGCCACGTTCTTCACCGGCAGGCTGGGGTGCACCACCAGCACGCCGGGTTCGACCCAGCAGGCTGATGCCGATGAAGTCGTCGATGGGCGCGAAGGGCAGCTTGGGGTAGAGCGACGCGCTGATGGCGTTGGTCTGCGAGGCCAGCAGCAGCGTGTAGCCGTCGGGCGGCGACTTGGCCACCTCGCCGCTGCCGATGGTAGCGCCGGCGCCGGGCTTGTTCTCGACAATGACCTGCTGCTTCAGGCGCTTGCCCAGTTCCTGCGCCACCATGCGCGTGGGCCCGTCCACCGCCCCGCCGGGCGAGAAGGGCACGACGATGCGGATGGGCTTGTTCGGGTAGTCCTGGGCCCGTGCGGTGGTGGCCGTCAGGGCCAGTAGGCCGGCAGCGATCAGAACAGCGGTGTGCTTCATGGAGGTGGATTCCTTCAGGCTTTCAGGCGTCGAGGTCGATCTTGCGTTCACGGGCGATGGCCGTCCAACGCGCGATGTCGGCCTTGATGTACTTGCCGAAATCGGCCGAAGACATGGGCATGGGTTCGACCGCTTCGGCCGACAGGCGTTCGCGCAGGTCAGGGCCGGTCAGCACCTTGTTCAGCGTGTCGTTCAGCGTGGCCAGCACGGGTGCCGGCAGGCCGGCCGGGCCGACCACGCCGTACCACTGGATGGCGTCGAAGCCCTTGTAGCCCGACTCGATCAGCGTGGGCACGTCCTTGACCACCGGGTGGCGTGCCCGGCCGGTGACGGCGAGTGCGCGCACGCGGCCTGAACGCAGGTGTGGCAGCGCGGCGGCCAGGCCCGGAAACATGGCCTGCGTCTGGTTGCCCAGCAGGTCGTTGAAGGCCGGCGCGATGCCGCGGTAGGGGATGTGCAGCGCGAAGGTGCCGCTGGCCTGCTTGAACAGTTCCATCGTCAGGTGGGTCAGCGAACCCTGGCCGGCCGAACCGTAGCTGAGCTTGCCCGGGTTCTGCTTCAGGTAAGCCACGAATTCGGCCACCGTGCGCACCGGCAGGCCGGCATTCACCACCAGCACATTCGGCGTGCCGCCGATCATGCCGACGGGCGTGAAGTCTTTCACCGGGTCATAGGGCAGCTTGCTGCGCGTGGCCGGGCTGGTGCCGTGGGTGGCCACATAGCCCTGCATCAGCGTGTAGCCGTCGGCCGGCGCCTTGGCCGTGGTCTGGCAGGCAATGGCGCCACCGCCACCGCCAATGTTGTCGACGATGAAGCTCTGGCCCAGCAGCTTACCCCAGCGGTCGCACAGGGTGCGGCCGACCAAGTCGCTGCCGCCGCCGGCCGAGACCGGCACGATGTAGCGCAGGATCTTGTTCGGGAAGGCCTGCCCCTGGGCCCAGGCAGCGGATTGCGGCAAGGCGAGTGCTGCGGGTAGGGCTGCAGGGAGGGCAGCGATCAGTTCACGACGGCGCATGGTGCAGCCTCCTTCAGTTTTCAAAACCGCCAGCGCTGCGCAAAGGCGCAGCTTCGGCACTGGTCAGCAAGGCGATGAATTGCGCGGCCAGCGCGGCCTGCGCGGTGCCGGTGGCGATGGCCGCGGTGTAGGGCGTGGCCAGTTCGAATTCGGCGGGCAGCAGCGCCACCAGTTCAACGCCGGGCGTGTAGCGGATCTCGGTGACCTGGGTGCAGCCGATGGGGTGGGCTTCTGCCGAGTCGGCCATCGCACGCATCGCGGTGGCACCGTTGGGAAAGGTCTTGAAGCGCGGCGCCAGTTCGTCATGCACACCCAGTTCGCGCATGACCTTGGCGAAGTGGATGCCGGCGGTCGAACGCACAGCGTCGGGGAAATAGACGCCGGTGGCGGCCAGCAGCGCAGCCTTCAGGCCGGCGGCGGTGGCCACATCGGGCCAGGGCGTGCCGGCCCGCACGGCCCCGCCGGTGCGCCCGCGGCCCCGCCGGGCTGGGCCGCCTTCAGGTCGACCGCCCAGCAGCGCGGGGCTGCCGGCCTGCAGGCGGCCTGCGGCCACCAGCTTGGTGATCAGCGCTTCGGTCAGCACCAGCACGTCGCAGGGCTCGCCGGCCAGCAGCGCTTCCTGGATCGCGCCGACGGCGCCGAAGCGGGCCTGGATGTCTGCGCCGGTCAGCGCCTTGAAGCGCGCCTGCAGCGCACCCACCAGGCCTTGCGCCGCACCGGCGCACAAGAGGTTCAAGACGGTCATGGTGGCTTTCGGGTGTTCAGGTGTCCATCGCCGCGACGATGTGTTCAGGGCTCAGGGGCAGGTCGCGCACGCGCACGCCCAGGGCATCGAAAAGGGCGTTGGCGATGGCCGCCGCCGTTGGGCCGATGGACGCTTCGCCGGCCCCCAGCGAGGGCGCCTGCGAAGGCATCAGCAGCACGTCCACGGCCGGCACCTCGCTGAAACGCAGGATGGGGTAGTCGTCCCAGCTTTGGTGTGATGTTTGCGCCGCCTCCTTCAGCGTCCAGCTGGTGGCCTGGATGGCGCCGCCTTCGATCTGGTTGGCCACGCCGTCGGGGTTGATGGCCAGGCCCACGTCCACCGCGATGGTCAGCCGGCGCACGCGCAGCGTGGCGCCGGCCTGCACCTCGGCCACCACGGCGCACCAGGCGCCGGTGCCCTTGTAGCGGGCCACGGCCATGCCCATGCCGGTGTCGCCTTGCTGGCCCTGCGGCTGCCAGCCCGCGCGCGCCACGGCGGCATCCAGCACCGCCAGCGCGCGCGGGTCGTGTTGCAGATGGCGCCGCCGCAGCGCCAGCGGGCAGGTGGCGGTGGCGTGGGCGATCTCGTCGATGAAGCACTCGGCAGCGAAGACATTGGCGCAGGCACCCAGGCCGCGCAGCGCCGAACTGCGGCGCTGCGTGCTCACGCTGTGTGCCACCACCTTCACGGCCGCGAAGTCGTAGCCCGGCACGGCATTGCGTTCGGCACCGCCGCCGGTGGCCAGGGGCATGTCGATGGACGGCGGCGCCGCGCAGGCGTCGGCCACCTGCCAGGCGCCCAGCAGCGCGGCCGTGGCGCTGCGGCCGGGCCGGCGGCTGTGCCCCGGGCTCCACAGTTCGTGCTGCCAGTGGGCGATGCCGCTTTCGGCGTCCAGCCCGGCCTGCAGTTCCACCACCATGGCCGGGCCGAAAGGCGCGTGGCTCAATTCGTCGGCACGGCTCCACAGCACGCGCACGGTGGCCCCCGGCTGCAGCGCCTGCGCGGCGCGGGCCAGCCAGGCGGCGTCGAAGGCCACGTCGTCGGCGCCGTTGTGGCCGTAGCAACCGGCGCTTTCGACGTGGTGGACGACGACGGCTTCGGCGTTCGCCGTGGCCAACCCATCCAGCGCATCCAGCCCGAAAGCCAGCGCCAGGTCGCGCCGCAGGTTGAAGATGCCCTGGCTGTGCGTCCACACCACCAGCCGGCCGTCGGCCCAGCGGGCCAGTGCACAAGACGGCGCGATGGACGCGTGGGCGATCCACGGTTTGCTGTAGCGGGCCTGCAGCGTGCGGACGATCGTCGGGGTCGTGCCCGTCGCGGTGCCGGTTTCAGCCACCGTGCGCGGCGTGGACGGCAGGTGCTGCAAGTCGGCCGCTGCTTCGGGCGGCAGGGGCTCGACCTGCCACTGCGCAGCCTCGGCCAGTGCCTGCACCGCCGCATCGGCCTGCGCGGACGTGCGGGCCAGCACGCCCAGCAGATCACCGTCGCGCAGCACCTGCAACACGCCGGGCAGCGCCTGCACCGCAGCGGCGTCGCAGGCCCGCAAACGCGCGCCCAGGCGAGGCGGGTGCAGCACACGGCCGTGCAGCAGACCTTCCGGTTGCAGGTCGTGGATGAAGGCCGGCAAACCGGCCAGCTTCGCGGGCAGTCCGCGGTTCGGTGCCGACGTGCCGACGGCCCCGCCGGACGTCGTCCGC
>JANPHI010000065.1:0-19474 GCA_031424355.1 Betaproteobacteria bacterium
GCCAAGAAGATCAACAGCGCCATCTTCCCGGGCATCCAGGGCGGGCCGCTGATGCACGTCATCGCCGGCAAGGCGGTGGCTTTCAAGGAAGCGCTGGAGCCGGCCTTCAAGGCCTACCAGACCCAGGTGGTGGCCAACGCCAAGGTGTTGGCGGAAACGCTGATCAGCCGTGGCCTGCGCATCGTCAGCCACCGCACCGAAAGCCACGTCATGCTGGTGGACCTGCGCCCCAAGAACCTGACCGGCAAGGAAGCCGAAGCCATCCTGGGCGACGCGCACATGACCTGCAACAAGAACGGCATCCCCAACGACCCGCAAAAGCCGATGGTGACCAGCGGCATCCGTCTGGGCACACCGGCCATGACGACGCGCGGCTTCAAGGAAGAACAGGCGCGGCAGACCGCGCACCTGATCGCCGACGTGCTGGACAACCCACACGACGCCGCGAACATCGCCGCCGTGCGCGCCAAGGTCGCCGCGCTGACGCGCGATTTCCCCGTGTACCGTTAAGTCACCCGCCGCCGGATGCGCTGCCCCTTCTGCGCCCACGACGAAACGCAAGTCGTCGAAACGCGCGAATCGGACGAAGGCGATGTCATCCGGCGCCGCCGGCGCTGCGTGAAGTGCGAGAAGCGCTTCACGACCTACGAACGCAGCGAAATCGCCTTGCCGGCGGTGGTGAAGAAGGACGGCGCCCGCGTCGACTTCGACCCCGCCAAGCTGCGTGCCAGCATGCTGCTGGCGCTGCGCAAACGCCCCGTCAGCGTCGAACAGGTCGACGCCGCGTTGGACCGCATCCAGGACAAACTGCTGGCCAGCGCCGTGCGCGAAGTGCCCAGCGCGCGGCTGGGTGAACTGCTGATGCGCGAACTGAAGCGCATCGACAAGGTCGCCTACGTCCGCTTCGCTTCGGTGTACCGCGAGTTCGAGGACGTGGATGCGTTCAGGCAGTTGATCCGGGACATTTGATTCCGGCTTGGCCGGGGGGCCCCCGCCTGGGGGTGTGGGGTGGGGTGGCGCGGGGGCACCCGCGAGGGCTGGGGTCCGAACCCTCCCCCTGGGGTCGCGGGACGCGGCTTCAATTTCTACAGTGCGGTCATGCCCTCAACGGATGGAACGCACATGAACAGCACAGCCAACACCGCCCGCCTGCAGACTGGGTTTTCCTTGGTGGAGAGTTCGATTGCGCTGGCAATCACTTCCTTAGCGCTTGCGGCAGGCTTGCCTGGATTCGAAGCAGCGAAGGAACGGCGCCATCTGGACGGTGTGGCGGCACAGCTGGAAACTGACTTGCACTTCGCCAGGAGTGCGGCCGTAGCCCGTCAGAGTAACCTGCGCTTGAGCTTTCGCCAAAGTGGCTCGGGGGCCTGTTACGTGGTCCATACAGGGGCGGCAGGCACCTGCACATGCGATGCCGACGGCCCGCCCGTCTGCACGGCCGGGGCCTCAGCTGTTCGTAGCGTGCGCTTCGCTGCGACGGGCCCGGTGCAACTGAGCAGCAATGTCGGCGCCATGGTGTTCGACGCCGACAAAGGAACCGTCTCGCCCACAGGCACCATCACGCTTGCAGGCCAGGGCGGGCGCTCGGTCAAGGTGGTGGTGAACATCATGGGGCGGACGCGGACCTGCGCGCCGACAGCGGGCCTGCCTGGCTACAGCAGATGCTGACCCCCTATTCGCGGGACTGGCCGACCAGTGGCGGTTTGTCTGCGACCGGCGGTCTTCAACGTCTCATCTGCGTTGAGCAGAATTGAACCTTATGAAAAGTCGGCACGTCACCTCCCATTGCGATAGGCCAACGCCCCGAGCAGGGCAACACGGCTTTACGCTGCTGGAAATCGTCATCGCCATCGTGATCGTCGGTGTCCTGACCGCCGTGGCCTTGCCTTCTTTCCAAGGCTCGATTCGAAAGAGTCGCCGCGCGGAAGCCTTTGCCGCCATTTCGGCCGTCCAGCAGGCGCAGGAACGCTTTCGAAGCAGCAATGCCAACTACGGAAACTTGAACAGCCCCGCAGACGCTGCAACGCTGCCGAATCTTCTGACCACCACGCCGTCTGGCTACTATGTGATCACGGTCAGCAGTGAAACGGCAACGGGCTATACCGCCAAAGCGACGGCACAGGGCGCTCAAGCCGCTGACGCGGGATGCCGGATGATGGGCGTTCGGCTTGCCAATGGCAGCTTGAGCTACGGATCAGGAGCCAGTGCACTGGACTGGTCTGACCCTGCACGCTGCTGGGCGCGATGATGATCGGCTCATCCTCCTTTTGCGGCGATGCACGACGCGGTTTTACGCTGGTCGAGTTGCTGGTCGCCATTGCGCTGGTCGCTATCGTGCTGGCGCTGGCTGCACCTTCCCTGCGCAGCATCATCGAAGTGCAGCGCTTGCGCAGCACCAATGCGCAGCTGGTGACGGACTTGCAGCTCGCGCGCAGTGAAGCGGTCGCGCGACGCTCGCTGGTGGCGGTGTCTTTCAATTCGAACAGCACCATGAGCTGCTACACCATCTATTCCACACCGGTGATGCAGCAACCGTGCAACTGTCTGTCGGGCCCGGGAAGCGCTTGCACTTCGCCCAGGGTTGAAATTCGTACGGTGCAGGTACCGAAGGATCTGGGCGTGACAGTGGCCCCGATAACCGGCAACCTCGAATTTGCCTATGACCCGACGACGGGCGGCATCATGAGCATTCCGACGGACACCATGCCCGAGTCCATCGAAAGCTTCAGCGTGGAAGCCTATCTGGACACCCTGCGCAAGTTCCAGACCATCGTCAACCGTCCGGGCCGGCCTTCGGTCTGTTCGCCGGCTGGAACCAGCATGAAGGAAGCGCCATGCCCCGGTTGAACGTCGTCAGCCGGTCTCGCGCAACCCAGCGTGGGCTGTCGCTCGTCGAATTGATGGTCGGCATCACTGTGGGCCTTTTTGTCGTTGCAGCGGCTTCCATGTTGATGGCCAACCAGCTCACCGACAACCGACGCTTGCTGCTGGAAACCCAGGTTCAGCAGGACCTGCGTGCAACGCTGGACATCGTGGTTCGACAACTGCGTCGCTCAGGCAGCGAGATTCGGTCCGGAGCAGGCCAAGGCCTGCTGGCCTCCGAGACAGGCACTGGCGGTGTACCGCAGTACTACACCGACGTCGCCCCGACGACGGCTGCAGCCAATTCGGCCTCGATTCGTTTCTACCTCGACGTGGCGAACCAGGGACCGTTCATTTATCAATTGAACGGCGGGATCGTCCAGGTCAAGTACGGCGGCGGTTCCTGGCAGGACTTGACCGACGGCAACACCATGGTTGTCACGGCACTGCAATTCACGCCCTTGAATGTTGAGAGCGCTCCGCTGCCCTGCGCCAAAACCTGCACGGGTGCTGCGGGCCCTACGGCGTGCTGGCCGACGGTGGTGCAGCGCAGTTTCCTGGTGAGCATTACAGCCCGTGCCAAGAATGGGCTCAGCGGTGGTGACCCGAATACCGAGCGGACGATGCAAGCGGCCGTGCGACTGCGAAATGACTTCGTGAACTTCCGCGACACCGCAAACCCTAACCTTGCATGCCCGGCATGAGTACCGTTTCGGCTTTTTTGGTGCCGCAGCGTTCTGCGCGAATTTTCCAGCGCGGAGCAGCCTCGCTGGTGGTTGTCATGGTGCTGTTCTTCGTGATGTCGCTGGTAGCGGCCTACACCAGCCGCAATTTGATCTTCGAACAGCGTACATCGATGAACCAGTATCGATCCACGCAGGCCTTCGAGGCGGCCGAGGCTGGCCTCGAATGGGCGCTGACGATGCTGAACGGCGGTCGCATCGGCGCCGACTGCACCGAAGCAACAGCTACAGCGACCGACACTTCATTTCGCCAGCGCTACGTGGTCTTCAACGCGGCCGCAGCCCCGAACTCTCCAAACTTCGCACCCAACTCAACCACGCTCTGGCCAGTTTGCGTCTGGGGCGGGTCGGCGTGGACTTGCAGTTGCCCCGTGAGTGGGACAGCTACGCTTTCTGCACCGTCGGGCACCGGAATCCATCCGGCGTTTGCCGTGCGTTTCACGTCCGTCGGCGTTAGCAGGCCGGGCGTTGTGCGTGTCGAGGCACAGGGCTGCACGCGTTATGTCACGGGCACAGGTGGGTGCCTGGACTTCACCAGCTCCACCGTCGAGTTGGAAGGCGTGGCTCGACTGACGGTGCTCGCGGCACTGAAGAACGCCATTACGACACCACCGGCGGCGCCCATTTCGCTGACCGGTAGCGTGCTCGGTGGCGCGAGCGTCACTGCATACAACACAAACGTTGATCAGGGCGGCGTCACGATCCACGCGGGTGGCAATGTCGTCAATCCCGGCCTGCTCACCTTGCAGAGCTTGCCGGGCGCGCCAGCTGCGGATTCGATCGTCGCCGCCGACACCGTCCTCAGCGCAATGGCGGCTGACCCCAACCGCGCTTTCGCAGCAGTTTTTGGTGCCTGGCCGTCCACCTACCGCCTGCAACCTGCGACCGTCCAACTGGACTGCCCAGCGACCGGCTGCTTCACGGAACTGCGCGACGCAATCGCGAGGAACCCCGAGCGCGTGATCTGGATCACCGGCGACCTGAGCCTTGAGACAGCCGGCGATATCGGCTCGGCGACCGGGCCAGCGGCCATCGTGGTCAATGGCCGGGTGCGCTTCCTGACCAGCAATGTGCACATCTACGGCCTAGTCTACGCCACCAACGGTAACTGGTCGGGCGACGGCAATATTCACGGTGCCACATTCGTGAACGATGACTTGGGCGCGGCCGCGACTCACCGGGTCTACATGGACAAGGCCATCTTGGACATCTTGCGCTTGCGCCAGGGTTCATTCGTGCGTCTACCCAGCAGTTGGAGAGATTTCCAGTGATCAGCCGCCAAAGCTTGCGGGGTGTCTCGCTCATCGAGGCATTGGTGGCGCTGGGAGTCATGGCTTTCGGCATGTTGGCGCTGGTCGGCGTGCAGGCCACGCTGCGGAGCAACGGCGACTTCTCCCGACAGCGCGCAGAGGCCGTGCGCATCGCCCAGGAGTCCATGGAAGAGTGGCGGGCGATCACCGGCCTTGAAGCCGATGCAGGCAGCACCGACTACACGGATTTGGCCAGCGACGGCCCGACGGCTGTGGCGGGCATCAATGCCAGTTATGCACGCAGTCGCACCGTCAGCAACATCGGCGGCACCCTGAGCACGGGCGCTCGGGCCGGCAAGGTGTTGTTGGTGAGCGTTGCTTGGCAGGACCGCGCTGGGCAAGCCCAGGTGGTGCAACTCAGCAGCGTCATCGCCGGTGTGGCACCCGAACTCGCCGGCTCGCTGACCTTGCCGCCGCAGGGCACGCCATCACGCCAGCCTCGGGCTCGAAGTCGGACCATTCCGACACTTGCCAAGGACCTCGGTAACGGCACCAGCGTGTTCAAGCCGCCTCAGCCTGGAGGGGGCAGCGTGTCCTGGGTGTTCAACAACACGACGGGAGTCATCACGGGACTGTGCAGCGGTCTTCCCACGGACCCCGTGGCAGCAGATGTAGCCACTTGCGCGAACAACACACAGGCCCAACTGGTTTCGGGATATGTGCGCTTTGCCTCGACAGGCTCGCAACCGAATGAGGCTGAGGCCGAGAATCCGACGGGCACCGTGCTCAACCTCAACATGTCCGTCCAGCTGACCAGCACCGGGCATGGCGCTCCAGGGTTCACATGCTTCGACGACAGCACCGACGACGCATCCCAGGCTTCGGTGCGGGTCCGCGTGGCGTACTACTGCGCTGTAATTTCCAACACCAACGGGCTCTGGGCGGGTCGCACCTACATCAATCCGCTGGGTTTCTCCACGCCGACAGCGACCAGTGCGTGGGTGATCTCGGACACTGGCGGGGCGAATCGCAAGGTCTGCCGTTACACCACCTTGGCCGATGATGGCAACAGCAGCAGTCGCAACATTGATCATCCGCTCAACTATGCCGCTGGGTTGACTGCTGGCCTGGCGTACGCCGCATTGGCGAACCAGAACTTTCTCGTCATCTCGGCAGCGCACAACTGCCCGGTGGATGCGAACGTCACACCTGTCAACGCTCGCACGCTGCTGCACCAGGATGGCGGCACGACCTACTGGAACACGCCACCCACATGAAGTGCTGCCATCGGGCACCCATGAGCGAGGGTGCCATCACTTACTTTTCACCCAGATGAATGCCACGCTCGACGCTGAGCGTCTGTGTGAAGCGCTGGAGCTCGCGCGTTCGGCCATTGGCCTGACAGAGCCCAATCCGCGGGTAGGCTGCATTGTTGGCAGCGAAGCCGGTGAGATTTGGGGCCGTGGTTTCACTCAGCAGGCCAGCGGCGCCCATGCCGAAGTCATGGCACTGCGAGATGCGGTCGCAAATGACTACGCCGTGGCGGGCGGCACGGCTTGGGTCACGCTGGAGCCCTGCGCCCACTATGGCCGCACGCCGCCCTGTTGTGATGCGCTGATTGCAGCAGGTCTTGCCCGTGTCGTAGTGGCTTTGGAAGACCCGTTTCCGTCTGTAGCAGGCGCGGGCATGGCGCGAATGCGGGCGGCTGGGATCCAGGTCGATCGAGCGGAACCATCAGTCGAACAGATGGCCTGGGAACTCAATATCGGGTTCTTCTCCCGTGTGGTTCGACGTCGGCCCTGGCTCCGGCTGAAATTAGCGACCTCGCTGGACGGCAGAACCGGTCTGGACAACGGCAAAAGCCAGTGGATCACCTCACCAGAGGCGCGGACAGATGGCCATAACTGGCGCCTGAGAGCTTCCGCAATGCTCACCGGGATCGGAACCGTCCTTTCAGACGATCCGAGACTGGATGCCCGGGTCGGCGAACGGACGGCAACGCCGCTGCGCGTGGTAGTGGATTCTCGACAGCGGATGCCCTCGAGCGCACGATTGCTCACCCCCCCTGGGCGAGTCCTGGTTGCGAGTGCGACCTCATCGCGAAGCGCGTCGACGGCTGAAAATTTAGCGAATTTCGAGACCATCGCACTGCCAGGGCACGACGGGCAAGTCGATCTCGATGCGCTCTGCCAAGACTTGGCTGAACGGGGTGTGAACGAAGTGCATGCCGAATGCGGCCCAACCTTGGCCACGGCCTTGCTCCAGGCCGATTTGGTGGACGAGGTGCTGCACTACATTGCGCCGCGGCTGTTGGGCGGCGGCCACGGCATCGTCACTTGGCCGGGGCTGGAGCAGTTGAGCGACGGCCTGAAACTTCAGTTCTTGGATGTTGCTGCCGTCGGGCCCGATCTTCGCCTTCGCTTGCTCACCCGACGGGGCGCCCAATTCCATACCAAGCAAGCCGACAGCCTGTCGACAGGGTTTACAACCGCAGGCAACTACGGGTAGGTCAATCAATGCCAACTTGTTGATATTTATAAAGTTTTTTCAAAAAGCATAGATTTTGCTTTCAACTACTCAAATTGCCATCCGGCACACCCTGGCGACCTTCCGGAGTAAACCCATGTACTTGCCCCCCTTCATCAAAATTGGCCTCGCTGCGGTCGTTGCGTCAGCCGCCGTCGCATCGGCCCAGGCCGCTCCGGTGCGCTACCTTGGCAATGACGGCAACTCGAACGGGCTTGTCAATCCCGCCAACGATCCCGTGCTCAAACGCAATGCATTCACTGGCGCACTGTCTTCCTACAGCACCGAAAACTTCGAGTCGCTCACCGCATTGACGGTGCCGACAACGGCCACACCTCTGAATCTCAGCAGCGTTGGTGGCAGGCTGTCGCAGGGCGTCTACACCGTTCAAACAGGATTGGTGGAAAACCGCAAGATTTTTCCTGATCCGATCACGGGTGACGACACCTTCCCCGGCCGATTCAACACTTCGCCGAATCCTGCCGGCGGAACCGCATCTCAGTGGTGGGACACCGCGCGCGAATTCACGATCGCATTCGACAGTTCGCACAGCGCCTTTGGCTTCTTCGGCACCGACTTTGGCGATTTCGACGGCACGTTGACCATCCAACGCTACAGCGGCGCTTCTGCAGTTGGCAGCGCGATTGCGCTGGGTGACGGAGCAGGGAATGCCGCAGGCGCGTTTCCCGGCATCAATGGTTCGCTGCTCTTTTTCGGCTTCGCTGACGACACTGCCACCTTTGACCGATTGGTTTTCCAGGTCGCCCAACTCGACCCCAACGTCACCTCTCGCTTTGACCGACTCGGCTTCGACGACCTGATTGTTGGCGATGTCGCAATCACTGGCGGTACCGCCCCCGAACCCACCTCCCTCGCCCTCGCCGGCCTGGCCCTCGCCGCCGCCGGCTTCGCAGGCCGCCGCACCCGCCGCGCCTGACCTCCCCGGCTGCAGCCGCAGCCCACCCAGCAACGGCTGGCCCCCAACGGGGCCGGCCGTTTGCTTTTGGGCCCGCCACCTACAATCGCACCCATGGCTATATCCCCCATCCCCGAGCTCGTGGCCGAGCTGGCTGCCGGCCGTATGGTCATCCTGGTTGACGAGGAAGACCGCGAAAACGAAGGCGATCTGGTGTTGGCGGCTGAGCACGTCACGCCCGAAGCCATCAACTTCATGGCGCGTTACGCGCGCGGCCTGATCTGTCTGACGCTGACCCGCGAACGCTGCGAACGCCTGCGTCTGCCGCCGATGACCACGCGCAACGGCGCGCAGCACGGCACGGCTTTCACGGTGTCCATCGAGGCCGCCACCGGCGTCACGACCGGCATCTCGGCAGCCGACCGCTCGCGCACCGTGCAGGCCGCCGTGGCGCGCGACGCCCAGGCATCCGACCTGGTGCAGCCCGGCCACATCTTTCCGCTGCAGGCGCAAGACGGCGGCGTGCTGATGCGTGCCGGGCACACCGAAGCCGGCTGCGATCTGGCCGGTATGGCCGGCTTGACGCCCGCCGCCGTGATCTGCGAGGTGATGAAGGACGACGGCACGATGGCGCGCCTGCCCGACCTGCAGATCTTTGCCCGCGAACACGGCTTGAAGATCGGCGCCATCTCCGACCTGATCGGCTACCGCAGCCGCAACGAAACGCTGATCGACCGGATAGGCTCACGCCGGCTGCAGACGCCGCAGGGCGACTTCGAATGCCTCGCCTACCGCGACAAGAGCGGCGGCCTGCACCTGGCACTGCGCCACGGCAGCTGGCAAGCGGCTGACGAAGTGCCGGTGCGTGTGCACGAGCCCTTCACCGCCTTTGATTTGCTGGACGCCGCGGGCACCGGCCACAGCTGGCCGCTGCCCGCCGCCCTGCAAACCTTGCGCGCCGGCCCTTGTGGCGTGGCCGTGCTGCTGAACTGCTCAGGCGACGCCGCCGCCATGCTGTCGGCGGTGCTGCCCGCGCAAGCTGCAGCACCCGCCGCCAGCACGACCAGCACCCAGTTCGACCTGCGCACCTACGGCATTGGCGCGCAGATCCTGCGCGACGTCGGCGTGCGCCGCATGCGCCTGCTGGGCAGCCCGCGCCGCATGCCCAGCATGACAGGCTACGGCCTGGAAATCACCGGCTTCACCGCCGCGCGCACCTGATACCTGATGAAAGCAGCCACGCCATGAAAGACGCCGACCAAGGCAGTGCCGGTGAACTGGCCGGCGAGGGCTTGCGCATCGCCATCGTGCGGGCCCGCTTCAACGACGCCCTGACCAGCAAGCTGGCGCAAGCCTGCCTGAGCGAACTGGAAAGGCTGGACGTGGAAGCCGGCGACATCCGCCACGTCACCGTGCCTGGTGCGCTGGAAATTCCACTGGCGCTGAAAGGCCTGGCCGACACTGGCGACTACGACGCGCTGATCGCCCTGGGCTGCATCATCCGCGGCGAGACCTACCACTTCGAGCTGGTGGCCAACGAAAGCGGCGCCGGCGTGTCGCGGGTGTCGCTGGACAGCGGCATCCCCATCGCCAACGCCATCCTCACCGTTGAAAACGAAGCGCAGGCCTGGGCCCGCGCCGAAGACAAGGGCCGCGATGCCGCCCGCGTGGCCGTCGAGATGGCCAACCTGATGGACGACCTGCTGTGACCCTGCCCGACTCGACGCCCCCCTCGGCTGCCGAAGCACCCCGCCCGCCGAAAAAGCGTTCGCAGCCCAAGTCTGCCCGCCGTCGCGCGCGCGAAATCGCGATGCAGGGCCTGTACCGCTGGCTGCTGGCCGGCGGTGAATCGAAGTCGGCCGAGGCCGACGTGCTGGACATGGACGGCTTCGACCGCGCCGACCGCGTGCACTTCGACGCGCTGCTGCACGGCGGCGTGGAACAGGCCGCCGCCATCGACGCGGTGCTGACGCGGCACGTGGACCGCAAGACCTCGCTGCTGTCGCCGGTGGAGCACGCCATTCTGATGATCGGCGTCTACGAGCTGATGAACTGCGTGGACATTCCTTACCGCGTGGCCATCAACGAAGCCGTGGAACTGGCCAAGACCTTCGGCGGCACCGACGGCCACAAATTCGTCAACGGTGTGCTGGACAAATGCGCGGCCGAACTGCGGCCCGACGAAGCGCGGCCGGCAGGGCGTTGAACCCGGGCCGATGAAGCTCGCCAGCCGACTGGATTTCATCGAACCCTTCTGGGTGATGGAATGCGCCAAGGCCGCCGATGTGCTGGCGCGCAGCGCCGAATGCGACCCCGCGCAGGGCGGCGAACCGATGATCTTCATGAACATCGGCGAACCCGACTTCACCGCCGTGCCGGGTGTGCAGCAAGCCGCTGCCGACTGCCTGGCCAGCGGCCGCACGCAGTACACCCACGCGACGGGGCTGCCCGCGCTGCGCGAGCGCATCGCGGCCTGGTACGGCACGCGCTTCGGGGTGGCCGTGGCACCCGAACGCATCGTCGTGACGGCGGGTGCGTCGGCGGCCTTGCAACTCATCTGCCTGGCCCTGTTCGAGCCCGGCGACGAGGTGTTGATGCCCGACCCCAGCTACCCCTGCAACCGCCATTTCGTGGCGGCGGTGGGTGCCACGGCGCGGCTGCTGCCGGCGTCGGCCGAAGCGCGGTTTCAGCTGGATGCGGCTTCGGTGGCAGCGAACTGGAACGCCCACACGCGCGGCGTGCTGCTGGCCACACCCAGCAACCCGACGGGCACCTCCATCGCCCACGGCGAAATGGCCGCCATCGCGCAAGCGGTGCGTGACCGCGGCGGCGTGACCATCGTCGATGAGATCTACCTCGGCCTGAGCTACGACGAAGCCTACGGCCACACCGCGCTGGCGCTGGACGGTGGCCAGGCCGGCGGCCTGGGCGCCGACATCATCAGCATCAACAGCTTCAGCAAATACTTCGGCATGACCGGCTGGCGGCTGGGCTGGATGGTGGTGCCGCCCGAACTGGTGGCGCCCATCGAGAAGCTGGCGCAGAACCTCTACATCTGCCCCAGCACCCTGGCGCAGCGCGCGGCGCTGGTCTGCTTCGAACCCGAAGCCCTGGCCGAATACGAAAGCCGCCGCGAAGAATTCCGCCGCCGCCGCGACTTCATCGTGCCGGCGCTGCGGGCGATGGGTCTGCCGGTGCCCGTCGAACCCGACGGTGCTTTCTACGTCTGGTTCGACTGCTCGGCCTACAGCCCCGACAGCTGGGATTTCTGCCTCGACCTGATGCGCCGCGCCCACGTGGCGCTGACGCCGGGCCTCGATTTCGGGCCCGCGCAGGCGCGGCGTTTCGTGCGCCTGTCGTTCGCCTGTTCGATGGCGCAATTGCAGGCTGCGGCCGGGCGTCTGGCGCGTGAATTGAAGGCCAGGCCTCAGGCCGCAGCGGCGACTTAAGCGCCGGTTTCCCCGGCAAAAGCATGGCTTATGCGGCGCTGCCTGCAGCGCCGGCTGCTTAAGCTCGTCGCCGTGGTTCATCACCTTTTTCAGCGGCGCGGCCGCAACGACGGCCCGACGACGCAGTTCGCAGAGACCGAGCTGTCGCGCCCTGCGCCCGTCGACTCGCAGCCCCTGCTGGCGGCCGACACCTACGCGTCGCAAAGCGACAGCCGACCGACCGAGATCAACACCGACCTGGGTGCCGACACCCTGCCCGCGCCGGCGGCTGAACTGGCGGTGGCCGACAGCCCCACCACGCTGCACATCGGCCGCTACGCGCTGAAGGGCCTGCTGGGCCGTGGCGGGCTGGGGCAGGTGCACGAGGCCTGGGACCCGCTGCTGTCACGCACCGTGGCGGTGAAGACGCTGCAGCTGGGCACCGGCACCCCGGCGCGGCTGGCGCTGGACACCGTGTTCCTGAACGAAGCGCGTGCGGCAGCCGCCTTGTCGCACCCGCACATCGTCGCCGTCTACGACGCCGGCCTATCGGCGCACGGCGTCTATATCGCGATGGAACGCCTGCGCGGCAGCGACCTGCGCCAGCGTCTGGCCGAAGGCTGGCGGCCAACGCAGGCCCAGGCCGCGCTGCTGATGCGCCGTGTGGCCGACGCGCTGGCCTACGCCCACGGTTGTGGCGCGGTGCACGGCGACATCAAGCCGGCCAACATCTTCCTGAACCGGCGCGACCAGCCCAAGGTGCTGGACTTCGGCATCGCCCGCGTGGCCCACAGCGCGCTGAACTTCGGTGTGCAAGCCGCGCCCGACCCGGCGCCGGTCAGCGCCCCGCATTACCTGGCACCCGAGCAGTTGCAGGGCGGCGCCGTGGACACGCGCACCGACATCCACGCGCTGGGCGTCGTCTTCTACGAACTGCTGACGCTGCGCAAGGCCTACACCGGCGACAGCCTGGAGCAGATCACCCACGCCGTGGTGCACAACAACCCGGCGCCGGCCTGCGATGTGCGCGAAGGCGTGTCGCGCACGCTCTCGGCCGTCGCGGCCAAGGCCATGGCGCGCGACCCGCTGCAACGCTACGCCACAGCGATGGAAATGGCGCTGGACCTGCGCCGCTGGATCGAGCGCCACAACGCGGCCGAGCCGCCGATGCTGGAATCGTCGCGCCCGCGCCAACGCGCACCCGGTGCGCGCCAGCGGCGGCGCGCGCGCCAGACCCTGCGCACCTGGCTGGGCGTCAGCGTGCTGGTCTTGCTGGTGTGTGCCGGCGTCACGCTGGCGCTGTGGGGACGGGTTCTGCGGATCGCATAATTGCGGCAGCGATGTCTGCTGCACCCCCGCACCCCTCACCCGCCCTGCCCCCGTTCCGGCACACGCTGCGCGTGTACTGGGAAGACACCGACGCCGGTGGCGTGGTTTTCTACGCCAACTACCTGAAGTTCTTCGAGCGTGCACGCACCGAATGGCTGCGCCACCTGGGCATGGGCCAGCAAGCGCTGCGCGAGGCCACGGGTGCGATGTTCGTGGTGACCGACACGCAAGTGCGCTTTCGCGCGCCAGCCCGCCTGGACGACGAACTGAGCGTGACCGTCGAATTGCACCAACGCGGCACCGCGTCGATGAAGATCAAGCAAGCCGCCTGGCGCGGCGACACGCTGCTGGCCGAAGGCGAGATCCGCATCGGCTGCGTCGACGATGTGAACTTCCGCCCCCGCCCCGCCGCATTCCGATCGAAGTGACCCAAACACTCGCATGAACCAAGACCTTTCGATTACCGCCCTGGTGCTGCAAGCCAGCCTCGTCGTGCAAATCGTGATGGCCGGCCTGGCCCTCACGTCCTTCACCAGCTGGACGGTGATCTTCGGCAAGGTCTTCGGCCTGCGCCGGGTGCGCGCCAGCAACGACGAATTCGAACGCGAATTCTGGTCCGGCCGCAGCCTGACCGAACTGAACACCGCCGTGGGCCAGAAAAGCGAAACCGCGCCGCTGGAACGCATCTTCGCCAGCGGCATGCGCGAATTTTTGAAGCTGCGCGAAAAGCGGCTCGATTCGGGCGCGCAACTCGACGGCGCGCGGCGCGCGATGCGGGCCAGTTTTCAGCGTGAACTCGACGTCATCGAAAGCAACCTCAGCTTCCTGGCCAGCGTCGGTTCGGTCAGCCCTTACGTGGGTTTGTTCGGCACCGTCTGGGGGATCATGCATGCCTTCGTCGGCCTGGGGAACATGACCCAGGTGACGCTGGCCACCGTGGCACCGGGCATCGCCGAAGCGCTGGTGGCCACGGCCATCGGGCTGTTCGCGGCGATACCGGCCGTGGTGGCCTACAACCGCTTTGCGCGCGACATCGACCGCATCGCCATCCAGCTGGAAACCTTCATCGAAGAGTTCAGCAACATCCTGCAGCGCAACGCCGGCGTGTCGGCGGCAGGCACCACCACCGTCTACCAGGGAACGCGCTGACATGCCCGCCGTCGCCAGCCGGGGCTCACGCGGACACGGGGCCCGCCGCTCGATGAACGAGATCAACATGGTCCCCTTCATCGACGTGATGCTGGTGCTGCTGATCATCTTCATGGTCACCGCGCCGCTGATCACCACCGGGGTGGTGGACCTGCCTTCGGTGGGCAAGAGCGCGCAGCGGCCCAGCAAGGTGATCGAGGTCATCGTAGGCACCGACGAGAAGCTGCGTGTGCGTGTGGACCAGCAGGAGCCGGTGGGCCTGGCCCTGGGCCAATTGGCCGCCAACGTGCGCAAGCAGCAGGGCGGCAACGCCGACGTGCCGGTGGTCATCAGCGCCGACAAGAGCGTGCGCTACGAAAGCGTGGTGCGCGTGATGGACACGCTGCAGCGCGCCGGCGTGCGGCGCGTGGGCCTGTCGGTGAAACAGGGTTCGGCCAACTGAAGCGCATGGCTGCGGCCGGTTCGATGGCACCCACGCTGGCCCTGGCGCACGACGCCCTGCTGCCCCGTGCGCCGGGCGGCATGGGCACCGGTGCGGCGCTGGCGCTGGTGGTGCATGTGGGCCTGGTCCTGGCGTTGACCACGGCGGTGGACTGGCGCACCGAAACCCCGCCACCCGTCAGTGCCGAACTGTGGGCCAGCGTGCCGCAAAGCGCGCCGCTGAAGGCCGAGGTGCCAGCACCCGCACCCCCGCCGGTGGCCTTGCCCACGCCGGCCCCGCCGCCGGCTGTTGTTCCCCCGCCCACGCCTGCACCGACCCCTGCACCGGTGCCCGCACCGCCGGTGGTGAAGGCCCCCGAGCCCGACATCGCCATCGAGAAAGCGGCGCGCGAGAAGGCCGCGAAAGCCGCCAAGGCCGAGCTGGCGAAGAAGCAGCTCGAAGCCGACGCGCTGGCCGAACGCGAACGCGTGGCCGCCGACAAGCGCAAACGCGCCGAGGCCGACAAGGCTGAAGCCGCACGGCTGGAAAAAGCCCAGGCCGACAAGCTCAAAGCCGAGAAAGCCAAGGCCGACAAGCTGAAGGCCGACAAGGAAGAGAAAGCCGCCGCCGAGAAAGAGGCCCGCGAAACCGCCGCCGAAGATGCGCGGCTGGCCAAGCAGCGCGAAGAAAACCTGAAACGCATGATGGGCCAGGCCGGCGGCGCCACCGGCCGCGGCGGCAGCGCCACCCAGGACGCGGCGCCCTCGGCCGCCTATGCCGGCAAGGTGGCGGCGCGCATCCGCCGCGAACTGGTCTTCACCGGCAATGTGCCGGACAGCGCCGAGGCCGAAGTCTTCGTCGCATCAACGGCCATCGGCACCATCCTGAACAAGCGCATCACCAAGTCCAGCGGCTACAAGGACTGGGATGAAGCGGTGCTGCGCGCGGTGGACAAGACCGGCACGCTGCCGCGCGATGTCGATGGCCGCGTGCCCAAGGAAATGACGCTGGTCTTCAGCCGCCGCGACCGCTGACTGGCGGATACGGCCATTCGGCCATTCACAGACCTCAGCCGGCCGGCGGCGGCGCGTAACGCGCAACGAAGGCGCGGTCGATGTGGTCTTTCCAGCGCCACACCCAGCGGCCCTCGGCCGACCAGGCGCCCCAGCTGGCGATCGCCCGTTTGTCGCCGCAGGCGATGAGGTTCAGCGCGCGGGTCTGCGGCCGGTGCGCCTGCAGCACGCCACCGGCCAGCCAGCGCCGCAGGTTCAGCGCCAGCGGCGGCCCGGCGCGCACGGCGTAGACGCCGCTGCGCGGGTGCGGGGCATCGTCACGCGTGGCCACATCGCCCACGGCAAACACCTCGGCGTGCGAACGGCTCTGCAGCGTCGGACCGGTCAGCACAAAGCCCTGGCTGTCCAGCGCCAGGCGGCTGCCGCGCAACCACGCAGGCGCTTCGGCGCCGGTGACGACCAGCGGCACGTCACAGGCCAGCCGCGCGCCCGTGGCCAACACGGCGGCGTCGGCTTCCAGCGCGATGCAGGCTTCGCGGTGCACGGCGATGTTGCACGCCGCCAGCGCGCGCAACACGCGGCGCTGCACGCCCGGCGGGTGACCAGCCACCGGCTCGGGCCCGCCGGTGAGCAGGGTCACGCGCGAGCCTGGCGAGCCGGATGAGCCGGGTGAGCCCGGCGCTGCGCTGGCCTTCGCCAGCCGGACCTGCAGCGCCATCGCCAGTTCGACGCCCGCCGCCCCGGCGCCCAGCACCACCACATTCAAAGGCCGCGCGGCCGCCAGTGCCAGCAGCGGCGGCAGCAGGGCGACGAAGTGCGCCATCGGCCGCACGAACAGCGCGTGCTCGCGCGCGCCAGGCAGGCGGTCGCGGTCCATCGCGGCGCCTGTGTCCAGCGACAGCAGGTCGTAGTCGGCGCTGCGCCCGTCGGCCAGCAGCACGCGGCGCTGGGCGGTGTCGATGCCGATGGCGCTGGCTGCGATGAACTGCGCCCCGGCAGCGGCGGCCAGCGGCGCCAGCGGGATGCTGCACTGCGCCGCGTCGTAATGCCCGGCCACCAGGCCCGGCACCATGCCCGAGTACAGCTGTTCGGCCTGCGGCGTGACCAGCATCAGTTCGGTGTTGCGCAGGCGTTCGCGGGCGCAGGCCTGCAGCACGTGCACATGGGCGTGGCCGCCGCCCAGCAGCAGCAGGCGCTTGCTCATGGCCCGGCCCCGCCACGGCCGGTCACGGTTCGAAGCGCAGCGCGCTGACGTGCGCCACCGTGTGCAGCCCGGTGTTGTCGGCGTCGCCACCGACGATGACCGCCTGCAGTGGCGGCAGGTTGGTGGTCGACGACGCGACTTCATCGGCGAAGGCCCGCAGGAAGTCGGCGGCCAGGTCGCGGCTTTCGTCCAGCCAGACGCCAGCCCCGTCGGTGGCGTTGCGCAGCACGATGTAGCGCACGCGGCGGGTGAAGGCGTTGTCGATCAGCGCACCGCGCGGCTCGCTGCCGGCCCACACGTAGCAGACGGTGGCGGTCGGCAAGGCTTGCGCACTGCTGGCGCGGGCCACGCGCAGCAACTGGCGGTCGGTGAAGGGCAGGCTGTCCAGCGGCAGGTCGAAGGCCACGCAGACCTTCACCGCCGCGTCGTCGCCGGCCCGATGGTGCAGGTCGGCGGCCGGGTTGGGCATTTGCATGCGCCAGCTCCAGCGCAGGCGCTGCGGCAGCGGGCCGGGCGCGGTGTCGAAGACCAGATTGCCGTAGCTGCGGTCGGCGTCCACGCGCAGCGCGGCGCGGCCGTCAACGCGCTCGGCGCTGAAGCGGGTGACCGGCTTGCTGCCCTGCTGGGGCAGCGTGACGACGTGCCAGCCTGCGGCCACGTGGTCGCCGTCGATCAAGGGCGGCAAGCTGGCGGCGTGGGCCGTGCCGGCCGCGCCCTCGGCGCAGGCCACGCACATCAGGCCCATCACGCCCATCACCCAGGCCGCCCCTGCTGCATGCCGCCGCCAGCCGCTGGGCGCAGCGCGGCCCCGCGTGCGCCCGCTAGCCACGGCGCCACGCATGGAAGCGCTCCGCCCAGCGCAGCAGGCCCTGCGGCGCGTGCGCGCGCTTCCAGGCACCGGCGGCGTTGCGGTTGGCCTCGGCCATCGTCGGGTAGCTGTGCACGGCGCCGAGGATCTTGTTCAAGCCCAGACCGTTCTTCATCGCCAGCACGTATTCGGCCAGCGCGTCGCCCGCGTGCGCACCCACGATGGTCACGCCCAGGATGCGGTCCTGCCCCGGCACCGTCAGCACCTGCACCCAGCCCTGCGTGCGGCCATCGGTGATGGCGCGGTCCAGGTCGTCCATCGCGTAGCGCGTGATCTCGTGCGCCACGCCCTGCGCCACGGCGTCCTGCACATTCAGGCCGACCCGCGCCACCTCGGGCGCGGTGTAGGTGCAGCAGGGGATGGCGCGCGGGTCGACCTTGAAGGCCTTGAAGCTGCCGAACAAGCCGTTGATGGCGGCGTAGCCAGCCTGGTAGGACGCAGTGTGCGTGAACTGCCAGGGCCCGGCCACATCACCAGCGGCCAGGATGTTGGGATAGAGGGTGCGCAGCGCGTCGTCGGTGACCACCGTGCGGGCCACCGGTATGCCCAGCTCTTCAAGGCCAAAGCCCTCCAGCCGCGCCACGCGGCCGACGGCGCACAGCAGTTCGTCGAATTCGATGTTCGATTCGACGCCGCCCTGCGCCGCGACCAGCGTTTTCACATTGCCCGCTTTCGCGCAGCGCAGCGCCTTGTGGCCCGTGCGCACCGTCACACCGTCGGCTTCCAGGGCCTGCTGCACGAGCGCCGACACATCGGCGTCTTCACGCGCCAGCAGGCGTTCGCCCTGCTCGACCAGGATGACCTGCGAGCCCAGCCGCGCGAAGGCTTGCGCCAGTTCGCAACCGATGGGCCCGCCGCCCAGGATCAGCAGGCGGCGCGGCAGTTCGCGCAGGCCCCACAGCGTGTCGCTGGTCAGGCAACCGACGTCTTCAAGACCCGGCAGCGGCGGCACGAAAGGCCGCGCGCCGGTGGCGATGACGATGCTGCGCGTGGACAGCACCTGCTGGCTGCCGTCGGCCGCGGTGACCTGCACATGCCAGGGGTCGAGGATGCGCGCCGTGCCGATCTGCACGTCCACGCCCAGCGCGGTGTAGCGGGCCACCGAATCGTGCGGTGCGATGTCGCGGATGACCTGCGCCAGGCGCGCCATCACCTGCGGGAAATCAACCTGCACCGCGACGGGCAAGAGGCCCACCTCGGCGCAGTGGCGCATCTGCTGCGCCACGCTGGCGGCGTGGATCAGCGCCTTGCTGGGCACGCAGCCGGTGTTCAGGCAGTCGCCGCCCATCTGGTGGCGTTCGACCAGCGTGACCTTGGCCTTCACGGCGGCCGCGACATAGGCCGTGACCAGCCCGGCCGCACCGGCGCCGATGACCACCAGGTTGCGGTCGTAGCGCCTGGGCTTGCGCCCGGCCCAGCGGGCGTAGACGCGGCGCGCCTTGAACGCATCGACAGCCTTCTTGGCCAGCAAGGGGAACAGGCCCAGCAAGACCAGCGAGCCGAACAGCGCCGGGCTCAGGATGCCGCTCGCCGATTCCAGTTTCGCCAGCTGCGTGCCGGCGTTCACGTAGACCAGCGTGCCGGCCAGCATGCCGACCTGGCTGACGGCGTAGAAGGTGGTCGTGCGCATGGCCGTCAGGCCGAAGAGCACGCTCAGCAGCGCGGGCGGGAAGACCGGGATCAGGCGCAGCGTGAACAGGTAGTAGGCGCCTTCGCGGGCGACGCCTTGGTCGACCTCGGCCAGGCGCGCGCCGAAGCGCTGGCG
>JANPHI010000066.1:0-5665 GCA_031424355.1 Betaproteobacteria bacterium
GGCAAGCTCGACCCGGTGATCGGCCGCGACGACGAGATCCGCCGCGCCATCCAGGTGCTGCAGCGGCGCAGCAAGAACAACCCGGTGCTGATCGGCGAGCCGGGCGTCGGCAAGACCGCCATCGTCGAAGGCCTGGCGCAGCGCATCGTGAATGGCGAGGTGCCGGAAAGCCTGAAGGACAAGCGCGTGCTGGTGCTGGACATGGCCGGCCTGCTGGCCGGTGCCAAGTTCCGTGGCGAATTCGAAGAACGCCTGAAGAGCGTGCTGAAGGAAGTGGCGGCCGATGAAGGCCGCATCATTTTGTTCATCGACGAACTGCACACCATGGTCGGCGCGGGCAAGGCCGAAGGCGCCATTGATGCCGGCAACATGCTCAAGCCGGCGCTGGCGCGCGGCGAGTTGCACTGCATCGGCGCGACCACGCTGGCCGAATACCGCAAGTACGTCGAGAAAGATGCCGCGCTGGAACGCCGCTTCCAGAAGGTGCTGGTCGACGAGCCCAGCGTGGAAGCCACGGTGGCCATCCTGCGCGGCTTGCAGGAGAAATACGAAGTCCACCACGGCGTGGAGATCACCGACCCGGCCATCGTGGCCGCGGCCGAGTTGAGCCACCGCTACATCACCGACCGCTTCCTGCCCGACAAGGCCATCGACCTGATCGACGAAGCGGCGGCCAAGGTCAAGATCGAGATCGACTCCAAGCCCGAGGCGATGGACAAGCTCGACCGACGCTTGATCCAGCTGAAGATCGAACGCGAAGCGGTGCGCAAGGAAAAAGACGAAGGTTCGATCAAGCGCTTCGGGCTGATCGAGGACGAGATCGCCAAGCTCGAACGCGATTACAACGACCTGGAAGAAATCTGGAAAACCGAGAAGGCGGCGGCCCAAGGTTCGGCGCATGTCAAAGAGGAAATCGACCGCACGCGGCAACAGATCGACGAACTCAAGCGCCGGGGTGATTTCAATGCGGTGGCCGAATTGCAATACGGCAAATTGCCCGAATTGGAAAAGCGCCTGAAAGAAGCCCAGGCCACCGAAACCGGCAAGGCCGCAGCGGGCCGCCCGCAATTGCTGCGCACCATGGTCGGCGCCGAGGAAATCGCTGAAGTGGTCAGCCGCGCGACCGGCATCCCGGTCAGCAAGCTGATGCAGGGCGAGCGCGACAAGCTGCTGCAGATGGAAGACAAGTTGCACGACCGGGTGGTCGGCCAGGACGAGGCCATCACGGCCGTGGCCGACGCCATCCGCCGTTCGCGCGCGGGCTTGTCCGATCCCAACCGGCCGCTGGGCAGTTTCCTGTTCCTGGGCCCGACGGGCGTGGGCAAGACCGAGCTGTGCAAGGCGCTGGCCGGTTTCCTGTTCGACAGCGACGACCACATGATCCGCGTCGACATGTCGGAGTACATGGAGAAGCACTCGGTCAGCCGGCTGATCGGCGCGCCCCCGGGCTACGTGGGCTACGAAGAGGGCGGGGCGTTGACCGAGGCGGTGCGCCGCAAGCCTTACAGCGTGCTGCTGCTGGACGAGGTGGAGAAGGCTCACCCGGACGTTTTCAACGTGCTGCTGCAGGTGCTGGACGACGGCCGTCTGACCGACGGCCAGGGCCGCACGGTGGACTTCAAGAACACCGTCATCGTGATGACCAGCAACCTGGGTTCGCACCTGATCATGAGCATGGCCGGGCAGAGCAGCGAGAACATCCGCGAGGCGGTGTGGGGCGAGGTCAAGCAGCATTTCCGCCCCGAGTTCCTGAACCGCATCGACGAGACCGTGGTCTTCCACGCGCTGGACAACAAGAACATCGAAAGCATCGCGCGCATCCAGCTGAAGCTGCTGGAATCGCGGCTGGAAAAGCTGGAGATGAAGCTGGACGTGTCGCCGGCTGCGCTGGCCGAACTGGCCAAGGTCGGCTTCGACCCGGCCTTCGGCGCACGGCCGCTGAAGCGGGCCATCCAGCAGCGCATCGAGAACCCGGTCAGCAAGCTGATCCTGCAAGGGAAGTTCGGTCCGAAGTCGGTGATCCCGGTGGACGTGGAAGACGGCGAATTCGTCTTCTCGCGCATCGTGCACTGAGGCCGCACCGAGCCAGCACCTGCGTGCTGGCGAGTGGCTGCCGAAGGACCAGCGGCATGCTTGCCGCTGGTCATGAGTGCGGACGTGAGAATCCGGAAGGATTTCCACGCTTCACGAAGGCCATCCGGCGATTTCACGCCGGGTGGCATGACTTGCCTTCAAGTCGAAGGCGCCGGGCGCCGATAAGGGGGACGCGGACAGGTCTTGTCCGCGTCCCCCTTTTTTCAAGGACCCGTTCATGACCTTCGCCCCTCGCACCCGTCTTGCCCTGGCCTCACTGGCCGCCCTGTTGCCGGCGCTGGCTGCGGCACCCGCGCTGGCCACCGAGGTCTACGTCCCGCTGGGCGTGCCCGGGCTGGGCATCGGCATCGCACAGCCCTTGCCCGGCGGCCTGTTCGGCGTGCGCGGCGACTTCATGACGCTGGGCGAGCGCTCGCAGGACAAGGTGGAGAGCGGCATCAACTACAAGGGCACCTACAAGCTGGGCCGCGCGGCGGTGCTGGCCGATGTTTTCCCCTTCGGCGGCTGGTTCCGTTTCACGGCCGGTGCCACCTTCAACGACTACACCATCGGCTTGGACGCCACCGGTGCCGGCGGCACGTTGACCATCGGCGACCGCACCTACACCACCACCGCGTCGGACGGGCTGAACGTGCAGGTGAAATTCCCGCGCACCGCACCCTATGTCGGGCTGGGCTGGGGCCACCAGTCGGCCGACGGCTGGCGCTTTTCAGCTGACATCGGCGCGGCCCTGGGCAAGGCCACGGTGACGGCCACGCCGCGTGGTGCACTGGCCGGGCAAAGCGACATCCAGGCCAACATCGACAAGGAATTGGTGGACTTGCGCGCCGGCGTGGGCAAGGTGCGGGCCATTCCGCAGCTGTCCATCGGCATGGGCTACGCGTTCTGACCGGCAACACGGGCAGCGCGGGCGGCCAGGGCCGCCCAGCCGCCTTCAGCGTGGCGGGTTGATGCGCTCCAGCTGCATCTTGGCCAGCGTCAGGTTGGCCGTGCCGGCCAGCACCAGGTGCACCGCGATGCCCGGGTGGCCGGGCACCGGCCGCACCAGCAGGTGGTGGCCGGCGGCGGTCACCGAGCCGTCGCTGGGCACCGCGCTCAGGCCCACCGCCCGTGTGGCTTCGGCCATGGCCTTCAGCAGCTTGGCGCCTTGCTCGGCCAGCCTGGCGGCCTGGGGCGCCGGGCCGGTGTGGGCCAGCGCCTGCATCGACAGCGTGTCGAAGGCGCAGCAGGCCACCGCGCCTTTCAGCAGGCCGCAGCTGTCCACATAGGCCTGCCAGGGGTTGCCTGCCGATGCCGATGGCGTTGTCACAGCCGGGTGCGCGGGGTGCGCCGGGTGCGCGGGGCTGTCAGGCAGCGGGTGCAGGCCCATGGCCTCGGTGGGCGCTTCACTGCGTGGCACGGCCACGGGGGGTGGCGGGGCCCCGGCAGGGCCGAATTCGGTCTGCATCGCGTGGCCCGCCGCAGCGCCCCCGTGCAGGCGGTTCCAGGCGCCGCCGATGTAGGCCCAGGCCTGGCGTGTCTTGCCGGCATGCGGTGTGACGTGCACCGCCACGCCGCTGCGCCCGGCCAGTTGCGAGGCATGTCCGGCCAGTGGCACGCCCGAGCCCAGCGGCACCATCAGCATTTCACGGTTGGGCCAGGGGCCGGCCTGCACTGCGGTGTTCAGCGGTTGCAGCTGGTTGGCCAGGGCGCTGGGCGTCAAGCCACCCATCAGCAGCACACCGAGCTGGCTGTAGGCCAGCAGCACCTTGGCCACCGGCAGGCGCAGCGGGCCTTCGTTGCCCAGATCGGTGGCGTAGACGCGCACCGGCGTGCCGTCGGCCAGGCGCACTTCCACGAACTGCAGCACGGCCATCGCCACGCCGTGGCCCTGGCGGCGCACGGTCAGGCTCTGCAGGCGCTGGCCGGTGGCGCTGGCCAGGCTGGCCAACAGCCGCAGTGCGGCGCTGGTGCCCACGTCGTGCACGGCGATGTACTGCGGCGCGTGCTGCGCGAATTCCTGCTGCAGCGCGTTGGCCACATCGGTGCTGGCGAAGAGCTCGACCTGGTCGTTGGATATGCGCCGGCCCACGTCGTGCCGGCCCTGGCCCAGGTAGGTCTCGCGGTCGGCCACGACCTGGGTGCTGGGGGCCAGCATCTCGTCGCGGTCCGGGCTGGGCTGATGGTCTTGCCAGGGGGTGTTGTCACGCGGGGGAGCCATCGCGCCATCATAGGGGTCCACCTGGGCCGGCTGGCCTGGGGGCGATCCTTAGAATCCGCCGCCCCGACGCGCGCATGCCACACCCCTCGCCATGAACAATTCCCCCAAGCCGGCGTCTGCCGCTGCCCGCACCCAGGCGCCCGTGGTCATTGTGGGCGCCGGCCTGGGCGGCCTGGCCGTGGCGCTGCAACTGGCCGAGACGGTGCCCGTCATCGTGCTGGCCAAGCGCGAACTGACCGAGAGCGCCACCGCCTGGGCCCAGGGCGGCATCGTCGGCGTGCTGGGGGCGGACGACAGCATCGCGTCCCACGTGCACGACACGCAGGAAGCCGGCGGCGGCATCGTTGACGAACACACCGCGCGCTTCATCGCCGAGAACAGCCACCGCGCCATCGAATGGCTGGTCGAAGCCGGCGTGCCCTTTTCGCCCGATGCCGAAGGCCCGCTGGGCCTGCACCTGACGCGCGAAGGCGGCCACGCGGTGCGGCGCATCGCGCATGCCGCCGATGCCACCGGCAAGGCCATCCACGACACCCTGCTGGCGCGCGCCGCCGAGCACCCGAACATCGAACTGCGCCAGCGCTGGATGGCGGTGGACCTGGTCACCTCGCGCCACCTGAACCGCCGCCCGGGCACCGACCAAGCACCGCGCTGCTACGGCGTCTACGCGCTGGACATGGACGGCGGCCGCGTTGAAACGCTGGCCGCCAGCGCGGTGGTGCTGGCCACCGGCGGCGTGGGCAAGGTCTACCGCTACACCAGCAACCCCGACACCGCCACCGGCGACGGCATTGCGATGGCCTGGCGCGCCGGCTGCCGCGTCGGCAACATGGAATTCATCCAGTTCCACCCGACCTGCCTGTACCACCCGCAAGAGCGCAGCCTGTTGATCACCGAAGCCATGCGCGGCGAAGGCGCGTACCTGACGCTGCCCAGCCTCGGGCCCGGCGACCCCGGCGGCACGCGCTTCATGGCCGCCCACGACAGCCGGCTGGAGCTGGCGCCGCGCGACATCGTGGCCCGCGCCATCGACTTCGAGATGAAGAAACACGGCCTGGACCACGTCTGGCTGGACGCCCGCCATCTGGGCGAGGCCTTCCTGAAAGAGCACTTTCCGACCATCCACGCGCGCTGCCTGGCTTTGGGCATCGACATCGCGCGCCAGCCGATACCGGTGGTGCCGGCGGCCCACTACACCTGCGGCGGCGTGGTCACCGACCTGGACGGCCTCACCGACATGCCGGGCCTGTTTGCGGTGGGCGAAACCACCTACACGGGCCTGCACGGCGCCAACCGGCTGGCCAGCAATTCACTGCTGGAATGCGTGGTGCTGGGCCGCACCTGCGCCGAGCGCATCCTGCAGGACGGGCC
>JANPHI010000067.1:0-3992 GCA_031424355.1 Betaproteobacteria bacterium
CTCTGGCCGGACTGCGAAAAAGCCAGCGCCACCAGACCGTCGCAGACCAGGCGACTTTGGTACAGCGTGACCAGCGACATCGGCAGCGACGTGACCAGCCGCCCCAGCCGCGCCATCACCAGATAGGCCATGTAGTGGGCCGCGTGGTCGCTGCTGCCGCGCGCCACGGTCAGCAGGCTCAGCGGCGGACGGTGGCGCAATTCAGCGCCCAGTTCGGCGAAGGCAGCAGCCTCGGCCGCCAGCAAACGCGCGGCGACGGACGGGCCTTCTGCGGCCTCGTCGAACAGGCGTGAATTCAAGCCAGGTCCTTCAGCGGCTCGCCTTCAACCCACACCTGCTGCAGGTGCAGCGTGGCAGCGTCCAGCACCACGATATCGGCCACCGCGCCCGCTTGCAGCCGCCCCCGGTCGGGCAGGCGCAGGTAGTTCGCGGCGTGGGTGCTGACGCGGGCCGATGCGTCTTGCAGGCTCAGGCCGATGCCCACCAGATTGCGCAGCGCCTGGTCCATCGTCAGCGTGCTGCCGGCCAGCGTGCCGTCGGCCAGGCGCACGCCGCCCAGGCACTTGCTCACCGTCTGGCGGCCCAGGCGGTAGTCGCCGTCGGGCATGCCGGCGGCCGATGTGGAGTCGGTGACGCAGAACAGCCCCGGTATCGCGCGCAGCGCAGCGCGGATGGCGCCCGGGTGCACATGCAGCAGGTCGGGGATGATTTCCGCGTGCTGCGCATGGGCCAGTGCCGCGCCGGCCGCACCGGGCGCGCGGTGGTGCAGCACGCTCATCGCGTTGAAGAGGTGCGTGTAGCCGGTGGCGCCCTGCTGCATGGCCTCAACCGCTTGTTCGTAGGTGGCGGCGGTGTGGCCGATCTGCACGCGCATGCCGGCTTCGACCAGGGCCGGAATCAGCGCCAGCATGCCACTCACTTCAGGCGCCAGCGTGACCAGCCTGATCGGCGCGATGGCGTGCAACGCCAGCACCTCGGCCAGGCTGGGCGCGCGCGAAAAAGCCGGCTGCGCACCCAGCTTGTCGGGGCTGATGTAAGGCCCTTCGAGGTGCACGCCCAGCACGCGCGCGGCGCCGCTGCTGCGCTGGCGCACCGCCGGCGCCAGCGCGTGCAGCGCGGCTTCGATGTCGCCCAGCGGCGCGGTCATGGTCGTGGCCAGCAGCGCGGTGGTGCCGTGGCGGGCGTGCAGGCGGGCCAGGGTCTGCGCCGCGTCGCCGGCATCCATGGTGTCGGCACCGCCGCCGCCATGGACGTGCAGGTCGATGAAGCCGGGCAGCAGCACCGGCGTGTGGGGGTCGGCGCGCACTGCGGCTTCATCGACGGGCGTGCCGTGGATGTGCACGATGCGGCCGTCGGCGATGTCCAGCCTGCCGCGCACGAAACCGGTGGGCGTCAGGATGTGGCCGTTCAGTTGGCTGCTCATTGGACCGCCCGTTGGCTGTTCAAGCGCTGCGTCGTCATGCGGCTTCCAACGCGGCGCGCAACAGCAGCAGCGCGCCATCGGCGCTGTCGCCGGCGGGCTGCACCAGGCGCGCACGCAAGGCCGGCGGCCAACGCGCGGTCAGGCGGGTGCCGACGCTGCCGTTCAGCACGATGGGCAGGTCGGGGGCAACGGCCGTCTGCGCGCCCAGTGCGTTCAATGCGCTCGGTGCGTCCGGTCCGCCCGGCCCCCTCAGTCTGCCCAGCGCATCGGCCAGGCGGGCCAGTTCGGCCGCAGCGGTCTGCAGCAACGCCTGGGCCTGCGCGTCGCCCTGTTCGGCGGCGGCAAAGACCAGCGGCGCCAACTGCGCGCAGGCGTGCTGCCCAGCTTGCGCCGACCAGGCTTGCACCGCAGCCGCATCGGGGCCGATGGCACCCGCCACGGCCACCGACAGCGGCCCTGCCGCCGAACGGCCGTCCAGCGCGTTCTGCAGCGCGCGCACGGCCTGCAAACCCAGCCACGAGCCTGCGCCTTCGTCACCGGCGGGCCAGCCCCAACCGCCACAGCGGTGCACGCTGCCGTCGGCCAGCTTGGCGGCGGCCACGGCACCGGTGCCGGCCGACACCACGATGCCCGGCCGCCCGGCATGGGCGCCGGCCAATTGCGTGATGCCATCGTTTTCCAGCAGGCCGATGGCGTAGCCGGTGTTGGCAGCGAGAAAGTCGGTGCGCAGTGCCGCCACTTCAGCGCCGGCCAGACCCAGGCCCAGCGCCACCGTTGCGGGCAGCGGCGCCGGCAGACCGGCTTCATTGAAGGCCGCTGCCAGGGCCTGCTGCACATGCTGCCAAGCCTGCCCGATGCCTTGCGACAGGCCGGAAGGCCCCGCCGCGCCCTGCCCCAGCGTGCGGCCGCTGGCGTCTTGCAGGCGGGCCCGCGTGCCGGTGCCACCGCCGTCCACCCCCACCCGGAACGGCAGCGCGGCGGCGCGGGCGCGCTGCGCGGCGTTCAACAAGGGTGGGTTCACGTCGCGCGTCTGAGCGGGCGTCAGAACGGGATGTCGTCGTCCATGTCGTCGAAGCCGGTGGACGACTTCGCCGGCGGGCGCGGCGCCGGGGCGCTGCGGGCCGGGGGCGCGCTGCGGGCGGGCGGGGCCGAGCGCTGCTGCGGTTCGCCCATGTCGTCGCCGCCGCCGTAGCTGCCGCCACCGCCGCCGCCGGCATCACGGCCGCCCAGCAATTGCATTTCGGTGGCCACGATGTCAGTGCTGTACTTTTCGACGCCGTCCTTGTCGGTGTACTTGCGCGTCTTCAGGCGGCCTTCGACGTAGACGGCACTGCCCTTCTTCAAGTATTCGCCGGCGATTTCAGCCATGCGGTCGAAGAAGGTGACGCGGTGCCATTCGGTTTCCTGCTGCTTTTCACCGCTGGTCTTGTCCTTCCACTGGCGCGTGGTGGCAACCGACACATTGCACAGGGCAGAACCGCTGGGCATGTAGCGCACCTCGGGGTCTTTGCCGAGGTTGCCGACGATGATGACTTTGTTGACTGAGGCCATGGGCTGCTCCGGCAAATCGGTGTGAGGGATGGGATGTCCCATTATCGCGCCCGCCCCCTGGGCCGCCGTCACCTTGAAGCAGGCGTACTTTCGGTGGCACCCGACCGGGCGGGTGCTGCGGCGTGCCTCCGCGCGAGGCCCTCAAGTACGATCAGCCCACCCCATGTCTGCCGTGCTCACACCCGCCCCTGCCACCGCCGCTTTGAAGGCGGAAAACGCCCCGCAACGCGTGCTGCACGAGGTCTTCGGCTACCCCGCTTTCCGGGGCGCGCAGCGCGACATCGTCGAGCACGTGGTGGCCGGCGGCGACGCCCTGGTGCTGATGCCCACCGGCGGCGGCAAGAGCCTGTGCTACCAGGTGCCGGCCATCGTGCGCCACCGCGCCGGGCAGGGCGTGGCGGTGGTGGTCAGCCCGCTGATCGCGCTGATGCACGACCAGGTCGGCGCTTTGGACGAACTGGGCGTGCCGGCGGCCTACCTGAATTCATCGCTCGACGGCGACGAGGCGCGCAAGGTCGAGCGCGACCTGATGAGCGGCAAGCTGGTGATGCTCTACGCCGCGCCCGAACGCATCCTGACGCCGCGTTTCCTGGCCATGCTGCAGTCGCTGCACGAACGCGGTTTGCTCAGCCTGTTCGCCATCGACGAAGCCCACTGCGTCAGCCAGTGGGGCCACGATTTCCGCGAGGAGTACCTGGGCCTGTCCGCCCTGCACGAGCAGTTCCCCGGCGTGCCGCGCCTGGCGCTGACGGCCACCGCCGACGACCACACCCGCGCCGACATCATCGAACGCCTGGCGCTGGAAGACGCCCGCGTCTTCGTCGCCAGCTTCGACAGGCCCAACATCCGCTACACCATCGTCGAGAAGGACGAGCCCAAGAAGCAGCTGCTGCGCTTCATCCGCGACGAGCACGAGGGCGACGCCGGCATCGTCTACTGCCAAAGCCGCAAGAAGGTGGACGAGACCGCCGCCTGGCTGGCCGATGAAGGCCTGAACGCGCTGCCCTACCACGCCGGC
>JANPHI010000068.1:0-6966 GCA_031424355.1 Betaproteobacteria bacterium
AGGATGCCCAGCATCAACGTGCCCAGCACGTCGCGCGGCCGCGATGCGTTGGGGCTGCTGTAATGCAGTGGGCATCCTGGCCGGCAGCAAACGCTACGCGCACATCGCCGGAGTGCGCGGCGATGCGGTGGCGGCCAAGGCTCTGGGCCTGCGTGGCATGGTCAGCGAAGACTCGGTGCGCCGCGCGCTTGCGGCGATGGCGCCTGATGCCAGTGATCCGTGGATGCGTCAGGCGTTGATGGACAGCGTTCGTGAAGCCTTGGATCAGCCGTGGGTGCTGGACATGGACGCAACCGTCAAGCCGCTGTACGGCCGACAGGAGGGTGCGGAGATTGGCTACAACCCACACAAGCCGGGCCGCCCCAGCCACGTGCTGCACACGTTCTGGGTTGGCAACCTGCGCCTGGTGCTCGACGCGGTGCTCAGTTCGGGCAAGCAACACACTTCGGGCCACGCCAAGGCTGCGATGGCGCGACTGCTCGACGAACTCGGCGACAAGGCCCCGGCGTTGGTGCGCGGGGACTGCGGCTACGGCAACGAAGACATCATCGACGTGTGCGAACAGCGAGGCCTGCGCTACCTGCTGCGCCTGCGCAAGACGGCCAACGTCAAGCGGCTGATCGAGCGACTGTTCAGACGCGAGGACTGGACGCGCGCCACCGAGGCCAGCCAGGGCTGGCAGGCCATCGAGGACGAGTTGCGGCTGAGCGGCTGGAGCAAGGCGCGGCGCGTGGTGGTGCTGCGCAGGCGGATCAAGCACGACATCGCGCTGACAGTCAAGAAGCGGGGCCAACGCGAGGCCAACGAGCAACTCGTGCTGGCGCTGCCGCACGACGAAGTAGAAGACAACGCGCAGGTCTGGGAATACACCGTGCTGGCGACCAACGCGACGTACGACCTGGCCGCGATCGGCCAGCTCTACCGCGATCGCTGCGACTGCGAGAACGGCTTCGACGAGCTGAAGAATCAATGGGGCTGGGGCGGCTTCACCACGCAGGACATGCACCGCAGCCAGGTCACCGCGCGCGCCGTGGCACTGGTCTACAACTGGTGGAGCTGGTACGTGCGTGCGGCCAACCCGCAGGCCCGGCGCGAGGCGCTGACGAGTCGGCCACTGCTGCTGGCAGCCGTGGGCCGCGCCGCCAGCAGCGGCAACCAGACCACGCTGTACCTCACACCGATGCACGCTGAGGCCGGCTTGATCAAGTCGATGATCGCCAACGTCCATGCGGCCATCCAGCACGTCAAGGCTGCTGCGCAGCAGTTGCCAAAGCTCGACCGATGGCGGACGTTGCTGGCCTACATTTGCCAACGCATCGTCGGTCAGATCGGCCTGCCAACCCCGCCGCCGATCCTTCCGGCGCCTGGGTAACTGCTGTTTTTAGGTTGATGCACCAGTTCCCCGAGACGGGCAGCTTCGGCCAGCGCATGCAGCATGCGGAGCTGAGCTATCTGGCGTCGAGCGAGGCGGCCTGCACTGCGCTGGCGGAGAACTACGTCGGCCTGCCCCTGGCGCTGTAGAAAGCGGGCGGCTGGGGCAAAGTCGCAGGCCGCCTTCGGCGAGGCCATCGCAACCGGACGGGTCAGGCCGGCAAACCGCCTACGGCGCGCTCGGCGAAGGCAGCCGCTATTCCCTTGCGGTAACGGTTCAGTTCCTGGGCGCTGGCGAGGCTGCGCTCGTCGTGTCCACGTTCCGGCGCACAGCTTCGAGCTGCGTGGAGAGTTCCGGGTAAAGCATTGGCGGGCCTTGTTGCATGGCGAAGCGCGCCACGCTTCAGGTCCGCAGCAGCGCGATCCACGAGCGCACGTCGTCCACGGCCTCCAGGTCCAGTGCCTGGTTTGCAAAACGCCCAGCACACTCACTGCCCAGCACGGGCTTGGCCAGCGAGAGGAACTTGTGCACCACCTCCTCATCCCGGAGCGGCTCTTGCGGCGAACCGCGCGGCGCCGAGACGGCTTGCACCGTGACCTTCCCTGCGCCGTTGGTCAACTCGATGCTGCACTGGTGGTAGTGCGACAGCGCCGGGTCCGGCACTACCCGGATTCGCTCCATCATCGCGAGGACCTCCGGCCGCCGCAGCTGTTCGGCCAGGGCGATGCTGTGCTCCGGCACGATCACGTCGGCACCGCAGGCCACCAGGGCCAGGCAGTACTGCAGGTGGAAGCGCGCATCGTTGGGCGAGGTCGGCAGTCGCTCCTTGCTCACCACGTCGGCCACGTAGGGCGCTACGCGCAAGACGATGCGCGAGTCCTGCAGCTTGCCGCTGGACTCGCGCAGCCGGCCAAGTGCGTCTGCAGGCGCGTGCAGGTAGCCGCAGCAGGCGTGCAGCTTGCGGCGGGGCTCGTCCAGCGCCCAGCGGCCGTTCCAGGCGGCCGCATCGAAAGCACCTGCCGTCGATGCGGTGGCAAAGTAGCCCAGCTTGCTGTCCAGCAGATCCAATGGCCCCGTCATGCCGGCCCGTGCGTAGTGCGCCGCTGTCAGGCCAGTGCTGGCGGGTTGGGCGCCGAAGAGCAGCGGCTTCACTGTGCCGCCGTTGCCGAAGATCACTTCAGCCGGGCACCACCCCGCCAGGCTGCCGGCGATGGCCAGGGCGTGCAGGGTCTGATCTTCATTCAGTGCGAGCAGGTGTGCGCCGACGGCAGCAACGCCGATGCACGCCGGGATGCCCACGGGCACCAGCGCCATCTCGGTGTAGCGCCGCAACGTTGGGTAGACGGATTCATAGACGCGCGTGGTCACCTCGATGCCGCGGACCACCGCCTCCAGCAAGGTCGTGCCGGAGGCTCCTATTGACTCGCCCAAAGCCAGCGCTGCGGTGACGTTGCCGATGCTGGCGTGCCCGCCAATCAGGTCGTTGAGTTCCAGCACGTCACCCAGATAGCCGTTGATGCGCGCAGCGCCGTGCAGCGACCGCCGGTGCGGGGTGCCGAAGACGGTGGTCGTCTCGTCGGCCGTCGCAGGCTCGCAGGCCAAGGCCAGCCGGGCCTCTTCGGTGCGGGTGCCCGCCAGCACGCAGCCCACGGTGTCCAGGATGCACAGACGGGCCTGATCCCGCACCGAAGGCGGGATCTGCGCGTGCGTCATGGCGCCCGCCTGGCGCGCGATTTTCCGTAGAGCGGAGTCGGCGCCGGTGCTCATTCCTTCTCGATCCTGGCTTGCTGGGCGACCGCGCTGTATTTGGCCATGTCCTTCTTGATCTCTTCGCCATATGCCTGCGGGGACAGCACAGTCCCTTCCATGCCAAGGCGGACGTACAGGGCTTGGATCTCGGGAGACTTGACCGCCTCTCCGATCTCCTGGTGCAGGCGATCGATCACGGCCTTGGGTGTGCCTGCGGGAGCCAGGATGCCCAGCCAGCCGTTGAAAGCAAATCCCTTGTAGCCCAGCTCCTGCATCGTGGGTACATCGGGCAGGCTGGGCGTGCGGTTTGAGCCGAGCATGGCCAGGGCCCGCATGCGCTTGGCTTGCAACATAGGGCCGGCCGCGCCCAGCGCATCTGGGTTCACGGTAATTCTGCCGGCAAGCATTTCGGTGGCGGCCTGCGCGGAGCCCTTGAAGGGCACACCCAGCAGATCCATGCCGGCCTGGTGGTTCAATGCTTCCATGGCGATGCGATACAACCCCGCGGAATTGCCGTACGACAAGGTGTTAGGCGCCTTCTTGGCCGCAGCGACAAGATCCGTGACGCTGCTGATCGGCGACTCCTGGGCCACCGTCAGCAGCAATGGCGTGTTGGCCATCGTGGCGACTGGTGTGAATTCCTTGAACAGGTCGAACGGCACGCTCTTCGAGATGATGAAAGGCACGACCGTCGACGATACGGTGGCCACCGCCAGCGTACATCCGTCGGCCTTGCTGCGTGCCACTGCTTGCATGGCGATGCCACCGTTGGCACCCGGCTTGTTGTCCACCACCACCGACTGGCCCAGCGGGCCTGAGAGCTTCTGCGCGATGGCGCGCGCGGTCACGTCCGAACTGGAGCCCGGCGCAAACGGGGCGACCAGACGGATCGTCTGACCTGGGCAGGACGCCTGGGCATGAACGCTGGCGCAGGCCAGCCCCGCAGCCAGTACGAGAGCACTCTTGGCAATTTGCATGACGTTCTCCTTTATTGACGAAACGGGTGCCACCGGGGGTGCGCTGCTATGCAGCCCTGATGGCATAGATCAGGCTTGAAGGGCCACAGCCATCTGCACCGCGCGGATCAGGCGTGTTTCCTGTGCAGTGATCAAGTGGCCAGAGGCACTCAGATACTCGGCGAAAGCCGGATGCGTGTCGCGGGCACGGCTTCGCCGCTCATAGTCGGCGAGGTCGTCGTAGCCCCACAAGTGGACGAACTGGTTCTGCGGACCGATAACGCTGGTGTAGAAACCCAACGGGTGTCCGAGCGTTTCCAGCAGCACCGGCATGGCCAGACGCTGGAACACATCCAGGAACTCCGGCATCTTTCGCAGTGCGATGGTGTAGACCCGGTGGTCGACCAGAGGGCGGGTGAGCGGAGTGATGGGCACGTTCACGACGCAAGCAATTCAGGAGTGCTTCGCCGTTCTGCCATCACCTTTCCAGCGGCGGTATCTGCGATGTGGTTGGCCGTGACGTAGCCGAAGGTCATGTTTGGGCCGTGTGTGATGCCCGCACCTGGATAGTTGCCGCCCATGATGCTGGCGCGGTCGTTGCCCACCGCATAGAGGCCTGCGATCGAGGTGTGGTCGCGGCGCAGCACCTGGCCCACGACGCTGGTCGTGATTCCGTCGAAGGTGCCCAGGTCGCCCATCACCACCTTCACGGCGTAGAACGGCCCATGCTCGACTGGCGCAACGCAGGGATTGGGTTTGTGCTCCGGGTCGGCCAAGTACCGGTTGAAGCTGGTGCTGCCCCGGCCGAAGGCAGGGTCCTCGCCGCGCACAGCATCGCGGTTGTACTCGCGCACAGTCTGCTCCAGGCCGGCGGCATCGATGCCTGCGCGCGCCGCCAGTTCGGCCAACGTGCGTCCCTGGATCAGGTAGCCATTGCGCAAAAAGCCGCCGATCGGCATCGGCGCGGGCTTCACGTAACCCAGGCCGTACTTGGACAGTGCCGCCTTGTCGCAGATCAGCCACATGGCCGTCTCCTGCAGGCCGGCACAAGCTTCCACCATCGCTGCGCCCACGTCGTGGTACGAGTTGGACTCGTTGGTGAAACGTTTGCCCGTGGACAGCACGCCGATCACCCCGGGCTTGTAACGATCCAGCAGGTGGGGGAAGACGCCAATCTCGCCGTTGCCGAAGTCGACGCGAGTCACAGGCATCCACGCTGAAGGCTCCTGGAAGCGGATGTCGACGACACCGCCCACGGCTTCGGCCATGTTGGCGCCATCGCCCGTGTTGCCCTTGGGCGTGGGAGACAGGTGATGATGACCCCGTTGCACATGCCGGTAGGCCTGGGCGATGCGCTTGACGTCATTCGGGAACCCGCCCGTCGCCAGCACCACGCCGTGCCTCGCCGTCATGCGCTGCTGGCCCCCGGTACCGGCGGCCAGCACACCGATGGCCCGCTCACCTTCCATCAGCACCTGCTGGACCGGCGTGTCCGTGAGGATGGAAATGCCCAGGTCGAGCGCTGATTTGGCAAGCCGCGCTGCCAGGGCGTTGCCGCTGGTGACCTGCACGGCGCGACGATACAGCGCCAGTTCCTTCAGGTGGTTGGCGAGCCGTTTTGCCACGTAGACGAAGGACGTCAGGGACTTGGTCGCCCGAAAGAAATGCTTCAGGTCGGCGTTGGATGAATTGAACATCATCCCGATGAAGGTGATGCTTTTCAGCGGCGGCTTCAGCCGCGCCATGTCTTTGCCCAGGCCCCGGATGTCGTACGGGGCTGCCAGGATTGAGCGGCCGATGTCCGCGCCGCCAGGTGCTGTGGGGTGGTAGTCGGGGTAGAGCGTCGGGACGAACTGCATCTCCGTCTGCCCCTCGAAGAAGTCCACCATCCGGGGGCCGTTGTCGATGAAGCACTGCACCGCTTCGTCATCGTAGAAGCGGCCCGTCTCGGCCTGCATGTAGTTGCGCACGGCCACCACGGAATCGCTCGGATTCTGCTTGTGCCCGTGGTGGCTCAACGGAATCCAGAGCACGCCGCCCGACAGCGCCGTGGTGCCACCGAAGACCGGCTCCTTCTCCAGCACCACCACGTCCAGGCCGCGCTTCTTTGCTGTGATGGCACAGGCCAGGCCCGCGGCGCCGGAACCGACGACGATCAGGTCGTATTTAGTCTTCATGGAACGTTCCTCAATCCGCCTTGATGCCGTACTTGCTGATGACATCACGCAACTGCGCTGCCTCGTCCTTCAGCAACTTCGCGAACTCTGCCGGTGTCGAGGTCTGCGGCAGAGCTCCGGTTGGCAGCAGCTTGTCGCGAATACCTTCGTCGGCCATCACCGTCTTGACCGCTGCGTTGATCTTGGCCACAACGTCGTCCGGCGTCCCCGCCGGGGCCAGCAGGCCGAACCAGATCTCCGCGGTAAAGCCCGGCACGGTCTTGGCGATGGTCAGCGTGTTGGGAAGCAAGGGCGAAGGCTTTTCAGTGCTTACGCCCAACAGCTTCATGTTCCCCTGCTGCACCTGGCCCAGCATCGTGGATGACGGCGTTGTCAGCAGCATCTGCACCTCGCCCGTGCGCAATGCCAGCGTGGTGTTGGCTTCTCCCTTGTACGGCACATGGTCCACCTGGATACCGGCCATCTGTGCAAACCGGGCAGACGAGATGTGGCCGAACGAACCCGGGCCTGCCGATGCGTATTGGATGCCCCTGGGCTGGGACTTGGCGTACTTGAGGAAGTCGACCAGGCTACTGCCCGGCATGGACGTGCTGGCCAGCAGCACCATCGGCACGGTGGTCACCAAGGTGATCGGCTTGAAGTCCTTGAAAACGTCGTAGCCGGCCTTGTCGTTTAGCAGCGGTGCGGTCAACAGGCCGGTGCTGGATGACGA
>JANPHI010000069.1:0-15383 GCA_031424355.1 Betaproteobacteria bacterium
CAGTGCCACGGCGCCACGGCCGCCAGCTTCGCCATCCCGTCGGCCGGCTTCAGCATCGTCGGCCTGCCGGGCAACCACATCCCCACCAGCGCCAGCTGCGAGGTCTGCCACGTCGGCACGGGCTCGTCGGTGGCGGTGCTGCCGGTGCCCAACGGCGCCAAGTTCAGCGGCTCGCTGATGAGCCACGCCGGCATCAGCAGCAACTGCCTGGCCTGCCACGTGGCAGCGGGCACAGTGACCAACTTCGCCGGCATCAGCCGCATCGTGGGCATGCCACCGACCAGCCCGGTGGGCGCCACCTCGCACATCCCGTCCAGCACGGTGTGCGAGAACTGCCACTCGGTCAGCAGCGTCACCGGGCTGATCCCGGCATCGGCCACCAAGACCGCGCCGGGCACGCTGTTCACCCGCCAGACCACCGGCGTGCAGATCCACAACGGCGTGACCGGCGGCTGCAACGCCTGCCACGAAGCCAGCTACGTCTGGATGGGCATGGGCGCCTACCCCATCAGCCCGACCAGCGTGACCTCGGGCGCGCAGTACAAGGGCTTCCAGACGCGCCCGCGCGCCGCCGCCGGCACCTACAACGTGGCCGACTCGGGCCACCCGGCCAGCGGCGACTGCTCGGCCTGCCACCTCAGCACCGTCTACTTCGACGGCGCCGCCAAGCCGGCCGGCCACATCCCGACCACCGCCAACTGCGTGACCTGCCACGTTCGGGCGGGCGACTTCACCATCGCCGGCCTGGGCACCAACGCGCAGATCCACACCGGCATCACCAGCAACTGCCGCAGCTGCCACGCCGGTGGCCCTTACGCCGGCAGCGGGCAGGTGACGGGTTCGACCCTGTGCGCCACCGCCGCCCTGCCCTATGTGCCCAAGCCCATGCCGCTGAGCGGCTGCGGCGCCTCGCCGACCACGCCTTCGGCGCTGAACCACATCCCGGTGGGCAGCCAGGAATGCAATCTGTGCCACGGCAGCAGCAACTTCGCCAGCTTCAAGATGGCCACCAACAAGGACATGAAGCCCAAGACCACGACCGGGCCGGTGCCGGGCACCACCATGCACCAGGTCGGCTCGCCCAAGCCGCCCTTCACCTGCATGAGCTGCCACGAGCTGAACTACACCTGGTTCGGCGTGGCCATCAAGACGCGCGACGGCGCCAACCACTTCAAGGGGCAGGACTGCGACGGCTCGGGCTGCCACCGCAACGACGGCACCGGCAAGGGCATGTTCGCGCAGCTGCGCCCGATACCCGTGCGCCGCGCCGCGCTGAACGCCGCGCTGCCGCGCATGCTGCCGCGCGGCCTGGCACCGGCCAGCGAGAACGCCGCCGCCGAACGCTTCGACCACCGCGGCGTGGCGGCCGGGCAGTGCCTCAGCTGCCACAACGGCCAGATGGCCAGCGGCCGGCCGGCCAAGCACTACGGCAAGCGCCTGTCTTGCGACAGCTGCCACCGCAGCACGGCCTGGACGCCGGCGCAATTCACCCACCCAGCCAACACTGCCGGCCAGTGCGCCACCTGCCACAACGGTGTCGATGCGGCACCGCGCCCGGGCAACCACTTCATCACCGTGCGGGCCTGCGACAGCTGCCACCGCCCCCTGGCCTGGACACCCGTGCGCTACCAGCACCTGTCGCCCGCCTACCAGGCGCTGCCCGACCGCAGCACCTGCGTCAGCTGCCACATCACCAACGGCGAAATCATCCCGCGGCAGATGCACGGCAACCCGCGCGTCAAGCCGGTGCCCGTGCCCGGGTCGCCCGGCAAATGAGGCACGGCCTGCACCGCATCGGTCGCGAGATCGGCCGCCTGGTCTGCTGGGCGGCGCTGCTGCTGGGCGCCGGCCTGGCGCAGGCCCAGACGCTGGACGACATCACCGTGCGCAGCCAGGGCGACCTGCGCATCGTGCGCATCCGCTTCAACGCCTCGGTCAGCTTCCTGCAACTGGTGCCCTCGGGTGAAGCCGAGTTCTACGCGCTGCGTTTCGAGATGCTGGCGGCCGATGACACCGTGCTGCGCCAGGCGCTGAGCGAATCGCGGCGTGTGCCCGCCGGTCTGGGCCTGCCCGAACTGGTGGTGGGCTATGCGGCCGACCCCGGCAGCCGCACCAAGCAACTCAGCATCCGCCTGGCGCGGGCCCTGCCGCTGCAGGCGCGCCAGGGGCCGAACGCGCGCTCCATCGAGCTGACGGTGCGGGTGCCTGGCGCGGCATCAGCGGCATCGGCAGCGTCGGTCGCTGGGTCCGCTTCAGCACCGGCCATCGGCACCGCCGCGGCCGAGCCCGGCGAACCGGCCACGCCCGAGGTGGAAGCCGAGGCGGCGCGCCTGCTGGCAGGCGCCCGCGAGGCGCTGTCCGAACGCCACGCCACGCTGGCCGTGGGCCTGCTGAACCAGGTGCTGAAGCTGCCACCCAACAGCCTGTCGATGGCCGCCCAGGCGCTGATCGGTGAAGCCTGGGAACAGGCCGACAACCCGGCGCGTGCGCGCACCGAGTACGCGCTCTATCTCCGGCTTTATCCGCAAAGTGCAGACGCAGCGCGCATCGCGGTGCGCCTGACCGCGCTGGGGGGTGCCGCCACCACGGCCACCGCCGGCAACACCGCGCCGGTGCGCGAGGCGCCCAAGATCTGGGGCGGTTCCATTGCGCAGTACTACTACGGCGGCAAGGCCAAGACGCGGTCGCTGGTCAATATCGCCACCGGTATCGACCAGGCCACCATCAGCCACACCACCGAATCGGCCATCGTCACCAGCCTGGACCTCAGCGGCCGCGTCGTCACCGCCGACGGCCACGAAACCCGTGCCGTGGTGCGCGGTTCGGGTTCGAACAACCTGATGGCCGGCGGCCACAGCAGCAGCTCCATCGGCTCGGTCTACGTCGAACACCGGCGCAACGGCGGCGGCCCGCTGGGCGGCCTGGCGGTGCGTGCCGGCCGCCAGTCGCCCATCAGCGGCGGCCTGCTGGGCCTGTTCGACGGCGTGTCGCTGGCCTACCCGCTGGGCGAAGGCCTGAAGCTGGACCTGATGGGCGGCGTGCCGGCCAGCGCCCTGGTGTCCGCACCCGGCGAACGCCTGCTGGCGGCAGTGCTGGAAGCCGACACCTTCCTGGAACGCTACGGCGGCAATTTCTATGTGCTGGACCAGAGCACGCAGGGCATCACCAACCGCCGCTCGCTGGGCAGCGAAGTGCGCTATGCCGGCGACGCCTGGTCCCTGAACACGCTGCTGGATTACGACGCGCTGTTCGGCAAGGTCAACGCGCTGTCGCTGCACGGCAGCCTGCAGCTGGGTGCGCAGACCACGCTGACGGTGCTGGCCGACGAACGCCGCGCGCCTTCGCTGCAGCTGACCAACGCGCTGATCAGTTCGGGCGCCGCTTCGCTGAAGACGCTGCTGCAGTCGCGCAGCCTGGCCCAGGTCAAGGCCGACGCGCTGGCCACGTCGGCCACTGCCCAGCAGTTCCTGATCAGCGTGTCGCGGCCGCTGAGCCCCCGCTGGCAGTGGTCCAGCGACCTGCGCTACAGCCGGGTGGGCGCGCTGCCGGCGGTGGGCGACTTCGAAGCCACGCCGGCCACCGGCGGCCAGGTCAGCTGGAGCACGCAACTGACCGGCACCAACCTGTACTCGGCGCGCGACATCAACAACTTCAACCTCAGTGTGCTGAGCACGCCCTTCTTCAAGGGCGTGCAGCTCTCGCTGAACAACCTGACCGGCCTGTCGGACAACGGCGACGTGACGGTGGAGCCCTCGCTGCGCGTCTACCTGCAGCGCGACCAGCTCGACGTCAAGCTGCTGCGCATAGGCCCGGGCGTGCGCACCGCGTGGAAGACCAGTTCGCGCGGCAGCCTGCTGGGCGAACTGCTTTACGAAACGTCGCGCACCGACGGCCCCAGCAACCATGACAACAGCAACTCGGTCTTCTTCTATGTCGGTTATCGCTATGAACTGTTCTGAGGGCCGGGCGCGATGACGGCCGCCCACAAGCCCTGGCTGCTGCCGGCCGGCGCCGTGCTGATCGTGATCGCCACGGCCTGGCTCTACAGCCGGCAGGCCAGCGGCCCGGCGGCGCCACCGTCAGCGTCGGGCGCGGCTTCGGCCGCGTCGGCTGCGGTCAGCGCCGCGCCGGCGCCGCTGTCGGCCAGCCAGGTCGAACGCGGCATCGAAAGCGCGCGCGCTGCCGTCGAACGCAACCCCAAAGACGCCGCCGGCTGGGCCATGCTGGCGCACAGCCACGAGATGCTGGGCCGCTTCGACGAAGCCGGGAAGGCCTACGTGCAACTGCTGGCCCTGCGCCCGCAAGACGCCCAGGCGCATGCCGACACCGCCGACGCGCTGGGCGTGGCCAACAAGGGCAGCCTGCAGGGCGAACCGGCCCGGCTGATCGCGCGGGCGCTGGCGCTGGACCCGAACAACCTGAAAGCCCTGGTGCTGGGCGGCAAGGCAGCCTTCGAGCGCCAGCGCTACGCCGAAGCCATCGCGCTGTGGGAACGCGCGCTGCCGCTGACCAAGGCCGACGCCGTGCGCCGCCCCATCGAGACCAGCATCGCCGAAGCGCGTGCGTTTTCGGGTGTGGCGGCCAGCGCGTCGTCGCCGGCCGTTGCCGGCCTGGCCTTCGTGGCCGGCCGCGTGACGGTGGCCCCGGCGCTGCAGGCGCAGATTGCCGCCACCGACACCGTCTTCATCTTTGCCCGCCCGGTTGAAGGCTCGCGCATGCCGATTGCGCTGCTGCGCAAGCAGGGCAGCGACCTGCCGCTGGACTTTGCGCTGGACGACAGCCTGTCCATGGTGCCGCAGGCCAAGCTTTCGCAACACCCGCAACTGACGCTGGGCGTGCGCGTGTCCAAGCGCGGCGACGCGATCCCGGTGGCGGGGGATCTGGAAGGCGAACTCGGCCCGGTGAAGCTGGGTGCCACCGGGCTGAAGCTGGAGATCAGCCGTGTACGGCCGTGAACACCACCGCAGCAGGCTAACTCTGAAAATAGTGGCCTCGGTTGGCGTGGCGCTGCTGGCCCTGCAGCCGCTGTCGGCCACCGCCACGCTGGGCGAAAACCTGGCCAGCATCCAGGCCGACAGCCTGCGCATCGCGGCCAGCCGCCGCGCCAGCGGCAGCCTGGACGCCCAGGTGCACACGCTGACGCTGACCGACGGCGGCACCGTGCGCCAGTACGCCGATGCCAGCGGCCGCGTCTACGCGGTGGCCTGGAACACGCGCAGCAAGCCGCGGCTGGACCAGCTGCTGGGCCGCCACTTCACGGCCTACGCCGAAGGTGGCCGCCGCGCGATGCAGCAGCGGGCCGGCGTGCTGCACAGCGGCGTGGTGCAGCAGGGCGACCTGGTGGTCGAGTCCAGCGCCCACCTGAACGCCCACGTGGGCCGCGCCTACCTGCGTTCGCTGCTGCCGGCGGGCGGGGCGGCCGATGCGATCCGCTGATGCCATCCGCTGATGCCATCCGCTGAACGCTGGCGCGCCGCACGCGCAGGCCTGTGCGCCTTCACCGCCGCGCTGCTGGTCGCCTGCGGCGGTGGCAATTCCAGCGAGACCACGCTGGTGGGCAACGGCGTGGCCGGCGCACAAACCGGCGTGGAAGTCGTGCTCAGCCAGCCGCAAGGCCCCAACACCACCGAGATCGTCGTCGATGCCGGCCCGTCTTCGGGCTTCTCGCTGGGCGTGGCCAATCTGCCCTACGTCACCGTCAAGGTCTGCGCGCCGGGTTCGACCACGGCCTGCGCCACCATCGACCACGTCTTCCTCGACACCGGCTCCATCGGCCTGCGCCTGCTGCGCAGCACCGTGGCCGGGCTGAACCTGCCCGCGGTGACCGCCGGCGGCAGCGCGGTGGTCGAGTGCTACCCCTTCGTCATCGGCGCGGTGTGGGGGCCGATGGCCCGCGCCGACCTCACCATCGGCGGTGAGGTGGCCAGCAACCTGCCGCTGCAGCTCATCGACGACAGCAGCCCGGCGCAGCCCGCCGCCACCGCCGACTGCCAGGCCGCCGCCAACGGCGACCTGCTGAACACCGTGGGCAAGCTGCAGGCCAAGGGCGTGCTGGGTGTGGGCATGCTGCGCTACGACTGCGGCCTGCTGTGCGAACGGGGCGACTACAGCAGCGGCTACACGCTGTACTACCGCTGCGACGCAGCCGGCGCCTGCCAGCCGGCGGCCGTGCCGGCCGAACAGCAGGTGCAGAACCCGGTGACGCTGTTCGCCGTGAACAACAACGGCAGCATCGTGGCGCTGCCGGCGCTGGGCGCCACCGGCGCCTCGGTGGCGCGCGGCCGGCTGGTCTTCGGCATCGGCACGCAGACCAACAACCAGCTGCCGGTGGGCGCGGCCGTGCTGCGCGTCGAGACCGACCCGGCGCGCGCCGACTACCTCTACGTCAAGACCACGCTGGGCGGCACGGCCTACGCCTACAGCTACATCGACAGCGGCTCCAACGGCTACTTCTTCGACGACCCCGGCCTGTCGCTGAACTGCGTGGGCGCCGGCAAGGGCGGCACCTGGTACTGCCCGGCCACGGCGCAGCCGCGCAGCGCGGTGCTCAGCGACGGCTACGGCGCGCAGTCAACCATCGCCTTCAGCATCGCCAACACCGACGTGCTCTTCGCCAGCGCCAACACCGCCTTCGCCACGCTGGGCGGCGCGGCCGGCGCCGCCAACCCGGGCGCCTTCGTCTGGGGCCTGCCCTTCTTCTACGGCCGCAGCGTCTACACCGCGATCTGGGGCCAGGCACTGGCCGGCAACGGGCCCTGGTACGCCTACTAGCGCTGGCGGTGCAGGGCCGGGTCCACCGCGCACGCCATCGCGGCGGTGTCCAGGTCCAGGCCCAGAAAGGCGTTCACCTCGCCCGCCACCGCGTGCGCTTCGGCCATCACCCGGTGGTAGGGCACCCGCAACACCGTCATGTTCGCCTGGGTGTCCAGCCAGGTGTCCAGCTGCGCCAACTGGCCTTCGAACGCCTTCTTCAGGACAGCCGGATCACCCCCCACCTTGCCGTCGCGCTGCAACATCGCGCGCTGGCTGGCCAGCACTTCGGCGATGGGCCGCTGCATGAAGACGATGCGGTAGCGCAGCGAGCCGTCGAGCAGCAGATCGCGCAGCAGCAGGTGGATGACCTTCACCGCCTGGCCGCGCGCCTGCGGCAGCCACGAGCGGTCGCTGCGCAGGCGCTTCACCGGCTCGTACTCGAGGTAGCCGCGCCGGTTGTTGTCGTCGGCGGTGCGCAGGCCGTCGCTCAGCACCGGCAGGCCGCCGGCGTGCAGCATCTGCATCATCAGCGAGGTGCCCGAACGCGGCAGGCCGCTGACGATGGTGATGAATTCGGGCGCGGCCATCCGGTCGTCCACCCGTCAATCCAGCACGGGTTGCGGCAGGCCTTCGGCCAGCACGCGCCTGGCGGTTTCGCGGTGCTGGGCAGCCCGCTCGCTCTGGCCCAGTTTGGCCGCCACCAGCGACACATACCGGTGGGCGATAGCGAAGTTCGGCAAGATGGTCAGGCACAGCTCGAAAGCCTGCAGCGACCGTTCGTACCAACCCAGGCGCGACAGCACCGCACCCAATTGAAAATGGGCCAGCGGAAAGTCGTGCGCCAGCGCGATGGCCTGCAGGCCGTTTTCCACACCCTCTTCCAACTTCCCCTGGCGCGGCAACGCCACGCTCAGGCCGTAGTGGGCTTCGGCGTTGTGCTTGTCCAGCGCCAGTGATTTTCGAAATGCCTCATCGGCGCGCCGCCACAGGCGCAGGCGCAGGTAGGCGCGGCCGATGCGGCACTGCAGCCAGGCGTTGTCGTGGCCTTGCTCGGCCGCCCGTTCGAACTGGTTCAGCGCCCCGATCACGTCACCGCTCAACCAGCCGTGGAAGCCACGGAACAGCGACAGGTGCTTGTGCTCGGGCTGCAGGCCGGCCAGCGCGTCGCTAACCTGGACCAGGGCAGCCGCGTCGCCGGCCGATATCGCGGCCTGGCCGGCGAACAGCAGGTAGGCGGGCTCTTGTGGAAACTGCTGCACCAGTTCCAGCGCCAGCGTCAGCGCGCGCGCCGGGTGCTTGCCGTCGATGCAGGTGCAAGCCAGGTTGAACTTCTGCGCCGCGCGGGCCCGCACGATGTCGCGCTGCATGTCTTCGCCCGGCGCTTCGATGTAACCCAGTTCCACCAGCTGTTGCATGGCGGCAGCGGCGGCTTCGGGGTCGTCATCGACGGGGTCGCGTTCGCGGGCGTCGTAGACGGCGTCGGGCAGGTGGTCCCAGGAATCGATGCGCGCGATGGCCGGCGGGGTCTCGAAGGCATGGACCAGCACCTTGCCTTCCATGTCGCGCCCCACCGGCAGGCCGAACAGCGCCAGCACGGTGGGCGTGATGTCCAGCAGCGTCGCGCCGGGCAGCGTCTCGTCTTTCTTGATGCCCGGGCCGGCCAGCAGGAACATGCCGAAATTGCGGTGCCACTGCTCGGGGCTCACCGGCCCGGTGGGCCGCGCCGCGCCGTTCTGGAAGCCGTGGTCCGACACCATCATCACGTGGGCTTCGGGCCCCGCCAGTTCCACCAGCCGGCCCAGCAGCTGGTCGTGGAACTCGTAAATCGCATTCATCACACCTTTGAAAGGCTCGTACAGATCGTGGCGCACGTTGTCCATGCGCGGCGGGTGGAAGACCATGAAGTCGTGGCCGACACGGTCGATGGTGTCGTAGTACATGGTGCAGAAATCCCAGGGCTGCTCTTCCATCAAGCCCGTGGTCAGCGCGTGCAGCGAGATGCATTCGGCCAGCCGCCAGGCCAGTGCCTGCAAGAGCCGCTGCACCTCGGGGTCGCGCTGGTCCAGCTGGGCTGCGCCCGGCACAAACTGCAACAGCATCGCGGGCGTGACCTCGGCCGGATGGAAGCGCAGCTCAGCCAGGTCTTCGGCCAGGGCCGGCGGAAAAACGCCGCCGGGCTGTACCGGCCAGCTGTCGGGCGTGGCCGAGGCCGGCGCCACATGGAAGAGTTGCGAGACACAGACGCCGTTGATGTTTTCGGCCGGATGGCTGGCATACCAACCCAGCGCCTGGCAACGCTGGCCCGACTGCGCCAGGATGTTCCACAAGGCCTTGCACTGCCGCGTGCTGCTGGCCGTGGGCCGCAGCGCCGTGCCGTCGGGTGTGGGCTCGACGAAGCCCGTGACGCCGTGCAGGTAGGCGCGCTTGCCGGTGGCGATGGACGTCCACAGGATGGGCGACAGCACCGGCTGCAGGGTCTGCAGGTTGCCGATGACGCCGTTCTCGACCAAGCGCTGCAGATTCGGCATGCGGCCGGTGTCGATCAGCGGATGCATCATCTGCCAGTCGGCAGCGTCCCAACCCACGAGCAGCAGTTTTTGGGCGATGGCTTCGGTCATGGCGGACGGAACAAAAGAAAACCGCGCCCGCACCGGGCAGGGTGCGGGCGCGGCAGAGGGCGTGTCAGCGCAAGCTGAACGCTCTACGGCTTCAGCTGGCCAGCTTGCGCTGGCGGCGCAGCTTGCGCAGGTTCGTCGCGCCCAGCGCCAGTGCGCTCAGCGCGACCAAGGCGATCGTCGAGGGCTCTGGAACCGCCGCGGTGTCGCCGACGGCGATGGCCCCACCGGTGTTCTCGAAGCTCCAGCCGTCAACCCTGGCCGGGAAGCCCAAGGGGCCGGTGGTGGTCAGGCGCAGGTAGCCATAGTTGACGGCCGAGGTGCTTTCGTTGAAGAAGCGGAAGCCCAGGGTGTGGGTGCCCGCAGCCTGGAACGCCCCCGTCGCACTGCCTTGTGCCGATTGCAGGAAAGTTGAAGCGCTCGACACCACGGCACCCGGCGCCAGATCGGTGTAGGTCGCGCCGCCGACGCCGCCGCTGGTACCGGTGGGGTTGATGGGCCAGAAGAAGTTCAGCGTCGATGTGCCCCACGGGCCGAAGTCCCAGCCCGGCACCAACGATGGGACGACGTTGTTGGCGCCGGTCAGCAGGTTGATGTAAACGCCTTCAAAGGTGGGGGGAATGGAGATCGGCGTGCTGAAGGTGACGATGGAGGCGTTGGCATCGGTGGCAGGGGCGGCGACGCCGGCCAGCGCGGCAGCGCACATGCCCAGGCGCAGAGCGACCTGGGAAGCATCAAGGCGGGGAGAGGCGGGTGTGCTCATACGGATCCGAGGTTGGATGGAAGGACAGGTACCGATTCCGCTTTCAGCCCCAGCCAGGGCAATCCTGCAAGCCCTTGCAGGCCCGAACAAGCGGCTTCAAGGAGCGGCTCCTTGACCCGATTGCACCTTGGAAACTGGCGTTGACAGCCAAAAGTCGGAGCACCTGTAACGTAAAGTGAAGCCAGGGGGGGCGTCAACCTGCACAGCCCCCTGCATTCACGGGGTCCGCGCGGGACGGTTCATCCAGCCGACACTGGCGGCGCCACCAGTGCGCCCTGGATGCCATGCCGCTTCAAGGCGTCGGCGACGAAGCCGCTGGCCTTGGCCGCTTCGACAAACGCCTTCAAGGCCGCCTGCGCCACGTCGCCCCGGCCCGCCGGCACACCCATCGCCTGTTCGATGACCATGAAACGGCCCGGCAACAAACGCAAGCCACCCAGCCGGGCCGCATCGCTTTCCAGTTGCTGCTTGACCCCCGCAGCGACGTCGGCGCCCTGCGCCAGGAAAGCGTCCACCACGGCCGGCGAGGTGGGCGCGCGCAAGAGCTGCGCGGCCTTGATCTCGCGGCTGAGGTAGAGGTCGTAGGCACTGCCCTTGCCCACCATCACGGTCGTGCCGGCGCGATCGACCTGCGCATTGTCGGTCAGCGGTGAGCCCTGCTTGACGAGGTAGGCGCCTTCGATCAGCACATAGGGCGCGCTGAAGCGTATGCCCTCGCCGCGCAGCGGATCGACGGCGAAGAAACCGATGTCGGCCTGCCCGGTGGTCACCGCTTCGACCGACTTGGCGGCCGCGTCGAAGACCTTCAGGTCCAGCGGTACGCCGAGCTGATCGGCCAGCGCGCGGGCCAGGTCCACCGATACGCCCACGGCCTCGCCCGTGGCCGCGTCCTTGCGCGCCAGGATGGGGTTGCCCAGGTTGATGGAAGCCCGCAAACGGCCGCTGGGTGCCAGCGCGGCAGCGGCGCCGCTGGGCAGCCCGGCGGGCACCGCGCAACCGGCCGTGCCGGCGGCAGCCGCAGCCCCCAACCAGCTGAGAACACGGCGGCGTGAGGGGGTGGCGATCATGGTGTCGGTTCCTTGTCTGGCGGTGGCAGGCGCGGCAGCGCCGGGGCCGAAACAGTGTAGGCCGAAGGCCGTATGGCAACGCCCACCGGCACGCGGCACACTGCCCGAACGATGAACCCCACCCTGCGCATCCGCACCGCAAGGCCCGACGACGCTGCGGCCATCGCCGCCATCTACGCGCACGTCGTCACCGACACCGCCATCTCCTTCGAACTGGAAGCGCCCGACACCGACGAAATGCGCCGGCGCATCACCGCCACGCTGCCGCTGCTGCCCTGGCTGGTGGGCGAAGACGCACAAGGGGCGGTCTGCGGCTACGTCTACGCCAGCCGCTTCCGCGAACGCGCGGCCTACCAATGGGCCGTGGAAGTGACGGCCTATGTGCGCAGCGACTGCCGGGGCAGCGGCGTCGGCCGCCAGCTGTACACGCGCTTGTTCAGCCTGCTGACCGACCTGGGCTACTGCCAGGCCGTGGCCGGCATCACACTGCCGAACACGGCCAGCGTGGGCCTGCACGAGGCGCTGGGTTTCGAGCCCGTCGCGCGCTACCGCAACGTGGGCTACAAGCACGGTGCCTGGCGCGACGTGGGCTACTGGCAGAAGGCGCTGCAGGCGCTGCCGGTGTCGCCCACCGCGCCGCGCGCCTTCAACGGCCTGGGCTGAGCGGCCCGCGCACGGCCTGCAGACAGTCGCGCACCTGCGCCGCGAACAGCGCCACGTCGATGGGCTTGGCGATGTAGCCGTCGCAGCCGGCCTTGCGCATCTTGGCCTCGTCGCCCTTCATCGCGAAGGCGGTGAAGGCGATCAAGACCAGGTCGCGCGTGGCCGCCTGCGACTTCAGCTGCCGCACCAGCGTCAGGCCGTCGATGCCGGGCAGCTGGATGTCGACCAGCGCCACGTCGGGCCGGAAGGTCGCGATGCAGGCCTGCGCCTGCTGCGCGTCGGTCACGGTCACCACCTCGAAGCCGGCCGCTTCCAGCACATACGCCGCCAGCTCGGCGTTGAGTGCGTTGTCGTCGATGACCAGGGCCCGTTCGGCGGCCACGCTAGCCTGCACCCGGTTGCGTGCTGGCCTCGGCAGGGCGCCACAGGCGCAGGCGGTCCAGCATCACCGCCAGGGCACCGCCGCCCTTGCTGAGGATGGCCTGCGCCGAGCGGCCCAGGGCGGCGTATTCGGCATCGGTCAGCAGCATGCTGGTCCAGATGAAGACCGGCGTGGCACGCCAGCGCGGCAAGGCCTGCAGGGCTTCGAGCACGGCGAAGCCATCGAAGCCCGGCATCATCAGGTCGAGCACGATGGCGCAAGGCGCGAGGGCGTCGATGTCCCGCAGCGCCTGGTGGCCGTCGAGATAGCCGCGCGCCGTCAGGCCGATGGTCTGCAAGGTGCCGCGCATCAGCTCCAGCGCCAGCGGGTCGTCGTCGATCACCATCACCGGTGCAGCGGCGTGCCCCAGGCCGGCAAAGCGCGACAGCGCGGCCGACACCTCGGACGCGCTGATCGGCTTGGCCAGGATGTTCTCGATGGCAAAGGAAGCCACCGACCCGGCGGCGGTCGTCGCCGACACACCCACCACCGGCGTCTGCTGGCTGGCGCCCTGCTTGCGGATGTCGGCCAGCAAGCCCAGCGCGCCTTGCTGGGCCGGCAGGTGCAGGCCCAGGGTCAGCGCGTCGTAGCGGCCTTGTTGGGTGTGCTGCAGGGCATGCTCGGCCGTGTGGGCGCTGTCGACCCGGAAGCCGGCAGCCGCCAGCGAACCGAGCAGCCGCGCCTGGACGGCGCGATCGTGTTCGATGACCAGCACCTGGTACAGCGCGCTGTCGTCGCCCGCCGCGACCGTGCTGCCGCCTGCCGCGGCGTGGGTGCCGTGGACCTTGTTCAGCACCGCATGGAACACACTGCCGCGCCCCGGCTCGCTGCGCACGCCCACGCTGCCGCCCTGGGCTTCGACCAGCCGCCGCGTCAGCGCCAGCCCGAGGCCGGTGCCTTCGTGCTGCTTGCTGTAGCTGGTGTCGAGCTGCTGGAATTCGGTGAACAGGCGGGGCAGTTGCGCGGCTTCGATGCCGATGCCGGTGTCTTCCACTTCCAGCCGCAGTTGCAGCGCGTCCAGCGCCCAGGCGCGCACGCTGATGCGGCCCCCGGCGGGCGTGAACTTGATGGCGTTGGACAGGAAGTTGTAGAGCACCTGCTTGAGCCGCGCCGGGTCCAGCACCAGTTGGCCCAGGTCGGCGGCGATGTCCAGGTTCAGCGTCAGTTGCTTGCGCTCGACGGCCGTGCGCAGGATGTCGCTGACCTCACCCACCAGCACCGGCAGGTGGATGGGCTCGGGGAAGAATTCGAACTTGCCGGATTCGACTTTCGACAGGTCGAGGACATCGTTGATCAGCTGCAGCAGATGGCGCCCGCTGGTGCCGATGTGGCCCAGGAAGATCTGGTGCTTGGGCGATTCGGGCTTCACCGCGCCGGCGTGCAGCAGGTCGGCAAAGCCGATGATGGCGTTCAGCGGCGTGCGCAGCTCGTGCGACATGTTGGCCAGGAACACGCTCTTCAGGCGGCTGGCTTCCTGCACCTGGCGGTTCTCGGCCTCCAGCTGGTCGGCCTTGACGCGGGCTTCCTCGGCGCGGCGCTGGACGGACACGTCCCGCGCGATCTTCGACGCACCGACGATGCGGCCGTCGGCGTCGCGGATGGGTGAAATCGTCACCGACACGTCGATCAGCCGGCCGTCCTTGGCGCGGCGCTGCGTGTTGAACGGTGGCACGCGCACACCGCGCGTCAGGTCGGCCAGGATGCGCATTTCTTCGCCCTGGCGGTCGTGCGGAATCAGCGTCTGCACCGGCATGCCCACCGCTTCGCCAGCGGTGTAGCCGTACAGGGTCTGCGCGGCCGGGTTCCAGTCGGTGATGCGGCCGTCCAGCGTCTTGCCGATGATGGCGTCCTGCGACGATTCGATGATGGCCACCAGGCGGTTGGAATCGATGTGCGCCTGGCGCGCCATGCCGCCGTCCCGCAGCAGATCGGCGAGGCGGGCTTCAAGCGCTGCCAGCCGTTCCTCGGCGGTCCGACGCAAGGCCACTTCGGCCTGCAGCGCAGCCGTCACCGCCTGCAGGCGCTGTGCGGCATCGTCTTCCGGGTTCTGGTCCAACGCTAGGTACTCCCCTGGGGCTGCTGGCTGCGATCACCGGCTGGCGTTCCGGCTGGCGGCACGCGCTGGCACAGCGCGACCAGCGCCGGCATTATCGGCTCGACCTCTGTACAGGTACGGGGCCGGCCCCGATACCGCCGGCGCGCGGCCGTGATGGAATGCCAGGCCCACTGCCCAGGAACCGCCATGCCGCGCTTTGCCGCCAATCTGTCGATGCTGTTCACAGAAGTGCCGCTGCTGGACCGCTTCGAGCGCGCCGCGCGGGCCGGCTTCCAGGCGGTCGAGGTGCAGTTCCCCTACGAAGCGCCGGCGGCGGCCATCCGCGAACGCCTGCAGGCCCACCGCCTGCGCATGGTGCTGCACAACCTGCCGGGTGGCGACTTCGCGGCCGGCGACCGCGGCATCGCCTGCAACCCCGCCCGCGTCGATGAATTCCGCGCCGGCGTGGCCCGGGCCATCGCCTATGCCACCGCGCTGGGCGTGCCGCAGCTGAACTGCCTGGCCGGCAAGGCACCGCCCGGGGTGGACGCGGCCACGCTGCGCGCCACCTTCCTGGACAACCTGCGCCACGCCGCGCCGCGCCTGCAGGCCGCCGGCCTGAAGCTGCTGATCGAGCCGATCAACACCCATGACGTGCCGGGCTTCTGGCTCAACCGCACCGACATGGCGGTGGGCGTCATCGACGAGCTGGGCCTGGACAACGTCTACGTGCAGTACGACTGCTACCACGCGCAGCGCAGCGAAGGCGAACTGGCCGGCACCCTGGCGCGCTACCTGCCCTACATCGCCCACGTGCAGGTGGCCGACAACCCGGGCCGCTTCGAACCGGGTACCGGCGAGATCCGTTATGACTTCGTCTTCGAGCACCTGCACCGCATCGGTTACACCGGCTTCGTGGGCTGCGAATACAAACCCGCCGGCGTGACCGAAGACGGCCTGGGCTGGTTGGCTTCGGCGCGGCGCGCGCTGGAAGGGGCCACGGCGCTCGGTTAGGTCGGGCCTGCTTTCAGCCAGGTCGGCGCGACCCTCAAGATCGGCACGCTCG
>JANPHI010000070.1:0-5970 GCA_031424355.1 Betaproteobacteria bacterium
TACAACTACCTGCCGCTGAACAACCGCGACGGCGTGCCGGTGCGGCATGGGCTGAATGGGGGGGACCCGGCCGAGCGCCTGGACATGAGCCTGGACACGCTGGTGCCCCACAACGCCAACCAGCCCTACGACATCAAGGAACTGATCCTGAAAGTCGTGGACGACGGCGACTTCTTCGAACTGCAGCCCGACTACGCCAAGAACATCGTCATCGGCATGGCGCGCATGGCCGGCCGCACGGTGGGCATCGTGGCCAACAACCCGCAGGTGCTGGCCGGCTGCCTGGACATCAAGAGCAGCATCAAGGCTGCGCGTTTCGTGCGCTTCTGCGACGCCTTCAACATCCCGGTGGTCACCTTCGTCGATGTGCCGGGCTTCATGCCGGGCACGTCGCAAGAGTACGGCGGCATCATCAAACACGGCGCGAAATTGCTGTATGCCTACGCTGAATGCACGGTTCCCAAAGTCACCGTCATCACGCGCAAGGCCTACGGCGGCGCCTACGACGTGATGAGTTCCAAGCACCTGCGCGGCGACGTGAATTTCGCCTGGCCGAACGCCGAGATCGCGGTGATGGGCGCCAAGGGTGCGGTGGAAATCATCTTCCGTGAAGACAAGGGCGACCCGGCCAAATTGGCCGCCAAGGAAGCTGAATACAAAGCCCGTTTCGCCAACCCTTTCGTGGCCAGCAGCCGGGGTTATGTCGATGACGTGATCCAGCCGCACGAGACGCGCAAACGCATCTGCCGTTCGCTGGCGATGTTGAAAGACAAGAAGCTCGACAACCCGTGGCGCAAGCACGGCAACATTCCGCTCTGATGGCGCCGGGAAAGCAGAACATGTTCAAGAAAATACTCATCGCCAACCGGGGCGAAATCGCCTGCCGCGTCATCAAGACCGCGAAGGAGATGGGCATCCTGACGGTGGCCGTTTACTCCGAAGCCGACCGCGATGCGCTGCACGTGGAACTGGCCGACGAGGCCGTGCTGCTGGGCGCAGCACCTTCGCGCGAAAGTTATCTCGTGGCCGACAAGATCATCGCGGCCTGCAAGGCGACCGGTGCGGAAGCGGTGCACCCGGGCTACGGCTTCCTGTCCGAGAACGAAGATTTCGCACGCCGTGTCGAAGAAGAAGGCATCGTCTTCATCGGCCCCAAGCACCACAGCATTGCGGCCATGGGCGACAAGATCGCGTCGAAGAAACTGGCCGCCGAAGCCAAGGTCAGCACCATCCCCGGCTTCAACGAAGCCATCCTGTCGCCCGAGCAGGCGGTGGACATCGCCAAGGGCATCGGCTACCCGGTGATGATCAAGGCCAGCGCTGGCGGCGGCGGCAAAGGCTTGCGCGTCGCACGCAACGACAAAGAGGCCTTCGAGGGTTTCAGTTCCTGCCGCAACGAAGCGCGCAACAGCTTCGGCGATGACCGCGTCTTCATCGAGAAGTTTGTCGTCGAACCGCGCCACATTGAAATTCAAGTCATTGGCGATGCGCAAGGCAACGTGGTTTTCCTGAACGAGCGCGAATGCAGCATCCAACGCCGCCACCAGAAGGTCATTGAAGAGGCGCCTTCGCCCTTCATCAGCGAGGCCACGCGCGCCGCAATGGGCGCGCAGGCCGTGCAATTGGCCAAGGCGGTGAATTACCAAAGTGCGGGCACGGTGGAATTCGTTGTTGGCAAGGACCAGAGTTTCTATTTCCTGGAAATGAACACGCGGCTGCAGGTGGAACACCCGGTGACCGAATGCATCACCGGGCTGGATTTGGTGGAACTGATGATTCGCGTGGCCGCCGGCGAGCCGCTGCCTTTCACGCAAGCCGACGTGAAACGCGACGGCTGGGCGATGGAATGCCGCATCAACGCCGAAGACCCGTTTCGCGGCTTTTTGCCATCCACCGGCCGGCTGGTGCGTTACGCGCCGCCCGCGACCACCATGGAAGCGGCGGCCGCCGTGCCGGCCGTCGGTGTGCGCGTGGACACGGGCGTGGAAGAGGGCGGCGAGATCCCGATGCATTACGACTCGATGATCGCCAAGCTCATCGTGCACGGGCGCGACCGCCAGGACGCGATTGCGCGCATGCGCGAAGCGCTGAACGCCTTCGTCATCCGCGGCATCGGCAGCAACATCCCTTTCCAGGCGGCGCTGCTGGCCCACCCGAAGTTCGTGTCGGGCGACTTCAACACCGGTTTCATCGCCGAGCATTACAGCCAGGGTTTCAGCGCGGCCGACGTGCCACACGACGACCCGCTGCTGCTGGTGGCCGCAGCAGCCTTCGTGCGCCGCAAGGCGCGCGAACGGGCGGCCGGCATCAGCGGCCAGTTGCCCGGCCACGGCGTGCAGACGTTGGCCGACCTGGTCGTGGTGGTGCTGGGTGCGGAAGGCCAGCATGTGCACCACCCGGTGTGCATCGAGGAATTCGACCCGGTTTCAGGGCAGGCGGATGTCGTCGTGGACGGCCGGCACTACCTGATCCAGAGCCACAGCAAGTTGGGTGACATCCTGATGACGGGCACCTGCAATGGCCGGCCGTTCACCGCCCAGGTCGAGCGTGGCAGTGCGCGCAACCCGCTGGGCATCCGCGTGGCGCACAACGGCACGCAGATCGAAACCCTGGTGCTGCTGCCGCGGGCGGCTGCGTTGTTCAAGCTGATGCCGCACAAGGCGCCGCCCGACACCAGCAAGTTCCTGCTGTCGCCGATGCCGGGTCTGCTGGCCGACATCGTGGTGCAGCCCGGGCAGAAGGTCCTGGCCGGCGAAAGGCTGGCGGTCATCGAAGCGATGAAAATGGAGAACATCCTCACCGCCGCGCAAGACGGCACCGTGGGTGAATTGCTGGCCAAGAAGGGCGAAAGCCTGGCCGTCGATCAACCCATCCTGAGCTTCGCCTGAACCCGAACGGACACCCTGCCGATGAACACCCTGACCGCTGAAGCACCCATCCAGTTGCACCGCCCGAGCCCGCGCCAGCCTGCCAAACCGGCGGTTGGACCTTGGACGCGCGAGGCCATTGAAGCTTTGCTGGCCCTGCCTTTCCTCGACCTGGTGCAGCGTGCCCGTGCGGTGCACGTCGAACACCACCCGCAGGGCGACATCGAACTGGCTTCCTTGCTGTCGGTGAAGACCGGCGGTTGCCCGGAAGACTGCGGCTACTGCCCGCAGTCCATCCATTACGACACCGGCGTCGAGGCCAGCAAGATGATGACCCCCGACGCGGTGCTGGCAGCCGCGCGCGCGGCCAAAGAGGCGGGCGCCTCGCGCTTCTGCATGGGCGCGGCCTGGCGCAGCCCGACCGACCGTGATGTCGAGAAAGTGGCCGAGCTGGTGCGCGGTGTGCGCGCCCTGGGCCTGCAGACCTGCGCCACGCTGGGCATGCTGAAACCCGAGCAGGCCACGACGCTGGCCGATGCCGGGCTGGATTACTACAACCACAACCTGGACAGCGCGCCCGATTTCTACACCAGCATCGTCGGTACGCGTGATTTTCAGGACCGCCTGGACACGCTGCAGAACGTGCGCAGCGCCGGCATGGCGGTGTGCTGCGGTGGCATCGTCGGCATGGGGGAGACCCGAGAACAACGCGCGGGTTTAATCGCCGAGCTGGCCAACCTGAACCCGCCGCCCGAATCGGTGCCGGTCAACAACCTGGTGCGGGTTGAAGGCACGCCGCTGGCTGACGAAAAGCCACTCGATCCTTTCGAGGTCGTGCGCGTGATCGCGGTCGCCCGCATCACCATGCCCACGTCGCGCGTGCGCCTGTCGGCCGGCCGCCGTGAACTGGGTGAAGGCATACAGGCGCTGTGCTTCATGGCCGGTGCCAATTCGATTTTCTACGGCGACAAGCTGCTGGTCACCGGCAACCCGGATGTGGTGGACGACCGTGCCTTGCTGCAGCGCCTGGACCTGCCCGTCACCGGCGAACTGGCTCGCAACGCGGTGTGACCATGAGCAAGCCTTTCCGCATCCTCGGCATCCAGCAAATCGCCATCGGCGGCACCGACAAGCAACGCCTGCGGCGCCTGTGGGTGGACATGCTGGGCCTGACCGTGAAGAGCAGCTTCGTCAGCGAACGCGAGAACGTCGATGAAGACATTTGCGCCTTGGGCTCGGGCCCGACCGCCATCGAGGTGGACCTGATGCAGCCACTGGACGTGGACAAGAAACCGGCCGTGCACACCACGCCGCTGAACCACGTCGGCCTGTGGGTGGACGACCTGCCCAAGGCCGTTGAATGGATGACCGCCAACGGCGTGCGCTTTGCGCCCGGCGGCATCCGCGCGGGGGCGGGCGGCCACGACATCTGCTTCATCCATCCCAAGGCCAGCGACGACTTTCCGCTGAGCGGCGAAGGGGTGCTGATCGAACTGGTGCAGGCGCCGGCCGACGTCATCGCCGCGTTGGGTTGACGTCACACACGCCCGACCTTTGACGGGTTTACCCGTAAGACTGTGTCCACAGAATCGCGCCGGGCGCCGCCATGGCGCCCGTGGTTCGGCGCGCTTTCGACGCCGCACCGCGATTTCAACGACTGAGGAGTCCCCATGAAGAACATTACCACCCCCCGCCTGCTGCTGGTTGCCGCCAGCCTGCTGACCGCCACCGCCGCCACCACCTCCTCCTTCGCGCAGACCAAGCCCGACGGCCTGTGGCGCGGTGCCGGCGGCGCCGCGCTGGCCATCACGTCGGGCAACAGCGAATCGACCGCGCTGAATCTGAACGCCGACATGGCCGTGGCCACCGCCGCCGACAAGATCAGCCTGGGCGGCGCCTACAACTACGGCAAGAGCAAGGCCGCCGGTGTCACCAGCACCACCGCCGACAAGTGGAACGCCTACGGCCAGTACGACTACAACCTGAACGCCAAGACCTTCGTCTTCGGCAAGCTGGGCCTGGAAGCCGACAAGCTGACCCACCTGGACCTGCGAACCACGGTGGCGGGCGGCCTGGGCTACAAGCTCATCGACACCAAGGACTTGTCCTTCAATCTGTTTGGCGGTGCGGCCTATTCCAGCGACAGCTACGGCGTGCCGCAAAGCATCGGTGGCACGGTGGGCAAGCGCTTCTCGCGCACCAGCCTGTTCGTCGGTGAAGAGTCGGCGCACCAGCTGTCGGCGTCCACCAGCTTCAAGCAGCGCCTGGAGTTCTACCCCGGCCTGTCGGGCGACAAGGCCAAGATCGCCAAGTTCAGCGCCGGCCTGGCCGTGGCCATGAGCAGCACGATGAACCTGACCGTGGGCCTGACCGACAACTACAACAGCGCGCCGCCGGCCGGCAGCAAGAAGAACGACATGGGCCTGTTCACCGGCATCAACGTCAAGCTGGGCGCGAACTGAGGCCCCCAAGCTCGCTGGCGCTCGCTACCCCCCGAGGGGGGTGCTGCGCCGACGGCCCGGCAGAGCCGGTTCCGTGGCTCCGAGCTTGGTGATGGGGTGGCGTTGACGGGCTGTGTCCTGGCGCGAGCTTGAATCTGCCGGCCTTCTTGCTTTGCGAAGGCTGGCTTGATAATCGACGCAACACAACGCAGCCCGCGAAGGATAAGGTGCGCTTCGATCTGACCACCCTGAACCTTGTGCTTGCCATCGCCGACACCCGCAGCATCACCCGTGGCGCCGAACGCGAACACCTCGCGCTGGCGGCGGCGAGCAAACGGCTGAGCGATCTGGAAGCGCGCTTCGGCGTGCCGCTGTTCGAACGCCGCGCGCGCGGTGTTGAACCCACCGAAGCCGGCCGCGCGCTGGTGCGCCACGTGCGCAGCCTGCACGCCAGCCTGCACGCGCTGGAAAGCGAAGTCGTCGAGTTTTCGCGCGGCATCAAGGGCCATCTGCGCATCGCAGCCACGGCCGGCGCCATCAGCGAATGTCTGCCGCCCGACCTGGCGGCGTTTTCGCAGGCGCACCCGCAGATCCGGATCAGTCTCGAAGACCAGACGAGCGCCGAGATCCAGGCCGCCGTGGCCGAGGGTCGGGCCGATGTG
>JANPHI010000071.1:0-7819 GCA_031424355.1 Betaproteobacteria bacterium
GGGTAGCGGTTGGGCACCACGTGGATGCTGTCCATTTCCTCGCTGGCCATGGCCGCCAGGTGGCCGCCCCATTCGTTGGCCTCGATCAGCACTTCGTTGCTGATGACGTCCAGCTTCTTCTGGATCTCGCCCTGCACGTTCTCGCTGCCGGCGGTGCCCAGCACGTCGCCCAAAGCGCCCTTGTTGACGGCGATGGCGATGTGCTTGCAGGCGCGGGCGACGACTTCGATCAGCAGGCGCAATTGCGCCGGGATGCGGCCGTGTTCGCGCTGTTGTTCGACGAGGTATTGCGTGAGGCTGACGCGTTTCATGCTTGGTCTTCCAGTTGGCTTTCGAGCGCGCGCGAGACGATTTCGCGCACGTCGTTGCTGAGGTCGGGTTTGGCGGCCACGCGGGCGATGGCCTCGCGCGCCGCGCCGCGGTAGGGCTCGGCCAGTGCGGCCCAGCGGTCCATCACACGCGCAAAGCGGCCGGCCACGTGGGGGTTGATGGCGTCCAGTTCCAGCAGCTTGTCGGCCCACAGCACATAGCCAGCGGCGTCGGTGCGGTGGAAGGCGGCCGGGTTGTCGGTGCACAGCCGGCTGAGCAGGCTGCGCGCGCGGTTGGGGTTTTTCAGCGAGAAGTCCGGGTGCTTCAACAGCAATTTCGCGCGATTGAAGGCGCGGCCGCCGTGTTCGCCGTGCACCTCGAACACCGGCTCGGGCGCGCGCGCCTGCAGCGTGAACCACTTGTCCAGCAGCAGCGGCTCGCCCTGGGCCAGCGCGTGGAAGCGCTCCAGCGCGGCTTCGGCCAGCGGCGACTGCGCGTCGATCAGTGCGGTGATGGCGCCCAGCCGGTCGCTCATGTTGCTGGCGTCCTTGAAGCGCTGGTAGGCGCGGCCCGGCCACACGGCGTCACCGTGTGGCACGGCGTGCAGGCACAGCATGCTGAGCGCCAGATGGGCCAGCGCGCGCTGGCCGCTTTGCGCAGCGCTGGGCGCGTAACCGCCGCTGACCTGGTGGGCCTCGAAAGCCCAGACCCAGTCGTCGTGCAACTGCGTGGCCAGCAGCATGCGCCACTGTTCGCGCACGGTGTGGATGCGCTGCGGGTCGCAGGCCGTCAGTTGTTCGGCGATGTAGCCCTCGCCGGGTGCCTGCAGGGCCAATTCCTTGAAGGCCGGGTCGAGTGCCGGGTCGCGCAGCACGCTGCGCAGCGCGCGGGCCAGGGCCTCGTCCAGCACCGGCGCCTGGCCGCTGTTCACGGCGCGCAGCAAACGCGCCAGCATCAGGCGCTGGCCGGCTTCCCAGCGGTTGAAGGCGTCGCTGTCGTGGGCCAGCAGCACCACACGCTCCACGTCCGACAGGCCGTCGTCCAGCCGAACCGGCGCTGAAAAACCGCGCAGCAGCGAAGGCACGGGTTGGCTGGCGATGCCCTCGAAAACCCAGCTCTGCTCGGCCTGCTCCAGCACCAGCACGCGTTCCTCGATCAGCGCCGTGCCGTTGGTCGCGATCAAGCCCATGCGCAAAGGTATGACGAAAGGCTGCTTCGTGGCCTGACCCGGCGAAGGCTCGCTGCTTTGCGCCAGCGTCAGCGTGTAGCGGCGCGCCGCAGCGTCGTATTCGCCGCGCGCCGTCACCCGGGGTGTGCCGGCCTGCGCATACCAGCGCTTGAAGGCGTCCAGGCGCGGGGCCAGCTCGCTGCCAGGGTTGGCGTCGGCGATGGCCTGTGCGAAGTCGTCGCAGGTCACGGCCTGGCCGTCGTGGCGCTGGAAGTAGAGCGCCATGCCTTGGACGAAGCCGGCGTCGCCAACCAGCGTGTGCTGCATGCGTACCACCTCGGCACCTTTTTCGTAGACGGTGCTGGTGTAGAAATTGTTGATTTCCAGGTAGCTGTCGGGCCGCACCGGGTGGGCCATCGGGCCGGCATCTTCCGGGAACTGCATGCTGCGCAGCTTGCGCACGTCCTCGATGCGCTTCACGGCGGCGGCCGACGGCGAGCCGGCCATGTCCATGCTGAACTGCTGGTCGCGGAAGACCGTCAGACCTTCTTTCAGCGAGAGCTGGAACCAGTCGCGGCAGGTGATGCGGTTGCCGGTCCAGTTGTGAAAGTATTCGTGGGCGATGACGCTTTCGATGGCCGCGAAATCGCCGTCGCTGGCGGTGGCCGCGTTGGCCAGCAGCAAGCGCGTGTTGAACAGGTTCAGGCCCTTGTTCTCCATCGCGCCGCCGTTGAAGTCGTCCACGCCGACAACCATGAAGCGGTCCAGGTCCAGCGGCAGATTGAAACGCGCTTCGTCCCAGATCACGCTGGCCACCAGCGAATTCATCGCGTGCTCGGTCTTCTCCAGATCGCCCGGGCGCACGTAGACCTGCAGCAGATGGTCGCGCCCGCCGCGGCTGCGGATGCGCTGCTCGCGGGCCACCAGATTGCCGGCCACCAGGGCGAACAGGTAGCTGGGTTTCGGGTACGGGTCGTGCCACTTGGCGAAGTGCCTGCCGTTGTCGAGCGCGCCTTCTTCGACCAGGTTGCCATTGCTCAGCAGCACCGGGTACTTGGCCTTGTCGGCGCGCAGCGTGACGGTGTAGACCGCCATCACGTCGGGCCGGTCAGCGAAGAAGGTGATGCGGCGAAAACCCTCGGCTTCGCACTGCGTGAAGAAGCCGCCGTTGCTGGTGTACAGGCCCGACAGCTCGGTGTTCTTGTCGGGCGCGCAGGTGTTGCGGATTTCCAGCGTGAAGCTGTCGGCCTCGGGCGGGTTGTCGATCACCAGTTCGCCGTTTTCGTGGCGGAAGGACACGCTCTGCCCGTCGGCCTGCACGCGCAGCAGGTTCAGGTCCTCGCCGTGCAAACGCAGCGGTGCGCGGCTGCCGTCGGCCGGTGCGGCGGCAGGGTTGCGTTCGATGCGCAACTTGCTGCCGACGATGGTCTTCACCGGGTCGAGGTCGAAGCTGAGGTCGGCGCTGCGGATGAAATAGGCCGGCGCGGTGTAGTGCTCGCGGCGGACCAGGGCGGTCAGGGCATCACGCATGGATGGGCATTCCTAGGGTCAAGCACCAAGACGCTTGCAGCGCTTCGGTAGGTTCAATAGGCGAAGCACAGCGTCCTCGAATCGAACGAAGGAAGGACTTCTGGCTCGTAGACGATGCAAATCCACCTGCGAGCTGAGGCGCGCCTGGTGGGTGGTTGGTTTGTAAGCCGAACCCTTGGGGCGAGCCTGAGATATCCATCCTTTCGCGTCGCGAATTCGTTCGGGATCATCTGGAAAAGACAGATCGACCGGAATGTCAGGAAAAACAGCTTTGGTGGTCTCGTGATCTGCAAGGAAAAGCGTCTCGTACTCTTGCACCATAAACACGAACTCAATGTTGTTCCCGGCGTTTAAATTCACCGCTCGTGTTCTCAAATCTGCCGTATCCCTTGTAACGTCACTGCACGTTTCGCAGTCGTAGTCCAAGACCCATAGGATTGGGGCCTGCTCCAGAAGTGCGGTGTTGAGATAGTCCGCAAACCGGGCGCGTACCTTGGGTAAGTCGCCCCTCTTGTGAGGGCGAATTATCTGCAGATCGAAGACTTCGTGATCATGCGCAATTCTACGGATCAATTCCGGAACAGCTGCCAGATCTCCATCGCCTTCCACGATAGGCAAAATACGCATTACGGCATTTCTGGCTGCAGACCTTCAGCCAACATGAATTCCTGCATCGACATCAATCGGCGCTTCACTGCCTCGACCTGCGTCTGCTTCAGAGGGCCCACTCTGGTAAGCCCTTGGTCAAGAGTCACCACCCGGATTTGGTCGGTGTCGAAGTGGTCTATCAGATTGGGGCTATGGGTTGTGATGATGATTTGAGTGACTTCTGAGGCTTCAAGAAAAGCATCAGCCAAGACTGCCAGAATTCCCGGATGAACGGTTTGTTCCGGCTCTTCAATGACGAGAAGTCTGGGGGCAGGGATTTGGTACAACGCCAATAAGATGCCAAAGACCCTTAGCGTTCCATCGGAGAGTTGCACCGGGTCGAATACAACTTTGTCCTCGCCTTTGAGCTTGAATTTGAAATTGGGCACCAAGTAGCTGCCGACGGAGGCAACAGACACATCCTCAAATGTCGGGACCAAGGCCCGCATCGACTCGGCTATGCGCTCTAGGGCCTGACGTCCGCGCGGTGTGCGACGAAGCGCTTTGATGACCGACGCCCAGTTGCGGCCGTCCTCAGAGAGAACGCTGTCTTTGTCGGGCGTACTGGGTTCGCGTAGCCGATTCGGATAAATTGCCGAAAAACGCCAGTCGCGAACAAATCGCTCCAACGCCCAGCCGCCCGGATACAGGAATGTTCGCGCCTGCCCTAATGCAAGTTGGTCGCTTGCAATTCTGAAGGACCGATCCTTCTGGCCTGTCGTGGCAACACCAGAACGGTCTCTGGTGAGTTGAATCCTACTTAAAGTTGACTTCGACTGATCGGGTTCGAAGTAATGAGCTCGTTCATGATCGACGGCGTAGTTACTTGCCGTCAATGACTCGATTGCAAACTCGTATTCGGCCGACTTGCCCGGCGTATCGATCTCGTCTTGCTGAAATTGAAACTGCAGCGAAACTTTGTACGGCTTAGTCTTGGAATACTGCCGAATTCTGGAAATTCCGCCCCGCGCGGACACGGCGTGTTCCAAATCAGTTGCCACTGCGTCACGAACGAAACGTAGGCTGTCCACGATGTTGCTTTTGCCAACGGCATTCGGTCCCACAAGTACCGTGACGCCTTCGGAGAACTTGATTTGGACGTCATCCAGGCTTTTGTAATGACGAATGTGGACGTTGGCCAGTTTCATCGCGTCGTCCTTGTAATCTCAAAGTCCTTGCTTCAGGCTGGCTTCGATGAACATGTCGAGATCGCCGTCCAGCACTTTCTGCGTGGCGCTGACTTCGACGTTGGTGCGCAGGTCCTTGATGCGGCTGTTGTCCAGCACGTAGCTGCGGATCTGGTGGCCCCAACCCACATCGGTCTTGGTGTCTTCCAGCTTCTGCTGTTCTTCCTGGCGCTTGCGCATCTCGTGGTCGTACAGGCGCGAACGCAAACGCTTCCAGGCCACGTCGCGGTTGCTGTGCTGGCTGCGGCCGTCCTGGCACTGCACGACGATGCCGGTGGGGATGTGCGTCAGGCGCACCGCCGAATCGGTCTTGTTGATGTGCTGGCCGCCGGCGCCACTGGCGCGGAAGGTGTCCACGCGCACGTCCGACGGGTTGATGTCGATCTCGATGGAGTCGTCCACCTCGGGGTAGACGAAGAGCGACGCGAAGCTGGTGTGGCGGCCGCCCGAGCTGTCGAACGGGCTCTTGCGAACCAGGCGGTGCACACCGGTTTCGGTGCGCAAGTGGCCGAAGGCGTAGTCGCCTTCCACCTTGATGGTGGCGCTTTTGATGCCCGCGATGTCCCCCGCGGTTTCATCTTCCAGCGTGGCCGTGAAGCCCTTGCGTTCGCAGTACTTCAGGTACTGGCGCAGCAGCATGCCGGCCCAGTCGCAGGCCTCGGTGCCGCCAGCGCCGGCCTGGATGTCGACGAAGCAGTTCAGCGGGTCGGCCGGGTTGCTGAACATGCGGCGGAATTCCAGCTGCTCGACGGTGGCGCGCAGTGCGGCGGCGTCGCCCTCGATGGTCAGCATGCCGGCCTCGTCGCCGTCGGCCTTGCTCATCTCGAACAACTCGGTGTTGTCCGACAAATTGCCGTGCAGGTGGTCGATGGTGCCGACCACGGTTTCCAGCGTTTTCTTTTCCTTGCCCAGTTCCTGGGCCCGCTTGGGGTCGTTCCAGACCGCCGGGTTTTCCAGCGCGGCGTTGACTTCGTTCAGCCGCAGGCTTTTGCGGTCGTAGTCAAAGATACCCCCGGAGCTGCTCGGTGCGGGCACTCAGGTCGGCGAGCAGCGTGCCGATCGAGTTGATGTGTTCGACGTCCATGGACATATTGAAGGCCTCAGTAAGCCTTCAATTCTCTCACGCAAGAAATCGCGCGAGATGCCCGGCCAACGCCTCGGGCTGGTCGTGGTGCAGCATGTGGCCGCAGGGGCTGAGCACGACCTTTTCCACCTGCGGCACCACGGCCACGCGGGTGTGGAATTCGGCCTTGGAATAACGCGTGCCCCACCATTTGCTGACGTCGGTCTGGTCGCCTTCGGCCCACAGCAGCGGTGCGGTGATGCGCTTCCAGGTTTCCAACACCTCGGCCACCTGGTACAGCGCCGGGTTGCTGCGTTTGTGGGCCGGGTCGCCCTGGATGTGCCAGCGGCCGTCGGGCATCAGCCGTGACCAGTGCGGCGCCAGCCAGGCGGCCTTGTCGGCGGGCAGCAGCGGGTTATTTTTCATCAGGCGCTGCGCCACTTCGTCCACGCTGGCGTAGTCGCGCAGCGTCGCCGGTGTCTTCAACTCGTCCAGCCAGTTCAGCAGGCGTTTGGGGCTTTGGTGGGGCTGCGTTTGCGGCAGGCCGAAACCTTCCAGGTTGATGAGCTTGCGGATGCGCGCAGGCCGCAGTCCGGCGTAGGTCATCACCACGTTGCCGCCCATGCTGTGGCCCAGCAGGTCGATGGCGCCGCTGTTTGCTGATTCCGGCAGCAGTTCCGGTAACAGCGCATCCAGCAGGGCGTCCAGGTCGCCCAGGTAGTCGGGCAGCCAGTAGGTGTCCACGCCGTGCACTTCGGTGTGGCCGAAGCCGCGCCAGTCGGGTGCGATCACCCAGCGGTCGAAACCTTCGTGCGCGGCCAGCGCGTCCACCGCGAACTGGAAGGACGCGCCAACGTCCATCCAGCCATGCAGCATCACCAGCGGTGGGCGTTCGGGCGTGGCCAGGCTGACGTCGCCCCACTGGTGGACGTGGTAGTTCAGCCCTCGGACGGGCAGGAAGGTGGAGCGCGCCGTGCGGCGTGGCAGATAGGGTGCTTGCATGCTGCAACTGTAGGACGGCGGGCGCCCGGGCGCTGTCCGCCGCGCGACGGCAGGTTGACAATGCCCGCATGACTGCGAACACCCCCACCCACACCCTGCGCGCCGCCACGCCGGCCGACCTGCCCGTCATCGTCGCCCTGATCCGCGAGCTGGCGGCTTTCGAGCACCTGGAACACCTGGTCGTCACCACGCCTGAATCCTTGCGGCCCCATCTGTTCGGCGAGCGCCCGGTGGCCGAAGCGGTGGTGGGCGAGGTCGGCGGCGCGGTCGTCGCCTTTGCCCTGTTCTTCACCAATTTCTCCACCTTCCTGGGCCAGCCGGGGCTGTACCTGGAAGACCTCTACGTGCAGCCCGCGCACCGCGGCAGCGGCCTGGGCAAGGCCCTGCTGAAACACCTGGGCGCGCTGGCGCTGGCGCGGGGTTGCGGGCGTTTTGAGTGGAGCGTGCTGGACTGGAACGAGAACGCCATCCGCTTCTACGAAAAGATGGGTGCGGTGGTGATGCCCGAGTGGCGCATCTGCCGCGTGGCGGGTGCTGCCCTGCCGGCTTTGCAGGCACGCTGAGCCGGCGGCGATTTGGCCGTTTTTCAGGTCTATTTTCGCGGGTTTCGAATAAAAGTGCTAAATGCACATTTGATTTGGAGTACAACCGAAGCCGTGCGCTGCAAAGTGCTTCGCCCCACAACCCGGCGATGGAGACCGCGAGATGAAACTCAAAGAAAGCCTGCACCAGATGCACGCCGAAGCCACGCACTGGGTGGCCACCTTGCTCAGCGCCTTGCCGCTGGCTGCGCTGCACTGGCTGGCCCTGCGCTACAGCGAGGGCTGACAACCAAAGGCCGGCGGCCTACAGCCGCTGCAGCCTTTCCAGCGCGCGCAACAGCGTGCTGTCCTGCTTGGCGAAGCACAGCCG
>JANPHI010000072.1:0-70932 GCA_031424355.1 Betaproteobacteria bacterium
CTTGCGCGCGGCGCGCAGCACGCTCTGCAGCGCACGGCCTTCCTCGGCTTTCGGTGTGCCGAAGCCCAGTGCTTCTTCGTAGTCGCGCAGCGCGGCGCCGGTGTGCGAAGTGGGGCGGGCCTTCACGTCATCCGGCGTGCCGTAGCAAACGACTTCACCGCCGGCTTCGCCGCCTTCTGGGCCCAGGTCGATGATCCAGTCCGACGCGCGGATCACGTCCAGGTTGTGTTCGATGACCAGCAGCGAATGCCCCGCGTCCTGTAGCTTGCGCAGCGCGCGCATCAGCTTGGCGATGTCGTCGAAATGCAGGCCGGTGGTCGGTTCGTCGAAGAGGAACAGCGTGCCGCGTTTGGCCAGGCGCTGCATCGAAGACTGCGCCGCGTCGGCCAGGAAACCGGCCAGCTTCAGGCGCTGCGCTTCACCGCCCGACAGTGTCGGCACTGGCTGGCCCAGGCGCACGTAATCCAGGCCCACATCGACGATGGGCTGCAGGCGTGCGACGACTTCGCGGTCGGCCTGGAAGAGTTGTGCGGCCTCGGCCACCGTCAGGTCCAGCACATCGGCGATGGACAGTTGGCGCGGCCCGCGCACGATCTTCACGTCCAGAATTTCGGCGCGGTAACGCCGGCCGTCGCAATCCGGGCAACGCAAATACACGTCGCTGAGGAATTGCATTTCAACGTGTTCGAAACCACTGCCGCCGCAAGTCGGGCAACGGCCATCGCCGGCATTGAAACTGAAAGTGCCAGCGGTGTAACTGCGCTCGCGGGCCAGCGGCAGATCGGCAAACAGCTTGCGCAATTCGTCGAAGGCGCCGACGTAACTGGCCGGGTTGCTGCGCGCGGTTTTGCCGATGGGGCTTTGATCGACAAAGACCGCGTCGCTGAGAAAATCAGCGCCCAGCAGCTGCTCGAATTCACCCGGCGTTTCCGTGGCCTTGCCGAAGTGGCGGGCCAATGCCGGATACAGCACGTCCTGGATCAGCGTGCTCTTGCCCGAACCGCTGACACCCGTCACGCAGACCAGCCGCGTCAGCGGGATGCTGACGCTGACATTCTGCAGGTTGTGGTCGCGCGCGCCTTGCAGCAGCAGCTTGGGCGTGGCCTCGGTGACGAGTTTGCGGAAGCCCAGCCCGACCTGCTTGCGGCCGCCCAGGTAGGCGCCGGTCAGCGTGTCGGCGTCGCGCGCGGCTTCGGGTGTGCCGTCGAAAACGATCTGCCCGCCGCGTTCGCCGGGGCCCGGGCCCATGTCGATCAAACGGTCGGCAGCCAGCATCACGGCCGGGTCGTGCTCGACGACCACCAGCGTGTTGCCGGCATCGCGTAGCCGCTGCATCGCGACGACGATGCGGTTCATGTCGCGCGGGTGCAGGCCGATGCTGGGTTCGTCCAGCACGAAGAGCGTGTTGACGAGTGAGGTACCCAGCGCGGTCGTCAGGTTGATGCGCTGCACCTCGCCGCCGCTGAGCGTGCGGCTCTGGCGGTCCAGCGTCAAATAGCCCAGGCCGACGTCGCACAGGTATTTCAGCCGCGTGCGCACCTCGTCCAGCAGCAGCTTCAACGCGTCGTCGAGCAGCGTGCTGGGCAGCGTCAGGCCATCGAAGAAGCGGCGCAAACGTTCGATGCTGAGTTGCATCGCGTCGTTCAGGTTCAAGCCCGGCAGCGCCTCCAATTGCTCGCGCGACCAGCCTGTGCCCAGCGGCATGAAACGTTTCGCGGGTGGCAACACCGCGTCGGCTTCCGCCTTGCCGCCGATGCGCCACAGCAGCGCTTCCAGTTTCAGCCGCGCGCCGCCGCACACGGTGCAGGGCGTGTAGCTGCGGTACTTGGACAAGAGCACGCGGATGTGCATCTTGTAGGCCTTGCTTTCCAGGTATTCGAAGAAACGGCGCACGCCGTACCACTGCGAATTCCATTTGCCCGTCCAATTCGGGCTGCCGTCGATCACCCAGTTGCGCTGGCCTTCGGTCAATTGCGCCCAGGCCGTGTCGCGCGGAATGCCGGCCTCGCCGGCGTAACGCAGCATGTCTTCATGGCCGTCTTTCCAGGCCGGTGTCTGCATCGGTTTGATGGCACCGCTGCGCAGCGTCTTGCGCGCATCGGGGATGACCAGCCCGAAGTCCACGCCGATGATCCGCCCGAAGCCCCTGCAGGTGTCGCAAGCGCCGTAGGCGCTGTTGAAGCTGAACATGGCCGGCTGCGGGTCGGCATAGCGGCGGTCGCTTTCCGGGCAGTGCAGGCCGGTGCTGTATTTCCATTGCTCGTCGCCCGCGCCGGTTTCGTTCGCGACATACACGGTCAGCCGCCCGCCGCCGCGTTTGATGGCCAGTTCGATGGCCTCCATCACGCGGCCGCGTTCGGCGCCGGCCAGCCTGAGCCGATCAGCAACAACGTCCAGCACCTTGCGTTCGCCGACGATGCGCTCGGCCTGAACGCGCGTGAAGCCGCTGGCGGCCAGCCACTGTTCCTGCTGCTCGGCGGTGGTGTTGGCCGGCAGTTCGACCGGGAAGGTGAAGATCAGGCGCGGATCCATCGCGGCCACGGCCCGCTGCTGCAAGTCGGCGTAGATGGTCTCGGCCGTGTCGTGGCGCACCGGCAAGGCGGTGTCCTGGTCGAACAACTGCGCGGCCCGCGCCCACAGCAGCTTCAGGTGGTCGTTCAACTCGGTCATCGTGCCGACCGTGCTGCGGCTGGTGCGCACCGGGTTGGTCTGATCGATGGCGATGGCCGGCGGCACGCCGTCCACGCGGTCCACGGCCGGGCGGTCCATGCGGTCCAGAAACTGCCGCGCGTAGGCGCTGAAGGTCTCGACGTAGCGGCGCTGGCCCTCGGCGTAGAGCGTGTCGAAGACCAGGCTGGACTTGCCCGAGCCGCTGGGCCCGGTAACCACCGTGAGTTCGCCGGTCTGGATGTCCAGGTCGAGATTCTTCAGGTTGTGCTGACGCGCACCGCGAATTCGGATCACACCGGACGACATGCAGGCCTTTGCGTAATGAACGGGAGCTGGGCGCAGGATTCTAGGGACGGGCCCTCACCGGCGCTGCCATGCGGGCTTGCCCCGGGTGGCGGTTGATGGCCGCTCCGGCCTACGATGCTTAGATCCCTAACCACTCTGCACCAGGCCCCCATGACCCCACGCCGTACCGCCCTGGCCGCCCTGGCCTGCATGGCCACCACCGCCCTACTGGCACCGAAGCCGGCTCAAGCCGAACCGGGCTACCCGACCAAGGCCATCCGCATGATCGTGCCGCTGGGCGCGGGCAGCGCGGTGGACGTGGCGGCGCGCATCGTGGTGCAGAAGATGGGCCAGAACATGGGCCAGGCCATCGTCATCGAGAACATCGTCGGCGCCTCGGGCATCATGGGCACCGACAAGGCGGCCAAGGCCGCGCCCGACGGCTACACCATCGCCGGCCTGAACGACAGCATCATGACCATGGTGCCGGCGCTGCAGCCCAAGCTGCCCTGGGACATGCTGCGTGACTTCGTGCCGGTGTCGCTGGTGGCCACCATCGAGTGGTGCCTGGTCGGCCCGAACAGCGCGCCCTTCGACACGCCGGCCGCGCTGATCAAGGCGGCCCAGGCGGCGCCGGGCAAGGTGGACTACGGCTCGGGCGGCATCGGCAGCCCGCAGCACATCGCGATGGCGCTGTTCGCGTCCGACGCCAACATCCAGCTGAACCACGTGCCCTACAAAGGCGCTTCCGACCTGGCCACCGGCCTGGCTGGCGCGCAGGTGCCGATCGCCTTCCAGGGCCTCGCGTCGGTCAACGCGCTGGTCAAGGGCAAGCGGCTGAAGCTGCTGGCCGTCGGCACCCACCAGCGCATGGCGCAGTACCCGGATGTGCCGACCGTCGGCGAAGCTGGCCTGCCCGGCTTCGAATTCAACTCGTGGTTCACCATCATGGCGCCCACCGGCACGCCGGCCGACATCGTGGCCCGGCTGAACGCCGAGGTGCGCAAGGCGCTGGCCGACCCGGCCGTGCGCGAACAACTGATCGCCCAGGGCCTGACGCCGCGCGGGTCCAGCGCCGACGAACTGGGCGCTGCCACCCGGGCCCAGTTGGCCAGGTACGCGGCCTTGATCAAGAAAGCCGGCATCAAGGCCGAGTGAAGAAAAGCCCGCCAACGCCGGGCGGCGTTGACGGGCTGGGCCGGGCGGTTGGTCAGTTCGGCACGTTCAGGCTGGTGCCCACGAAGCCGATCTGATCGGCCAGCCCCGGCGCCGTGGCGATGGCTGGCAGGTTGGCGCTGGTCACCGCCGGCGCGGCACCGGGGGCACCGCCGCGCGGCGTGGCGCGCACCACCTGGCTGGGCGGCAGCGCGGTGCCGTTCTTCAGCCGCGCGTACATCGCGTCCATCGAGCGCACAAAGTACACGTGCAGCGAGATGAAGCGGCTGTCGAAGCCGCTGAAGCTGTTGAAGGTGTCGAAGTGCTGCGCGTTGGTCACCTCGATGTAGCTGACCGCGGTGGTGGCCCCTTCGGTGATGCGGTTGAAGGCCGTGTAGGCCCGCGCGTTGTTGTTGATCGGCACCAGCGCGTCGCTGCGGCCGGCGACGATGATGGTCGGCTTGGCGCGCAGGTTGCCGCTGAGCAGCACCTCGGCGATGCCGGCCTGCACCGCCTGCGACTGCGCCAGCGTCGGCCGCGTGGACGTGGCGGTGGCCGTCAGCGCGGCGCCGGTTTCATCGACGCCGGTGAACAGCGCGCGCTGGCACAGCGCGTTGTCCAGGCCGAAGTCCTGCACGCCCGTGGACGGCGAGGTGGCGATGTTCCAGACCCGCGCGCCGCCCACCGAGTTGTTGTAGACCACGCTGGCTGGCGTGCCGTTGCCGGTGCCGTTGGCGGTGGCGAAGCTCTGCGCCTTGGCGGCGGCGGCTATGGCCACCGGCGCGCCCGTCGCGTCCACCGCCGCAAAGCTGGTGTTGCAGACGTTGTCGGTGACCGGGAACTTGCCGTAGCCCCAGGGATACATGGCCGACAGGATGGGCCCGTTGCCCAGCGCGTAGTGGGCGTTGTGCATCTGGTCGTTGAAAGCCGTCCAGCCGACGGTCTTCAGCTTGTTCAGCGCGTCCAGCGACTGGGCGGCCAGGTCGGCGCCCGTCACCAGGCCCTTGGCCGCCAGACCGGCGCAGCGCGCGGCGGCGCGGCCGGTCTGCGCGGTCAGCGACAGGTAGTTGAAGATGCTGGTCTCGGTCATCGCGGCGCCAGCCGCCAGCGCCGCGCAGGGCTGGTAGATGTTGCCGTAGGTGGTGTAGTCGGCCAGCCGGCGGCCGTAGCCGCTGACAGCCGCACCGCCGAAGGTGATGCCGTAGCCGGTGGTGGTGGGCAGTTGGGTGACGGGTTCGGCGGCGACCACGCCGTCGATCAGGCCGTCGGTGTCCGCTTCAGCCGCGTGCAGCACCGCCGCGCCGCCGTTGGACGCCGAACCGGCAATGACCAGCGTGTTGCCGCTGCTGAAGGGCTTGACGTTGTCGGGCGTGCCGTAGCGCTCGTTCAAGGCATACAGCGCGAAACGCGCGGCGGCCAGCGTGTCGTTGCCCCAGTCCTTCTCGGGGTTCTGCTGCGAGTGCACCTGCTTCAGCGCCAGGCGGTTCGGGAACAGCGCGTTGTAGGCGCTGCGCGCGGCGTCGGTGATGTCGGCGGCGAAGTGCGCCAGCGTGCCGGCGGCGGCGCGCGTGGCGCGGGTGCCGTCGATCTTGTTGACGCTGTCGTCGGTCAGGTCGTACAGGCCCACGCCCTTGCCGGCGTCGGTCAGCGCCACGGCGCAGCCTTTCTTCAGTCCCCACTCGCCGGCGGTGCCGATGGCGCCGTAGACACCGCGCGACCCCGAGGACGGCCCCAGCACGATGCAGGGGTTGGCGGTGTTGAAGCTGTCGGGCACCTGCACCACGATGGTCACGCGCTTCTTGCCGGCGGCGTCGTCCAGCACGGCGGTGTATTCACGGCCGGGGATCAGGCCTTCACTGGCGGTGACGTTGCCGTTCACGTCGACGTTCGGACCGTACAGCGTGCCGAAGCCGCCGCCGGGGGTGGGGTCCAGGATGGCCCGGTAGTTGGCCCACAGGGCGTTGCGGCGCAGTTCCAGCGCCGTGGGGTTGACCGGGTCGGCGTAGGCCGGCGCAACGCCCGTTTGCAAACCGGTCTTGCCCAGCCCGCCGGTCAGCAGGTCCTGGCTGGCCGCCGTGCTGCCGCTGCCCGTTGCCGTGGCCGGGTAGACCGCCACGCCCTGCGCCGTGACGTTGGCCGGCAAGGTGTTGACGATCGGCTCTTCGTCGAGCGAGCAGCCGCCCAACAAGGCCGCAGTCAGGGCCGCTGCCGCGGCAGCGATCGGGGTGTGGCGCAGCGAGCGACCCGAGGGATAACGCGTGAATTCCATGTCTGTCTCCTAGACGTTTTGAGTTGTCGAACGCGCGCTCAGGGCGCGCGATTTCCCGCGCGCAGGCGGCCCACCAAGCCCGAAGGGAAGTGGTAGACCGACAGCACGAAGAGCACGCCCAACCACAACAACCAGCGGTCGGGCGATACCAGGGCGCCGAGCACGGGCACGCCTTCCAGCGCGCCCCCACTCGACGACACCAGCTTGAGCAAGTCCTGCAGATAGTTCTGTGCGAGGACGAACAAAACCGATCCCAGCACTGCGCCGTAGAGCGTGCCCATGCCGCCGATGACGACGATCAGCAGGATGTCCAGCATGATCTCGAAGGACAAGGTGGTGTCGGGTCCGGTGTAGCGCAGCCACAGCGCCAGCAGCGCGCCGGCCACCGTGGCAAAGGCCGCCGACAGCACGTTCGAAACCGTGCGGTAGACGACGGTGCGGATGCCCAGCGCCTCGGCGCGGAAGTCGTTTTCGCGGATGGCCTGCAGCACGCGGCCGAAGGGCGAATTGACGATGCGCAGCAGCAGCAGAAACAGCCCCGCCGCCGCAACGAACAGCGCGTAGTAGGTCAGCACTTTCCCGTCGATGGTCAGACCCAGCACGGGGCTGTCGAACAACTCGAAAGACGGGCTCAGCAGCGTCGGGTTCTTGAAGCTCAGGCCGTCTTCACCGCCGGTGAAATCGGACAACTGCGAGGCCAGCGTCTGGAAGGCCGTGGCCACGGCCAGCGTGATCATCGCGAAGAAGATGGCCTTGACGCGCAGGCTGAACAGGCCGATCAAGACCGAGAGCAGCATCGACAGGATCAGCGCCACGCCCATGCCAACGCCGACGGCCGCAAAGCCCGGCCCCATCAGCGTGCTGGCAATGGCCACGCCGTAAGCGCCAATGCCGAAGAACATGGTGTGCGCGAAGCTGACGATGCCGGTGTAGCCCAGCAGCAGGTCGTAGCTGGCCACCAGCACGATGAAGACCAGCATCTTGGCGGCCGCGCCCAGCGCCTTGCTGCCCGGGAACAGGAAGGGCGCCAAGGCCAGCGCGATGACGACGGCGATGAGCAACGCGGCCAGCAGGCGGCTGCGTGGCAGGTCGTGGGACAGCAGCCTGGACATCATCGGTTTGTCATCGGTTGGTGACCGGGTACAAACCGCGCGGCCGCCACAGCAGAACAGCCACCATCAAACCGATGTTGGAAAACAGCGCCACCTTGGGCGCCAGAAAGCCGGTGTAGTTGGCCAGCAGCCCGACCAGCAGCGCGCCGACAAAGCAGCCCAACGTGCTGCCCAGCCCGCCGATGATGATGACGATGAAGATCAGCACATTGACCTGTGCGCCGATTTGCGGCGTGACGATCTGCTGGTACAGCCCCCACATCACGCCGCCCAGCCCGGCCAGCGCCGAACCGGCGACGAACACGGCGATGAACAGCCGTTCGATGCGGTAGCCCAGGCTCTCGACCATCTCGCGGTCTTGCACGCCGGCGCGGATCAGCAAACCGAGCTTGGTGCGGTTCAACACCCACAGCAAAGCCGCGAACACCAGCAGGCCGATGACGACGGCCAGCACGCGGTATTTCTCGACCGCCACATCGCCCAGCACGAAGGAACCGCGCAGCGCCTCGGGCAGCGGCAGCGGCTGCTGCTGCGGGCCCCAGATGACCTTGATCAGCTCTTCGCCAACAATCATGCCGCCCATGGTGATGAGGATCTGCTTCAGGTGCTGGCCGTAGACCGGACGGACGATCACCCGTTCGAACGCATAGCCCAGCCCGCCGGCCACCACCATGGCCGCCAACATCGCGGTCAGCACCGCACCCAGGTTCAGCCAGACGCTGGGCGAGGCCATCCAGCCCCCCATGCCGCCCAGCACGCTGACGGCCACGAAAGCGCCGACGGCGATGAACACGCCATGGCCGAAATTCAGCACGTCCATCAGGCCGAAAACCAGCGTCAGGCCCGAGGCGATGATGAAGATGATCAGGCCCATCGCCAGGCCCGCCAGGCTGAGCGTGGCCCAGGTGGACGCGCTGCCGATCAGCGGCAAAGCGAGGACCGCCACAGTCAGCAGCAGGGCCACCGGGCGCCAGTCGAACAGCGCTTTGGGGATCGCACTCGCGTTGTCGATGGCGTTCACTGGTGCACCCCCAGCGACAAGCCCAGCAAGCGCTGCTGCAAGCCTTCGTCTTCGATCAGTTCTTGCATGCCGCCGCTGTGAACGACACGCCCGTTGTCCATCACCGCCACCGTGTCGCCCAAGGCCTTCGCCATGTTGAAGTTCTGCTCGACCAGCAGGATGGTGGTGCGCTGCGCCTTCAGTTCACGCAAGGCCGCAATCAGGTTCTGCACGATGCTGGGCGCCAGGCCCTTGCTGGGCTCGTCGATCAGCAGCAACTCACGCGGCTCGACGATGGCGCGGGCCACGGCCAGCATCTGCTTCTGCCCGCCGCTGAGCTTGCCAGCGGGGTAGAGCCAGAACTTCTTCAACGCCGGGAAGAAGCCGAAGATCCATGCCAGGCGCGCGGTGTCCAGCTCGCTCGCGCGCGCTGCGCTGCGCGCCGCCAGCACCAGGTTTTCCTGCACCGTCAGGTCGCCAAAGATGCCCATGCTTTCGGGCACGTAGGCGATGCCTTGCTGCGCGATCTCGGGCGTGCGCAAACCCTGCAGCGGCTGGCCTTTGAAGGTGATGCGGCCCACGCTGGGCTTCCACAAACCCATGATGGTCCGCAGCGTCGTCGTCTTGCCGGCGCCGTTGCGGCCCAGCAGCATCGTCACTTCGCCCTGCGGCACGACGAGGTCCACGCCATGCAGGATGTGGTAGGCCGCGATGTGGGTTTGCACGTCTTTCAATTCGAGCAAAGGCGTCATGCCGGCTCCTCCGCCGCCATGCCCAGATAGGCCTGCTGCACGATGGGCGAGGCAATGACTTCGGCCGGCAAACCATCGGCCACCTTGGCGCCGTTGTGCAGCACCACGATGCGGTCGCTGAGTTCGCGCACCACGTCCATCTTGTGTTCCACCAGCAAGATGCAGCAGTCACGGCGCGCCTTCAGTTGGCGGATCAAGTCCAGCACCACCGGCACCTCGTCCACGCTCATGCCGGCCGTCGGTTCGTCGAAGAGATAGACCTTGGGGTCCAGCGCCATCAGCAGCGCCACTTCCAGCTTGCGCTGGTCGCCGTGCGGCAGGCTGGCGGCCAGGGCGTCGGCGCGCTCGGCCAGGTGCACGCGCTTCAGCAGGTCGTGCGCCTCGGCCATCCAGGCGCGGCGGTCGGACCAGATGCGCAGCAGGTCCAGGCCCGCCTGGCCCCGGCCTTGTTCACGCGCCTGCACGGCCAGCCGCACGTTCTCTTGCACGCTCAAATTCGGGAACAACTGCGTCAGTTGAAAGGCCCGGCCCAGGCCTTTGCGCGTGCGCAGCGGCGCGCTCAGGGCGCTGAGGTCTTCGCCATCCAGCAGCACCTGCCCCTCACTGGCCGGCAACTGCCCCGAGATCAGGTTGAAGTAGGTCGTCTTGCCCGCGCCGTTGGGCCCGACGATGGCGGTCAGCGTGCCGGCCTCGAAGCGGCAGGACACACGGTCGACCGCCACGTGGCCGCCGAAGCGGATGGTCAGGTCTCTGGTTTCCAGCACGCCGCGCGGCCCGTGGTCAGCGAGTTTTTCAGCGCTTGTTCTTGATCGGCACGTTCATCTCTTCCGGCTTGATCTCGTGGATCAGTTCCGGCACGCCCCACGCAAAGGCCGGGTCCACCTTGATCTTGAAGTGGTACATGCTTTGCATCGCCTGGTGGTCTTCCTTGCGGAAGGTCATCTTGCCTTTGGGCGTCTCGAAGCTCATGCCTTCCATCGCGGCGATCAGCTTGTCGCTGCTGGTGTCGCCCTTGGTCTTCTTCAAGGCTTCGACGATGGCAATGGCCGCGCTCATACCGCCGGCGGTGAAGAAGTCCGGCGGTGCCTTGAACTGCTTGTAATGGTTGGCCACCAGCCATTCGTTGACCGGGTTCTTGGGGATGCCGAAGTAGTAGTACAGCGCGCCTTCCATGCCCGGGAACTGCTTGTAGGCGACCATGGCCGGCAGGATGTTGCCGCCCGTCGCCAATTCAATGCCGTAGCGTTTCTGCAGTTCCAATTCAGCGAATTTGCTGAAGGGCGAATTGGCCCCGGCCCACACCACCCAGACCATCTTGCGGCCCGGCTGGTCTTTCAGTTTGTCGATGATGCGTTGCAGGCCGGCGGTGTAGTCGGTGGTGCCGGCGGGCAGGTATTCCTCGTGGACCAGCTTGGCTTTCTTGATCGATTCCTTGAAGGCCTTGACGCCGTCCTTGCCGAAGGCGTTGTCCTGCGCCAGCGTCACCAGATTCGTGCCCGCCTTGTCCATGGCCACCGCGTTGCTGATGGCGTCTTGCGATGAATTGCGGCCGGTGCGGAAGATGTACTTGTTCCACTTGTCGCCGGTGATGCTGTCGGCCACCGCCGGCTCGACCAGCAGCACTTTTTTGTATTCCTCGGCCACCGGCAGCATCGCCAGCGCGACCGGGCTGGCGGTGGGGCCGACGGCGATGTCGACCTTGTCGTCGCCGTAGGCCGCGGCCAGCAGGCTCTTGCCCACGTCGGGCTTGCCCTGGTCGTCTTTTTCGATGACCACCAGCTTGCGGCCGGCCACCGTCATCGTGCCGCCGGTGGCGTAGTCCAGGCCCATCGCGAAGCCGGTGGCGGTCTGCTTGCCGTAGGCCTCCAGCGCGCCGGTCTTGCTGTAGACGTGGGCGATCTTGATGTCCTTGCCGGCTTGTGCGTGGGCGAGCGGGAAGGCAGCGGCCAGCGCCAGGGCGAGGGTGGCGGGCAGGATGGAAAACGGTCGGCGGTTCATGGGTGTCTCCGGGTCGGTGGGAAGCAGAGCGCAAGCCGCGTGCCGGTGCCAAAGTGTCGGGTTAACCCGCAATTCGATACCGAATCAGCGAAAACTTGCTTGTTGTGCAGACAGTATGGGCGCAGTCTGTTCGGTAATCAGACAAATGGTGTGTCCGGGTTTCAGGCAGACGCGAAAGCAAAAAGACGGTCAAACACCCAGCTCGGGGAAGCGGCCCAGGCGGTCGTACAAGGCCGCGCGGGACATGCCCAGGCGGCGTGCGGCTTGCACGCGGTTGCCACCGCAAGCCCGCAAGGCGGCGGCGATGGCCGTGCGTTCGACCTCGGCCACCTGCTCGCCCAGCGGGCGCATCGCGGCTGGCGCAGCCACATCGACGCCCTGCAAGGTCGGCGCGTAAGCCGATGCGGATGCGGCCGCCAGCGCGCGCGGCGCCGGCGTCTGCAGGGCCGGCACCACGCCGAAGTGGCGGGCTTCCAGCACCAGGTCGTCGGTCAGCAGCGCGGCCTGTTCCAGCGCATTTCGCAATTCGCGCACATTGCCCGGCCAGGGCTGTTGCGCCAGCAGGGCCAGCGCGTCGGACGTGACACTGCGCGCCGGCAGGCCGCTGCGCCGCGCGATGTCTTCGCTGAGCGATTCGACCAGCGCTTCCAGGTCTTGCACCCGCTCGCGCAGCGGCGGCAAACGGATGGGCAGCACGTTCAGCCGGTAGTACAGGTCAGCGCGAAACTGCCCGGCCGTGACCATCGCGCCCAGGTCGCGGCTGGTGGCGGCCACGATGCGCACGTCCACGCGCTCGATGCGGTTGCTGCCCAGCGGTTCGATCTCTTGTTCCTGCAGCGCGCGCAGCAGCTTGCTCTGCAGGGCCAACGGCATGTCGCCGATCTCGTCCAGGAACAGCGTGCCGCCATCGGCCAGCTTGAACTTGCCGTCACGGCCCTTGCGCTCGGCACCGGTGTAGGCGCCGGGGGCGACGCCGAAGAACTCGGCTTCCAGCAGGGTGTCGGGCACGGCCGCGATGTTCATGCCGACGAAGACCCGTGCGGCACGCCGGCTGGCGGCGTGGATGCCATGCGCCAGCAGCTCCTTCCCGGTGCCGGTTTCACCCAGCAGCAGCACGGTGCTGTCGGTCTGCGCCACGCGGCGAGCTTGGCGCTTCACTTCCATCGCCGCCGGGCTGGTGCCGATGAAGCTGGCCACCGTGTATTTGGGCCGCCGGTTGGCCGACAGGCTGGACGAGATCTCGGCAATCTGCCGGTGCGCCGCACTCAGTTCGGCCTGCAGGTGGCTGAACTTCATCACCAGCGGTTGCATCGTGGTTTCGGGGTGGTCCAGCAGCACGAAACCCACCGCGCCGATGACCGCGCCGGCCTCGCTTTTCAGCGGCAGCCGGCTGACCAGGAAAGTGCCCGCGTGGTTGCTCAGCAGGTCCACCAGCATGCCCTGGCCGCTGTCGATGACCTGGCCCATCAGCGTGTTGGGCACCACCTCTTCCACGCGGCGGCCGACGAAGTCGCTCTCGGTGTGGCCCAGGGCGGGCAGGAAGCGGCGGTAGCCGTCGTCGATCCACACGATGCGGTGTTCGCGGTCGACCACGATGGTGCCCATGGCCGTGCTGGCGAAAACCTCGAACATGCTCTTGGCGGCCAGCGCCAGCACGCTGTCGGCGTCCAGGGGCAAGGGTGATGGGCTGGCAGGCATGGAGCCTTGAGCGTACCAAGTTGCCCGGGCGTGGAAACCCCGTAGGCCGACGTGCTGACGCGTCCTTAGCATGGCCGGCATGAAGCACCACACCCGCCGTCAAGTCCTCACCGCCGGTGCCGCCACGCTGGCCGCGCCTTACCTCCACGCCCAAACCCCCTGGCCAGCCAAGCCGGTGACGGTGGTGGTGCCCTTCCCGCCGGGCGGCGGCACCGACGCCTTCGCGCGGCCGCTGTTCGCGCTGATGAGCAAGAACGCCGGCCGGCAATTCATCATCGACAACAAGGGCGGCGCTGGGGGCAATCTGGGTGCCGGCGTGGCGGCCAAGGCCGCGCCCGACGGCTACACCTTCTTCATGGGTGCCGTGCACAACGCCATCGCGCCCAGCATGTACCCCAAGCTGGACTACAGCCTGGAAGGCGACTTCGTGCCAGTCGGCCTGGTGGCCAGCGTGCCGCAGGTGGTGGTGGTCAACCCCGGCCGCGTGCAGGCGGGCAACCTGAAAGAGCTGATCGACTTCCTGCGCAAGAACCCCGGCAAGCTGAACTACGGCTCGGCCGGCAACGGCACCAGCCACCACCTGGCCGGCGAGCTGTTCAAGCTGCAGACCAAGACCTTCATCACCCACATCCCTTACCGCGGCGCCGGCCCGGCCTTGCAAGACCTGATCGCCGGCCAGGTGGACCTGATGTTCGACGGCCTGGGCAGCAGCGCCAACCACATCAAGGGCGGCCGCCTGAAGGCCCTGGCCGTGGCCGGCAACAGGCGCGCGCCGGGCTTTGCCGACCTGCCCACCGCCAGCGAAGCCGGCCTGCCGGGCTACGAGGTCAGCACCTGGTACGGCCTGTTCGCGCCGAAGGGCACGCCCAAGGACATCGTCACCGCCTTCCAGACCGAACTGCGCAAGGCCCTGGGCAGCGATGAACTGAAGGCCAACTGGAATGGCCTGGGCGCTGAAATTCCCAACGTCTACGGCGACGCCTTCGGGGGCTTCGTCAACAAGGAAATCAAGCGCTGGGCGGAAGTCGTGAAAGGATCGGGCGCCAAGCTGGATTGAACCGACCGAGACGACGTTTTGAACACACAGAATTTGTACGCGGCCCTGCGTGCCGCCTTCCCCGCCGACCTGGACGCCACGGCAATCGAGACGGCCGACACGGCACAGCCGCAGTACTACACCTGGCGTGACCTGGAGCGTGGCAGCGCCATGCTGGCCAACCTGCTGGACAGCCTGAACCTGCCGGCCGCGTCGCGCGTGGCGGTGCACACCGACAAGAGCGTGGAAGCGCTGATGCTCTACCTGGCGGTGCTGCGCAGCGGGCATGTCTACCTGCCGCTGAACAACGCCTACCAGGCCAGTGAAATGGCCTACTTCATCGGCAATGCCGAGCCGGCGGTGGTGGTGTGCGCGGGCAAGAATTTCGGCTGGATCAGCCAGATCGCTTTCCAGGCCGGCACACCCCACGTCTACACGCTGAACGACGACCGCAGCGGCACGCTGCTGGACCGCGCCGCCTACCAGAGCGACCAGCACACGCCCCTGCCGCGCAGCGCCGACGACCTGGCCGCCATCCTGTACACCAGCGGCACCACCGGGCGCAGCAAGGGCGCGATGCTGAGCCACGGCAACCTGCTGTCGAACGCGCGGGTGCTGAAGGATTACTGGGCCTGGCGCACGGCCGAAGAAGGGGGCGACGTGCTGATCCACGCCCTGCCCATCTTCCACGTCCACGGCCTGTTCGTGGCCACGCACGGCGCGCTGCTGAACGGCAGCAAGATGATCTGGCTGAACCGCTTCGACCCAGCCGCCGTGGTGGCCCGCCTGCCCGAGGCCACGGTCTTCATGGGTGTGCCCACGCTGTATGTGCGCCTGCTGGCCGAGCGCGGCCTGACGCGCGAGGCCTGCAGCCACATGCGCCTGTTCATCAGCGGCTCGGCGCCCTTGCTGATCGAGACCTTCAAGGCCTGGCAAGCGCGCACCGCGCACACCATCCTGGAACGCTACGGCATGAGCGAAACCACCATGCTCACGTCCAACCCCTACCGCCCGGAAAGCGCGCGACGCGGCGGCACCGTGGGCCTGCCCTTGCCCGGCGTGAGCCTGCGCGTGCACGACGTGAAGGGCCGGCCGCTGCCGGCTGGCGAGATCGGCGGCATCGAGGTCAAGGGCCCCAACATCTTCAAGGGCTACTGGAAGATGCCCGAGAAGACGGCCGACGAATTCACCACCGACCTGTGGTTCAAGACCGGCGACGTGGGCACCATCGACACGGACGGCTACGTCACCATCGTCGGCCGCAGCAAGGACCTGATCATCAGCGGCGGCTACAACGTCTACCCGGCCGAGATCGAGGGCTATGTCAACGACATGCCGGGCGTGGCCGAATCGGCTGTCGTCGGCGTGCCCCACCCCGACTTCGGCGAGGTGGTGGTGGCCGTGGTGGTGCGCAAGCCGGGCGTTGAACTGGACGGCGCGGCCATCGTCGCGCAGCTGAAAAGCAAGATCGCCAACTTCAAGGTGCCCAAGCGCGTCTTCGTCAGCGACGAACTGCCGCGCAATGCGATGGGCAAGGTGCAGAAGGCGGTGCTGCGCGAACAGCACAAGGCGCTGTTCCAGGGCTGAGGAAGATCACAGGCCGGTCACAACGGCGTTAGGCCGGCTGGAGGACTTCGTGAGCTGCGCTCGCGAGGATGTCGGTGTGGGCAAGTGCCCACGACAACATCCCGACGCAGGAGTACCCGCACCATGTCCCGAACCCGCATCCTTGGCCGCAGCAGCGCCGCCGCCCTCTTGGGGCTGAGCAGCCTGCTCACGCAGGCCGCCACCGTCAGCGTCACCCTCACCAACCTGGCACCGGCCGACGGCGTGGGCCTGTCGCCGCTGTGGGTGGGCTTCCACAACGGCAGCTTCGACAGCTTCAATGCCGGCTCGGCCGCGTCGCAGGGCATCGAGCGCATTGCCGAAGACGGCAACGCCGGCGTGCTGGGCAGCCTGTTCAGCGCCAGCGCGGCCGCCACGGCGGGCGGTGTGACCGGCACCCTGCCCGGCCCGCCGGCCTTCCCGGGTGCGGTGCGCAGCCTGACGCTGAGCAATGTGGACCTGCTGGGCAGCGGCCGCTACTTCAGCTACGGCGCCATGGTGGTGGTCAGCAACGACTTCTTCATCGCCAACGACAACCCCTTCCAGCACGACCTGTCCAGCATCGCGGGCGGCGGCACCATCAGCCTGCTGGTCGGCGGCAACGGCCGGGTGTGGGACGCCGGCACCGAGGTCAACGACTTCGCCTTTTCGCTGGCCAACGGCGCCTTCGGCTTCGGCGGCGGCCAGACCGGCGCCAACCAGGGCACCGACCAGAACGGCGTGGTCACGCTGGTCACCGGCAACCCCTACCTCAGCTTCCTGAACCAGGGCTTGGTGCCGGCCGGCTACCAGTGGGGTGGGCTGGACTTCAATGCCGGTGGCGCCTTCGCGCGCATCGACATCCAGGTCGCGGCCGTGCCCGAACCGGGCAGCTACGCGCTGATGCTGGGCGGCCTGGTCGCCGTGGCCGGCCTGGCACGCCGCCGCACGCAGCAGGCCTGAGGCCGGCCCCGCGCACGGGTGGTGAGCCCCGGCGCGCGCACACGGCGCGCCGGGCCGTGCGCCAACCGCCAGACAGCAGGCAGCGCGCACGCAGCGAGCAAGCAGCGAACCAGCAGCCAGCACAATCGCGGTTTGCTTAGCCGAAGGCTGCACCGTGAAACTGTTGATCCTCGGCGGCACCCGCTTCCTGGGCCGCCACCTGGCGCAACTGGCGCTGGAAGCCGGCCACGAAGTGACGCTGCTGCACCGCGGCCGCAGCGGCCCGGACCTCTTCCCCGAAGCCGAACACCGCATCGCCGACCGTGACGGCAGCCTGGCGGTGCTGGAAGACGGCGAATGGGACGCCGCCATCGACACCAGCGCCTACGTGCCGCGCCAGGTGCACGCCATGGCCGAGGCGCTGGCCGGGCGGGTGTCCACCTACCAGCTGGTGTCGACCATCAGCGTGTATGCCGATCTGAACGCGAGCCAGCACCACCTCACCGACGAAACGGCCGAGGTGGTGACGCTGGAAGACCCACGCACCGAAGTCGTCACCGGCGCCACCTACGGCGGCTTGAAGGCGCTGTGCGAAATGGCCGCGTGGGACGGCTTCGAAGGCCGTTGCCTGATCGCCCGACCGGGCCTGCTGGTCGGCCCGCACGACCCGACCGGGCGCTTCACCTGGTGGGTGGACCGGCTGCGGCGCAGCGGTGGCAACGACGACAACGGCAACGACATGCTGGCCCCGGGCGACCCCGACGCCGCCGTGCAGTGCATCGACGCCCGCGACGCCGCCGCCTGGCTGCTGCGCCAGGCCGAACAGGGCCAGACCGGCGTCTTCAACCTGACCGGGCCGGAGGCACCCACGACGATGGGCGAGCTGCTGGCGGCCGGCGCGCGGGCCTTGAACAGCACGGCGCAAGCGGTGTGGGTGGATGAAGCCTTCCTGCTCGCGCAGGGCGTCAAGCCGTGGACCGACCTGCCGCTGTGGCTGCCGCGCGCCGAGGCCGGCCTGCACCGCATCGACATCGAACGCGCGCTGGCCACCGGTCTGCAATGCCGGCCGCTGGCGCAGACCTTCGCCGACACCGCCGCCTGGGCCGGCGCCGCGCTGCCGCCCACCGCCGATGGCCCGCCGCGCCCGCCCGTGGGCTTGAGCGCCGAACGCGAAGCCGCCCTGCTGGCGGCCTGGCGCGCCCTGCCGCCCCCGGGGTGATGGCAGGCGGTGCGGTGATCGATAGCTGTTAAGGTCAACCGCAGACCAGCCAAGGAAGCGAACCGTGTCCACCGAGCCGGAAAACGGCACTGCCGCCAGCGCGCCCGCCGCGCCGGAAGGGGCAGCGGTGCGGGTGGTCGGCATCGGCTGTTCAGCCGGCGGGCTGGAAGCGCTGGACGCCTTCTTCGCCCATGTGCCGGCCCGCAGCGGCAGGGCCTATGTCGTGGTGCAGCACCTCGACCCCACGCACCCCAGCAGCCTGCCCGAACTGCTGCAGCGGGTGACCCCGCTGCGCGTGCAGGAAGCCACCGACGGCCTGGCCGTGCAGGCTGACTGCGTGTACGTCATCCCGCCCAACGCCGACATGGCCCTGGGCGATGGCCACCTGCACCTGAGCGAGCCCACGGCGCCGCGCGGGCAGCGCCTGGCGGTGGACTTCTTCTTCAACAGCCTGGCGCTGGACCAGGCCGAGCAGGCCGTGGGCGTGCTGCTGTCGGGCATGGGGTCTGACGGCGTGCAGGGCCTGCGCGCCATCAAGCTGGCCGGCGGCCTGGTGGCGGTGCAGGACCCGGCCAGCGCGCAGGCCGACAGCATGCCGGCCAGTGCCATCGCGGCCGGCGTGGCCGACATCGTCGCGCGGCCCGAAAACCTGCCCGAACGCATCGGCGGCCTGCTGCTGCCGGGCCCGACCGCCGTGCACGCCGTGCCGACGCGGTCGGCCGCCGACAACCAGGGGCTGGCCCAGATCACCCGGCTGCTGCGCGAGCGCGGCGGCAATGACTTTTCGCTCTACAAGCCCAGCACGCTGCTGCGGCGCATCGAGCGGCGCATGGCCGTGCAGGCCATGCCCAGCCTCACCGCCTACGCGCAGCACCTGGGCGACAACGTGCAAGAACTGGACTTGCTGTTCAAGGAAATGCTGATCGGCGTGACCCAGTTCTTCCGCGACCCGGCGGTGTGGGAAACCCTGGGCACCGAGCTGCTGCCCGAGCTGCTGGCCCGCCACCCGCAGGGCCGCCATTTCCGCGCCTGGGTGCCGGCCTGTTCCACCGGCGAAGAGGCCTACACGTTGGCCATGGTGTTCAGCGAAGCGGCGGCGGCGCTGGCCACGTCGGCGCCCGGCGCGCGCTACACGCTGCAGGTCTACGCCACCGACCTGGACCCGGACGCCGTCGACAAGGCGCGCAAAGGGCTGTACCCGAAGACCATCGCCGCCGATGTCGGGCCCGACCGGCTGCTGCGCCATTTCGTCGACGACGAGGCCGGGTACCGGGTGGGGAAGAGCGTGCGCGACCGCGTGATCTTCGCGCCGCAGAACATCATCCAGGACCCGCCGTTCACCAAGCTGGACATCCTGTCCTGCCGCAACCTGCTGATCTACTTCCGGCCCGAATTGCAGGCCCGGCTGTTCCCGCTGTTCCACTACGCGCTGAACCGCGACGGCCTGCTGCTGCTGGGCAATGCCGAGACCGTGGGCAACTTCAACCACCAGTTCGCGCCGGTGAAGTCGCAGGACCACTGCTTCCGCCGGCTGGACCCCACGCCCGCGCCGCGCCAGGTGCTTTTCCCGGCCGTCACACCGACGCCGACGGGCCATGAGGCGGCCGTGCTGGCGGCGCCGGCCGAAACCCTGGGCCAGCTGACCGACCAGCTGATCCTGCAGCAGCACGCGCCGGCGGCCGTGCTGGTCAACGCCGACGGCGACATCCTGTACATCAGCGGGCGCACCGGCAAATACCTGGAGCCGGCCGCCGGCAAGGTCAACATCAACCTCCACGCGATGGCCCGTGAAGGCCTGGCCGAAGCCCTGACCGGCGTGGTGCACCAGGCGCTGCGCGACCTGCAGCCCATCACGCTGCACGGCCTGAAGGTGGGCGGCAACAGCGGCACCACGGTGGTGGACGTGACGGTGCAGCCGCTGGCCCAGCCCGGGCCGCTGCAAGGCCGCGCACTGGTGGTCTTTCACGACGTGGCGGCGCCCCCGGTCACGCGGCGTTCGCGCCAGTCGGCGGCCAGCCGGGCCAACGACGCGCTGCTGCTGGAACTGAAGCAGGCCCGTGACGCGCTGCGCACGCTGCAGGAAGGTTCGCAAAGCGCGCTGGAAGAGTTGAAGTCGGCCAACGAGGAATTGCAATCGACCAACGAGGAACTGCAGTCCACGAATGAGGAACTGACGACCTCGAAGGAAGAGATGCAGTCGATGAACGAAGAGATGCAGACCGTGAACGCCGAACTGCAGGCCCGGGTGAAGGACTTCACCTGGGAACGCAACGACATGACCAACCTGCTGAACAGCACCGAGATCGCGACCATCTTCCTGGACGGCGAAATGAAACTGCGGCGCTACACCACGCTGGCCACGCAGCTGTTCAAGCTGATACCCGGCGACATCGGCCGGCCGCTGTCGGACCTGGTGACGGAACTGGACTACCCGCAGATGAAGGCCGACGCGCACGAGGTGCTGCGCACGCTGGTCTTCTGCGAGAAGCAGGTGCGCACCCACGACGGCCGCTGGTACCGCGTGCGCACCATGCCCTACCGCACGCAGGACAACGTCATCGACGGGGTGGTCAGCACCTTCGTCAACATCACCGAGACCAAGACGCTGGAGGCCGAGTTGCGCCTGCTGGCGCCTACCGGTGCGCCACGCCCCTGATCCGACATGGCCAGCACCCTGCACCCGGCCGCACCGCCGGCAAACGACCCGCCAGACGCCCACCCGCCCGGCACCGACGCAGCCCGGCTGCGCGCCCAGGCTGAAGCCCACCTGGCCGAACGCGGCGGCGGCATGCCGCCGCCCGCGATGGACGCGCAACGCCTGCTGCACGAACTGCAGGTGCACCAGGTCGAACTGGAGATGCAGAACGAAGCCCTGCTGCAGGCCCAGGCCGAAACCCAGCGCGCGCTGCGGCGCTACACCGACCTTTTCGACTTCGCGCCGGTGGGCTATCTCAACCTGGACCGCGAAGGCCGCATCTGCCAGGTGAATGTGGCCGGCTCGGCCTTGCTGGGCGCGGCACCCGGCGCGCTGCTGGGCCACCGCTTCCTGGACTTCGTGCAGCCCGAGGACCGGCACCGTACCGCCGAACTGCTGAACCAGGCCTACGCCTCGCGGCGCCGCCAGACCGGCGAGCTGACGGTGATGGCCGCCGACACGCGGCGCCCGCCGGTGCAGGTGCGCCTGGACGTGATGACCGACGCGGCAGGGCTGACCCAGCGCGCGGTGCTGGTGGACATCACCGAAGCGCGGCGCCTGCAGGCCGAAGTGGAAGGCCACCGCGCGCACCTGGAAGAGCGCGTGGCCCTGCGCACCCGCGAACTGCTGGTGGAACGCGAAAGGGCTGAGGCGGCGAACAACGCCAAGCGCACCTTCCTGTCCACCATGAGCCACGAACTGCGCACGCCGATGAACGCCATCATCGGCTACACCCACCTGCTGCGCCGCGAGAACCCCAGCCCCAAGCAGATGACCCGGCTGGAGCCGATCAGCACGGCTTCGGCCCACCTGCTGGCGCTGCTGAACGACGTGCTGGACCTGTCGAAGATCGAGGCCGGCAAGTTCGAACTGGAGCGGCAGGTTTTCAGCTGGCCGGCACTGCTGCACCGGGTTGAAGACCAGATCAGCACCGCCACGCAGGACAAGGGTCTGCTGCTGACCGTGGACGGCGGCGATGTGCCGGCGCAGCTGCGCGGCGACGCCACGCGGCTGACCCAGGCGCTGCTGAACCTGATGGCCAACGCCTGCAAGTTCACCGACACCGGCTCGGTCACGCTGCAGTGCCGGGTTGACGACGAAGGCACCGACGACCTGCTGGTGCGTTTCGAGGTGCGCGACACCGGCATCGGCGTCACGCCCGCGCAACTGGCCAGCCTGTTCCAGCCCTTCGTGCAGGCCGAGTCGTCCACCACGCGGCGCTACGGCGGCACCGGCCTGGGCCTGGCCATCACCCGCCACCTGGCCGAGCTGATGGGCGGCACGGCCGGCGCGCTGAGCATGGCCGGCGCCGGCAGCGTGTTCTGGTTCACCGCGCGCCTGGGCAAGGTGGTGGCCCTGGCGGCCGACGCGGGGCCGGCGGCCGCGCAGCCCGTCAGCATGTCGGCGGAAGAACAGCTGCGCCGCGACCACGGCGGCGCCCGCGTGCTGCTGGTGGAAGACGACCCCATCAACCGCCAGATCGCCCAGGCTTTTCTGCAGTCTTTCGGCCTGCAGGTGGACCTGGCGCAGACCGGCGGCAGCGGCCTGGCGCTGGCGGCCGCGCACGCCTACGCGCTGGTGCTGCTGGACATCCGCATGCCCGGGCTGGACGGCCACCAGGTGACGCAGGCGCTGCGCCTGCTGCCCGGCCACGCCCACACGCCGGTCATCGCGATGACCGCCGACGCGCAGGAAACGGCCCGCACGGCCTCACTGGCCGCCGGGCTGAGCGACCACCTGACCAAGCCCTTCAGCCCGCAGACGCTGGCGGCGACGGTGCTGCGCTGGCTGGCGCCCGAGACCCAGGCCAAGACCGAGGCCGATGCGCCGGTGCCGCCGCCCGATCAGTAGCTGACCCGCGCCAGATAGGTCTGTTTCGACGCCGCCAGCGCCTGCCCCAGCGTGTGGATGCCGATCGCCTGCAGCAGCGGCAACAACTGCACGAAGACCTCGGCGGTGACCATCGCGTCACCCAGCGCCGTGTGCCGCCCCAGCACCGGCACGCCCAGGCGTTCGGCGATGGCTTCCAGGCGGTGGCTGTCCTGCTGCGGGTGCACCACCGCCGACAGCAGCAGCGTGTCCAGCACCGGCTGGTCGAAAACCACGCCCGTGGCGCCTTCCTTCAGCTGCAGGAAACGCATGTCGAAGGCCGCGTTGTGGGCCACCAGCACGGTGTCTTGCGCGAAGGCGTGGAAGGCCGGCAGCACGGCGGCGATCTGCGGCTGGCCGCGCAGCATCGCCGGTTCGATGCCGTGGATGGCGATGCCGGCGGCCGACAGCGGGCGCTGCGGATCGACCAGCTGTTCGAAGCACTCTTGCCGCCGCAGCTTGCCGGCCACGATGCGCGTGGCGCCGATCTGGATGATCTCGTCGCCCTCGGACGGCTGCAGCCCGGTCGTCTCGGTGTCGAACACGGTGTAGGCGATCTCGGCCAGCGGACGGTCGGCCAGCGCGTGGCCGGCGGCGTGGTGCGCGAACAGGTCGAAGTCGTAAAACTCGGGCCGGCTGTCATGCGGCGTGATGGCGGCCGCTTCCATCGCGGCGGCCTCGGCTGCCAGCGGCAGCAGCAGGCGGAAGAAGGCTTCCTGGCGCACGCGCGCGCGTTCGAACCACAGCGTGCCACCGTGGCGTTCCAGCACGTCGCGCACGGTCAGCGGGCTGGTGTCTGCGCCGGCCTGGATGGGCTCGGACTCCCAGGCCGTCACGGTCTCGGTGCTCATCGCCTGCACCGCCCAGACCAGGTCCAGCTGGGCCTTGCCGCCCGCGCCGCCGGCCGCACCGCCAGCCCCCGGCGCCAGCGACAAACGCAGCTGCACGCGGCGCACGCCGTATTCATCGGCCAGCCGGCCGCTCAAATGCAGCAGCGCCTGGATCAGCGTGTAGCTGTCCACCTTCAGCCACAACTGCGCATCGACCTCGGTGGCGATGACGCGTCCGCCGTGCTGGCTTTCGATGCGCCGCGCAGCGGCGGCCACGAAGTCGGCGCCCAGCATGTCTTCCAGCGGCCAGCGCGTCTTCAGCGTGCGCAGGCCCTGCGCCGCCGCCTCGTTCAGGCGACGCGACATGGCGGCAATCTCGTCGCGGATCACGCCGCCGAACCGTTCGCGCGTGGCGGCGTCCAGGTCGGGTTCTTCCAGCAGTTCGGCCGCCGCCTGCAGCGTGCCCAGTGAACCGCGGTGGCCCTCGGTCAGGCCGTGCAGCAGGCGGTCGCGTTCGGTGTCGTCCGCCAGGTCGCGGGTGATGTTGTCCAGCATCAGCACGAAGCCGTTCAGTGGCGCGTTGGCATCGGCGTCGGGGGCTTGCACCGGCGTCATCTGCACGCGCAGCAGCTGGCCGTTCTGCGTGCCGGTGACGAACTGCGCCGACGGGTGCGCGGCGCCGCGCTGCAGGCGCTGCTGCACGGCTTCGAGGGCGTGCGCGACGAGACGGCGGTCGAGCACGGCGTAGATCGAACGGCCCAGGCCGATGGCGTCGAAGCCGGCCACGCTGGCCCCTTCCGCGCCGACCCTTGCACCCGACCCGCCCGTTCCGCCAACGGCCAGCGCGCGGAACTGCAGGCGCGCGCGGGCGTTGAACAGCAGGATGCGGCCGTCGAGGTTGCAGACCACCACGCTCTGCGTCAGTTCGGCCATCAGCGCGGCCAGGCGGTTGCGTTCCTGCTCGACCTCGCGGCTGGCTTCGGCCACCTTGGTGGCGATGCCCTCGCGCAGCGTGTTGCGTTGCAGAACCAGCGTGTTGACGGCCACCGCCAGCGCGCGGCTGCCGGCGCTGCCGCCCGCGCTGCTGCCGCTGCTGTCCAGGCGCGGCGGCGTGTCGGTGTTGATCAGCACCTGCACCGCTTCGGCCAGCCGGCCGGGTGCCGCGCCGAAGTGCAGCCAGGCCCAGCGCAGCGCCAGGCCGGCGGCCCCGGCCGTCACCAGCCACAGCATCACCAGCAACGCCCCGCGCGGCTCGACCAACGCCCACAGCGCGCTGCGTTCGCTGGCGTTCATCGTGGCCGCCAGCAGCCCGGCGGCGCCGGCCAGCAGCAATGCGAACAGCGCGGCCGGCAGCAGCGCGGCGATCAGTTCACGGGCATCGACTTTCATGGCGGCCTCGGCCTGTCAACCCAGCATCTCGCGCACGCGCGCCGCCAGGTCCTTGGTCGAAAAAGGCTTGGTCATGTAGCCGTCGGCACCCACGCCCAGGCCCTGCGCGATGTCGGTGTCGCGGCCTTTGGCAGTGAGCATCAGGATCTTGGTGGCGGCCAGGGTTTCGTCGGCGCGCACGGCCTGGCAGACCTCGTGGCCGTTCTTGCCCGGCATCATCACGTCCAGCAGCACCAGCGCAGGCCGATGCAAATGGATGGCGTCCAGCGCCTCGATGCCATTGCGCGCCAGCACCACGGTGTAGCCCTCGCGCTTCATCAGGAATTCCAGCGAGATCAGGATGTTGGGCTCGTCGTCGGCGATGACGATGGTGGGGCTCATGGGAGTGTCTCCTTCGTCGTGTTCTTGTCGTTCAGCGGCAGGTCGAAACCGAAGCAGGCGCCCTGCCCCGGCTCCGAACGCAGCCACAGCCGGCCGCCGAAATGCTCGACGATGCGCCGGCTGATCGGCAGGCCCAGGCCGGTGCCCTGCGGGCGGTGGCTGGCGCTGCCGCCCTGGCGGAATTTCTCGAAAACCAGCGTCTGCTGTTCGGGCGGTATGCCGGGGCCGTTGTCCTGCACTTCAACCGTTAGCAGCTTGTCCTGCCTATGCAGGCGCAGGTCGACGCGACCGCCGCTGTCGGGCACGAACTTGGCGGCATTGGACAGCAGGTTCAGCAGCACCTGCAGCAGGCGGTCGGGGTCGGCGCGCAGCGGCGGCGCTGGCGTGTCGGGCAGGCTCAGCACCAGCAGCGCGCCGCGCTCGCGGAACAGCTCGGCCGTGGTCAGTGCGGCCTGCTGCAGCAGGACCGCCACATCGACATCGGCCGACAGCCATTCGGCGCTGCCCGACTCGATCTTGGCCAGGTCCAGCACCTGGTTCACCAGGCGCGACAGGCGTTCGCTCTCGCTCACCACCAGGCCCAGGAACTGCTGGCGCTGGGCGGTGTCCATCGCCGGGTCGTCGCGCATCAATTCGGTGAGTGCGCGGATGCTGGTCAGCGGCGTGCGCAGTTCGTGCGTCACCGATGACATGAAGTCGTCTTTCAGCCGGTCCAGCGACTGCAGCTGCTCGTTCATCTGCCGCAGGCCGCTGGCCTCTTCGACGATGCGCAACACGTCGTCCAGGTCCAGCGCGTCTTCGTCCACCACCTGCGCCACCATCACCCGCGCCGACGCGCTGCCGATGGCCCCCGCCAGTTGCGTTTCAGCGAACTGCACCAGCTTCGGGTCGGCCTGCTCAACGTCGAAACCGGGCTGCGCGGTGGTGACCGTTTCGGCGCGGTATTTGTCGATCAGCGCCTGCGCGCGCAGCGGGCCCACGAAGCGGCCCAGCAGCGCCACCAGATCGGCCACCCGCGCACGGCCGCGCCAGAAGACGCGTTCGGGGCTGTCGCCCGCATCGACATCGACGAAGAGCAGCGCCTGCCCAGCCTCGGCGGCGCGCGGCGGCCAGGCCAGCGACACGCCCACGTACAGGCCCGCATTGGCCAGCAGACTCCAGAACAGGGCGTGGGTCAGGTTGTCCAGCCCGCTCAGGCCGAACAAGGCTTCGGGCCGCAGCAGGGCCAGGCCGCCCGGCCCGTGCGCCAGAAAGGCCGCGTCCATCCAGCCCGACTTGGCGATGGACGGCAGCAGCAGCGTCCACACCCACAGCAGCGCACCGGCCGACAAGCCGGCCAGCGCACCATTGCGCGTGCCGCCTTTCCAGTACAGGCCGCCCAGCAGCGCGGGCGCAAACTGGGCCACGGCGGCGAAGCTGATCAGCCCGATGCTGACCAGCGCGTAGGCCTCGCCGGCGATGCGGAAGTAGAGCCAGCCCAGCAGCAGCAGCGCCACGATGACGGCGCGGCGGATGAACAGCAGCGTGGCCGTCAGGTCGCGCGTCTGCAAGGCCGGCAGGCGCAGCAGGCCGGGCAGCACCAGGTCGTTGCAGACCATGGTGGACACCGCGATCGCTTCGACGATGACCATGCCGGTGGCCGCCGACAGGCCGCCGATGAAGGCCAGCAGCGCCAGCGCCGGGCCCCACGCGCCACCGGCCTTCAGCGGCAGCGACAGCACGAAGGTTTCAGCCGCTGCGCCGCCTGCGCCGAACCACAGCAGGCCGCCAAAGGCAATCGGCAGCACGAACAAGTTGATCAGCAGCAAATACGCCGGAAAGGCCCAGGCGGCGCGGCGCACGTGGGCTTCGGCTACGTTCTCGACCACCATCACCTGCCACTGGCGCGGCAGCAGGATGACGCTGAACATCGCCAGCAGCATCAGCGCGAACCACTGTTCGAAGGCGAACGGCTTGGCCGCGTCGGGCTGCAGCACGCGGGCGATGTCGGGCACCGCCATCGCACGGCCGAAGAGGTCGCCCAGGCCGTCGAACAAGCCCCAGGTGACGAAGGCGCCCACCGCCAGAAAGGCCAGCAGCTTGACCACCGATTCGGCCGCGATGGCCGCCACCAGGCCTTCGTGGCGTTCGGTGTTGTCCAGGTGCCGCGTGCCGAAAGCGATGGTGAAACCGGCCAGCACCAGCGCGGTGATCAGCGCCACCGGCAGGTCGCTTTCGGCGTGGCCGGTGAGCACCGCGAAGCCGCTGCTGACCGCCTTCAGTTGCAGCGCCACGTAGGGGACCACGCCGACCAGCGCGATCAGCGTCACGCCACCGGCCAGCAGGCGGCTCTTGCCGTAGCGGCTGGCGATGAAGTCGGCGATGGACGTGATGCGGTAGGCGCGGGCGATGCGGATCATCTTGCGCAGCACCGGCCAGGCCAGCACCATGGCCAGCGTCGGGCCCAGGTAGATGGGCAGGAACCACACGCCGCCGCTGGCCGCGCGGCCCACGCTGCCGTAGTAGGTCCAGGCGGTGCAGTACACGCCCATCGACAAGGCATACACCCAGGCGTTGCCGATCACGCTGCGGCCCTGCGCGGCGCGCCGGTCGGCCCAGGCGGCCACGCCGAACAGGGCCAGCAGGTAGGCCAGCGACGCGGTGATGACCAGGGCGGGTGACATGGGGTCAGTCGCGGCGCGTTTCCATCAGCACGGCCAGCAGAACGATGACCAGGCCCCAGGCCGTGAACAGCGCCACCGGCAGCAGCGGCAGACCCAGCCAGGTGGCGTCCGTCAGCCACAGCTTCAACAGCGGAAAACTCAGCAGCAGCCAGCCGGCCGCGAACAGCGCCAGCAGGCGTTGCGTCAACAGACTGGCACGGTGGCGTTTCATGGTGCGGGCTTCAAAGCGCGTCGAGATGGAAATGCTGGCGCAGAAATGCCCGCCAGCGTTTGACGCTGGCCAAGGCCGCGTGCAGTTGCGCCTGCCCGGCCGGCGACAGCTCGGCCGGCGTGATCTCGTTGCCGGCCGCAAGACCTTGCGCACGCTGGCGCAACTGCTGCGTCAGGCGCAGGTCCATCAGGCGGTGCAGTGCATCCACCGCGTCGCCGGCCAGGGCCGGGTCGATGCGGTTCTGCGCGGCCAGCCGCTCCAGCCGCGCGGCCGTGCTGGCCTCGTGCACGCCGTACTGCAAGGCCAGCGCGCGCGCGCCGTGGACGATGGGGAAGAGGCCCAGCTTCTTGATGTCCAGCGGCGGCGCTTCAGGGTGCCCGTGGACGATGGCGGCCATGCGCGCCAGCCAGCCGCCGGGCTCGGCGAACTGGTCGGCCGCTGCGGCGAAACGCGCCACGTAGCTGTCGTGCCCGTCCAGCAAACGGTCGAGTTGCGCACGCGCGGCCTGCAGCAGCGTGGCGTCGCCGGCCACGGCCACGGCGTCGAAGAAGATGGCCAGGTCCATCGGGCCGTCCACCGGCACCACGCCGTCGTCGCCGTAAACCCAGCCGCGCAGGGTTTCGCGGAAGGCCGCCAGCGGCTGCCGCCACAGCGGGTTGGTCAGCATGATGTGGCCCGGGCAGGGCGGGTAGCCCCAGTCGGCCAGCACGCCGTTGAAGCGCGCGGCCAGCGCGGCCAAGCCTGGCCATTCGAAACCGTCGCGCAGCAGCAGCGCGTTGTCCTGGTCGGTCTTCAGGATCTGCTCGCCACGGCCTTCGCTGCCCATCACCAGCAGGCAGCTGTTGGCGATGAGGTCGGGCGGCGCCAGCAGCGCCCACAGGCGCGCGAACAGCCGCGCATTCAGCCCGCTGACGATCTCGGCGATGCGCGCCGCGTGCACGCCGCTGCCGTGCAGCGCCGGCACCATCGCGTCGAGGCGCGCACTGGCCGCCTGCAGTTCGGCCAGCGTGGCCGCGCCTTCAATTTGCAAGGCCAGTTGGTTCATGTCGTCGGTGAAGCAAAAAGGCCGCTGACGTGCTGTCAGCGGCCTGTTCAGGTCTGCGCGGAAAAGCCGCTCAGTGGCCCATGCAGCGGCCCGCTCAGTGACCGGATGCGCCGGCTGCGCCGATGCCGGTTTCCGACCGCACCTGCTGCGCAGGAAGCCGGCCTTGTCGATGGCCGCGCGCTTGCTGCCGTCCAGCACGCTGAACAGCCAGATGCCGACGAAGCCGATGGTCATGCTGAACAGCGCCGGGCTGGTGTACGGGAAGAGCGCGCTGCCCTTGGGGTTGCCCAGCGTGGCTTCCCACACCGCCGGCGACACCACCGTCAAGGCCACCGACGACACCAGACCCAGGAAGCCACCGATGACGGCGCCCTTGGTGGTGCAGTTCTTCCACAGCACGCTCATCAGCAGCACCGGGAAGTTGGCACTGGCCGCAATCGCGAAGGCCAGGCTGACCATGAAGGCGATGTTCTGCTTCTCGAAGGCGATGCCCAGCACGACCGCCACGACACCCAGGCAGATGGTGGTGATCTTGGACACGCGCAACTCGGCAGCACTGTCGGCCTTGCCCTTCTTGATGACCGTGGCGTAGAGGTCATGCGACACCGCGCTGGCGCCGCTCAAGGTCAAGCCCGCGACCACCGCCAGGATGGTGGCGAAAGCCACCGCCGAGATGAAGCCCAGGAAGACGTTGCCGCCCACCGCGTTGGCCAGGTGGATGGCGGCCATGTTGTTGCCGCCCAGCAGCGCACCCTTGGCATCCAGGAAGTTCGGGTTGGTCAGCACGAAGGTGATGGCGCCGAAACCGATGATGAAGGTCAGGATGTAGAAGTAGCCGATCCAGGTGGTGGCCCACAGCACCGACTTGCGCGCTTCGCGGGCGTTCGGCACGGTGAAGAAGCGCATCAGGATGTGGGGCAGGCCGGCGGTGCCGAACATCAGCGCCATGCCGAAGCTGATGGTGCTGATGGGGTCCTTCACGAAGTTGCCCGGGCCCATGATGCTGAATCCGATCTTCGCCGCCTCTTCAGCCGGCTTGCCGCCCTTGGTGGCGATGGCCGTCTTGATCTTCACGGCTTCCGCGAACATGGCTTCCGGGCTGAAGCCGAAGTGCAGCAACACCATGAAGGCCATGAACGAAGCGCCGCACAGCAGCATGATGGCCTTGATGATCTGCACCCAGGTGGTGGCCGTCATGCCGCCGAAGAGCACGTAGACCATCATCAGCGCGCCGACGATGACCACGGCCATCCAGTACTCCAGCCCGAACAGCAGCTTGATGAGCTGGCCGGCGCCGACCATCTGCGCGATCAGGTAGAAGGCCACCACGACCAGCGTGCCGCTGGCCGCGAACATGCGCACCGGGGTCTGGTTGAAACGGAAGGCGGCGACGTCGGCAAAGGTGAACTTGCCCAGGTTGCGCAAGCGTTCAGCCAGCAGGAAGGTGACCACGGGCCAGCCGACCAGGAAGCCGATCGAATAGATCAGGCCGTCGAAGCCCGATGCCATCACAGCGGCCGAAATGCCCAGGAAAGAAGCCGCCGACATGTAGTCGCCCGCAATGGCCAGGCCATTTTGGAAACCGGTGATGCCACCGCCTGCGGTGTAGAAGTCGGCCGTGCTCTTGGTCTTGGCGGCTGCCCACTTGGTGATGAACAGCGTGAAGATGACGAACACGCCGAACATGCCGATGGCCGTCCAGTTGGTGGCTTGCTTCTCGGCCTGGCCGAGGTCGGCGCCGGCGGCGTAGGCGATGGATGAGGCGGCCGCGAGGGCCAGCGCCAACAGCAGGGATTTGCGCGTGTTCACTTCAGCACCGCCTTGTTCAGTTCAGCGGCCAGGCGGTCGAACTCGTCGTTCGCGCGGCGCACGTAGATGCCGGTGATCAGGATGGTGAAAGCAATCACGAACAAGCCGACCGGCATGCCCCAGGTGGTGACGCCTTCGCCGATGCGCGTGGACATCAGCGGCTTGAAGTAGGCCACCAGCACGATGAAGCCGTAGTACACCAGCATCATGGCGCCCGTGAGCCACCAGCCCAGCGCAGAGCGGGTGGTCTTGAGCTTTTGGTAGGTGGGGTGCGCTGCGATGCGCGCAGCCAGATCGGTTTCCATGCTTGTCTCCTCAGGACTTGTGGGCTGGTCCAGTGGGGCGGACTATCGGCACGCGCACTGACCCTGTTCTGACGCGCAGCCAACGTGGGCTTACGCGCATGGCCGACACCGGGCATGCGCGGCTACGATGCCGGGTTAGTCCCTAGCAAATACCGCCCACGCTCTCGCTTGCCCACAGGCCCGCATGCCCTTGCCACCCCGCCCCCGCGCTGACCCTGCCGCAGTTGCTGCCGCCGCAAGTGCGCTGACCGCAGCCGACTTCGAGGCCGTCTTCGACGCGCTGTGCCTGGCCGGCTGCGAGCGCAGCAAGGTCTGGCTGACGAACTTCATGCGCCACCTGCAGCGGCGCACAGCCGATGGGGCTGAATTCGACGTGGCGGCGGTGGGCGCCAGCCTGGCCGCCTTGCAGCAGGCCGACCGGGTGCACCTGCAGGCCAGCGGCCGCCACGACGTGCCGCCCTCGGCCCGCCACGCGCGCTGGCCCCGCCTGCTGACGGCGCCCGACATCGCGCAAGCCTGGCGCGCCTGGGCGCAGGCAGCGACGCCCGGCGTTTCCATGAACCACGACCCGCTGATGCCCGACTACCGCAGTCCGACCGAGATGCAGGCCATGGCGCGGCTGGCGTTGGCCGGCGGGCTGGACGTGAGCGGCTGGCGGCGCGTGGCCGCGCGCGTGCTGGGCCCGGCGGGCAACACCGACGTGCTGGCTGCAGCGCTGAACACGCCGTTCGTGCCCGAGGTGCTGGAAGGCATGCAGACCGACCTGCGGGAGGCCCTGCTGATCACCTTCCAGCAAAGCTACAACCTGGACACCCCGCTGTGGCAGCCGTTGCTGCAGTGGCTGGACGCGCAGATGGCGCGCGCCGCCACGGCGGTGTCGCCGGGCCTGCGTTTCCTGCTGGCCGAGCGGCGCCTGCACCGGGGCGACCTGGCCGGCTGCGCGGCCGCCTTGCAGGGCCTGTCGGGCAGCAGCATCGGCATGGTCCGCGCTGCGGAACTGGCCTGGGCCGGGCGCTGGGCGGAAGCCTCGGCCGCCTTCGGCAAGGTCTACAAAGAAGCGGCGAAGGAAGCCCGCATGAAGCGCGGCTTCATGCCGGAACGCCTGCTGCAGTGGTACGTGCTGAGCCTGCTGGCGCAGCCCGAGCCGGCGGCCTGGGCGGCTGCGCACAAGCTGTGCGTGACCGAGTCAGGCAGCCGCCAGCCTTACATGGGCCAGGGCTGGGGCCTGTGGGCCCATGCCGCCGCCGTGCGCCTGGGCGACACGCCGCTGTCGCCCGGCGTGCTGGACGCGCCACCGGCCCACCGCCGCCCCGCCGTGCTGGAAGATGACGCCACGCACCTGATCCTGGCGGCCTGGCTGGGCGAGCCGTCCAAAGGCTGGAGCCCCAGCATGCTGGGCGCGCTGGTGCATCACCTGCATGAAGCCGGCGTGCCCTGGAAAGCCGATCTGGTGCGCCAGGCCTGCGAGCGGCTGGACCTGCGCGTGGCGGCGCGCACGCCGGCCGAGGGTGAGCCCTGGCCGGTGGTCTTCTTCGGCGCCAAACAGGAACCCTGGCGCGACGCGCTGGCGGCCATCGAAGCGCTGGGCGACCTGCGCGGCAAAGACAGCGCGGCGGCCACGGCGCCCGTCACCCTGCAATGGCAGGTGAAGCTGGACAGCGCCGGCCGCGTGGTCGCGGTGCAACCCTGGGAACGCACGGCTGGCGTGCGCGGCCTGGGCAAGCCCAAGCCGGCCACGCTGGCCCGCGTGAAGAAGGCCACCCGCCTGGACCCGCGCGACGCCGCCGTGGCCCGCGCCATCGAGCCGCAGCGCTGGTCGCCCGGCATGCTGGGCATGGACGTGACGGCCGCCGCGATGGCGCTGGTCGGCCACCCGGCGGTCTACTTCGACGACGCGCCCGACCAGGCGGTGGACCTGCGCGAGGCGCTGCCGGTGCTGGAGGTGCTGCGCCAGCCCGGCACGGCCGAACCGGGGGGCGGGGACGACGGCGAACGCTACGTCTTCAAGCTGCTGGACCCGCTGCTGAGCAGCGTGCCGCCGGCCGTGGGCGAACACTTCACCGCCAGCGACCCGAGTGCCGAGGCCGACCGGCGCAACGGCATCCGCATCGTGCGCGACGCGCCCGACAGCGCGCGGCTGATCCGCATCGGCGCGGCCCAGCGCCGCGTGGCCGAACTGGTGGCCAAGCAGTGGAGCGTGCCGGTGTCCGCCCAGGCCGAGCTGGAAGCCGCGCTGCGCGTGCTGGCCGGCCACTTCCAGCTGCACAGCGACGCCGACGCCGGGCAGGCGGTGGCCAGCGAATCGCGGCTGCGGGCGCAGCTCAGCCCGCAGGGCGACGGCCTGCGCTTGCGCCTGCTGGTGCAACCCTTCGGCAGCCACGGGCCGGCGGTGTCGCCGGGCCAGGGCCGCGCGCGGCTGCTGACGCTGCACCAGGGCCTGAACCTGTCCACCGAACGCCGGCTGGACGAAGAGGCCGAGCACCTGGCCGCCGTCACCGACGCCCTGCCCTTCCTGCAAGGCGCGCAGACCGACGACACCACCTGGCTGCTGGCCGACCCCGAACAGGCGCTGGCCGCCGTCGAACGGCTGCCGCAGCTGGCGGCCGTGGCCAGCGTGGACTGGCCGCGCGGCAAGCCGGTGCGCGTGGTGCCGGTGGCCACCAGCGCCTTGCAGGCCAGCGTGAAAAGCGGCGCCGACTGGTTCGCGCTGGACGGCGAGGTGCGCATCGACGAGCAGCGCGTGCTCGGGCTGCACCAGTTGCTGCGGCTGGCGCATGCCTCGCGCGGCAGCCGCTTCGTGGCCCTGGGCGACGGCGAATACCTGGCGTTGACCGAACAACTGCGCCGCCAGTTGGCCGACCTGCACGCGCTGGCGCAAAGTGAAGGCGCCGGCGGTGGTGGCGGCAGCGCCCACAGCCTGCGCCTGCCCGCTGCGGCGGCTGCCTGGCTGGCCGAAACCCTGGACGACACCACGCTGGCCGGCGACGCCCCCTGGGCCCGCCGCCTGCAGCTGCTGGACGAGGCCGCCGCGCTGCAACCCGAGGTGCCGGCTGGCCTGCAGGCCGACCTGCGTGGCTACCAGGTGGAAGGCTTTGCCTGGATGGCCCGGCTGGCCCACGCCGGCCTGGGCGCCTGCCTGGCCGACGACATGGGCCTGGGCAAGACCGTGCAGACCCTGACCCTGCTGCTGCACCGCGCGGCGCTGGGCCCGGCACTGGTCATCGCGCCCACGTCGGTGTGCAGCAACTGGGTCGCCGAAGCGCAGCGTTTCGCACCGGGCTTGCGGGTGTCGCTGTACGGCGAAGGCAGCTTTCGCGGCGCGCAGTTGCAGGCCGCGCAAGCCGGCGATTTGATGGTCGTGTCCTACGCGCTGGCGCAGATCGACGAAGACGCTTTCGCGCAGGTCGAATGGGCCACGCTGGTGATGGATGAAGCGCAGGCGCTGAAGAACGCCGCCACCAAACGCGCCAAGTCGGTGGCACAGCTGCAGGCCGGTTTCAGGCTGGCCTTGACCGGCACGCCGGTCGAAAACCGGCTGGCCGACCTGTGGTCGGTGATGAACCTGCTGAACCCGGGTCTGCTGGGCAGCAGCGGGCAGTTTGGCGAGCGCTACACCGGCCCCATCGAGCGCGACCGCGACCCGGCGGCGCAGGCCCGTTTGCGCCGGCTGGTGTCACCCTTTCTGCTGCGCCGGACCAAGGCCCAGGTGCTGTCCGACTTGCCGCCGCGCACCGAGATCATCCACCGCGTCGAGCCCGGCCCGGAAGAGCGCGCCTTCCTCGAAGCGTCGCGCCGCGCCGCGCTGGAACGGGTGGCCGAACTGCCGGTGGACGGCAGCGGGTCGAATGCCTTCCATGTCTTGACGGAATTGACGCGCCTGCGCCGTGCGGCCTGCGACCCGCGCCTGGTGGCGCCCGAGCTGGGCATCGTCGGCGCCAAGTCGCATGAATTCGAGCAATTGGCGATGGAGCTGGTGGCCGGCCGCCACAAGGCACTGGTGTTCAGCCAGTTCGTCGATTTCCTGAAACTGCTGGCCGCCCGGCTCGACGCCGTCGGCCTGAAGTACCAGTACCTGGACGGCAGCACCCCGGCGGCCGAACGCGGCAAGCGCGTGGCCGCCTTCCAGGGTGGTGAGGGCGACCTGTTCCTGATCAGCCTGAAGGCCGGCGGCTTCGGCCTGAACCTGACGGCCGCCGACTACGTGCTGATCGTCGACCCCTGGTGGAACCCCGCCGCCGAAGACCAGGCCCTGGGCCGCGCCCACCGCATCGGACAGCTACGGCCGGTGACGGTTTATCGGCTCGTCACGGCGGGTTCGGTTGAAGAACGCATCATCGACCTGCACCGCGACAAGCGGGCCCTGGCGGATGGCATCCTGGAAGGGCAGGACAGCGCAGCGCCCTTGCGCGCCGATGCCTTGAAGGAACTGCTGCTCGGGCCCTGAGGCCGCCTGCGGGCGAGGGCGCACACGCCGGTGCAGAACCAGCGCTTGTCCTACACGCAGGCGCGGGCCGGGTCGTCACACTGGCAGCACAGCTCGGCAGTCGGCGGCAGCGCCGGACCGACGCAACCTACAAGGAAGTCTGCAATGGACAAGTCAATGATCAAGGGCATCGCCGTCGGCGGTATCGCGATGGTGGTGTTGGGCGCTGGCGCGGTGGGCGGCTACAAGGCCATGGCCAAGCCGTCCTACGCCGACGTGGTGGCGGTGCGGGACGTGATGGCCTCTGTGGTCACGCCGCAGGAAAAGTGCGAGAACGTGGCCGTTCAGCACCAGGCGCCCGTCCAGGACGAAAAGCGCGTGGCCGGCAGCGTGGTCGGCGGTATCGCGGGCGGTCTGCTGGGCAGCACCATCGGTGGCGGCAACGGCAAGACCCTGGCCACGGTGGCCGGCGTTGCAGCGGGCGGCTACGCCGGCAACCAGATCCAGAAGGGCATGCAGGAACACGACACGGTGACCAGCACCGACCGCCGCTGCCGCACCGTGAACGTGAAGTCGCAGCAGGTCGTGGGCTACGACGTCACCTACCGCCTGGCGGGCAAGGAAGGCGTGGTGCGCACCACCTTCAAGCCGGGCGCGACGCTGCCGGTGCGCAACGGCGAGGTCGTCACGACGCCGGCGCCGACCGACAAGTCCTGAGCGGACACGGCGCAGCCGGGGCTGGCCCGCCAGGTCAGTCCCGGCTGCTGCGTTTCAGGCCGGGTCGCGGCGCGCCTTCGCGGTCCCAGGCCGGGCCGCTGAACCAGGTGCCACCCTGCAGCGCGTCGCGCAACATCGGCAGGGCATCCAGGCCCCAGAACAAGCGGCCGTCCAGTTCGAAGGTCGGCACGCCGAAGAGGCCCTGGGCCATCGCCGCCTCGCCGTTGCCGCGCAGTTCGGCCTTCACCGCGTCGCTGTGCGGGTCGCGCGCCGGCGCCAGTCGCGCGGTCAGGTTGGCCAGGCGTTGCGGGTCATTGGCGTCGCCGCCACCGCGCCAGACGTGGCGGAACACCGCTTCGACGACATGCCGGTTGGCGCCGCAGGCCACCACCAGCCGCAGCAGCGCCACGGGGTTGAAGGGGTGCTGCGCCGGCGTGTCGCAGGGCAGGCCCAGCTGCGCCGCCAGCCAGTGCACCTGGCGGAAGGTCCAGGCGCGTTTGGGTTCGATCTCGGCCGGGCCTTTGTGCGCGTGGTGCTGCAGCAGCGCGGCGAACAGCACGGGCCGGTACGCGACCTCGTAGCTGCAGCCTTCCAGGGCCTGCGGCAGGTGCTCGAAGGCCAGGTAGGCGTAGGGCGAGATGACGTCGAAGTGGAAGACGATGCGTTTCATCGCAAGCACACCCTGGTTGTTCAACGCCGCGCTTCAGCGCCGCTTGTCGCGGCTGGGCACCGCAGGCCGGCCCAGCCGCCGCCATTCCGCCTGGCGCTGCGGCAGGGCCGCACAGATCGCCCGCTTGCCGGCGTCGTCCAGCCGCGACCAGCCGGCGATCTCGTCCAGGCTGCGCAAACAGCCCGCGCACCAGCCGGTGGGGGCGTCCATCTGGCAGATGTTGATGCAGGGGGACGCCACGGGGGCTGTCGCCGCCGGCGGGGGCAGCGGTGTGAGCGCGTTCATGCCTGTGGCACCTGGATGACGGGTGGCGCCTGAACCACGTCCGCCACCGGCGCGCCGGTCAGCCGCACCAGTTCGTCAGGCGTCAGGCTGAACACGCCGTTGGGGTGGCCGGCGGCCGCCCAGATCAGGCCGTAGCGGAACAGCTCGCGGTCGATCAGCGTCACGCAGGGCGTGCTGTGCGCCACCGGCGACACGCCGCCGATGGAAAAGCCGGTGCGGGCTTTCACGAAATCGGCGTCGGCGCGGCCCAGTGCGCCGGTGATGGCGGCCACGCGCTTTTCGTCCACGCGCTGGTCGCCCGAGGTGACGACCAGCACCGCCACGTCGTCGGCCTTGCGGCGGAAGATGACGCTCTTGGCGATCTGGCCGACGCTGACCTGCAGCGCATCGGCCGCTTCCTGCGCCGTGCGCGCGGACACGTCCAGCCAGACCGGCGCCTGCGGGTGGCCCAGCGCGGCCAGCGCCTGCGTCACGCGCTGGAAGCCTTCGGGGCGGTTGGCGTCGATCATGCGAAACCCAACTTCCCGCCACGGAACCGGCTTTGCCGGGCCGTCGGCGGACGGCCCCCTCGGGGGGTAGCGAGCGCTAGCGAGCTTGGGGGCTTCATTTCGCGAGTAGCGCGCGGCTGACGCGCGATACCGGCGGGCGGCCCAACACGCCGCTGATCCAGGCGCCGGCGTCCACCAGCGCGTCCAGGTCCAGGCCGGTGCGGATGCCCATGCCGTGCAGCAAAAAGACCACGTCCTCGGTGGCCACGTTGCCGGTCGCGCCCTTCGCGTAGGGGCAGCCGCCCAGGCCGGCGATGCTGCTGTCGAAGATGTGGATGCCCATCTGCAGGCAGGCGTGGATGTTGGCCAGCGCCTGGCCGTAGGTGTCGTGGAAGTGTCCGCTCACCTGCGCCAGCGGGTAGTGGCGCAGCGCGCGTTCCATCGCGGCCTGCACCTTCAGCGGCGTGCCCACGCCGATGGTGTCGGCGATGCCGCAGTGGTCCACACCGATGTCGCGCATGCCCTGCACCACGCGCTCGACCTCGTCGGCGCTGACCGCGCCCTGGTAGGGGCAGCCCAGGGCGCAGGACACCGCCGCGCGCACCTTCACGCCGGCGGCGTGGGCTGCCGCCACGACGGGCCGGAAGCGCTCCAGGCTTTCAGCGATGGAGCAGTTGATGTTGCGCTGGCTGAAGGCCTCGGTGGCGGCGCCGAAGACCACCACCTCGTCGGGTGGCGTGGCCAGGGCCAGCGCGGCTTCCAGTCCCTTCAGGTTGGGCGTCAGCACCGAATAGCGCACGCCAGCCTGGCGCTGGATGCCGGCCATCACGGCAGCGTTGTCGGCCATCTGCGGCACCCATTTGGGGCTGACGAAGCTGGTGGCCTCGATCTCGCGGCAGCCGGCGGCTTGCAGCCGGTGGATCAGTTCGACCTTCTGCGCGGTCGTGACGGGCGCTGCTTCGTTCTGCAAGCCGTCGCGCGGGCCGACTTCAACGAGGGTGACGGTGGTGGGCAGCATGGTGGCGTTGCGGGGTGGTTGGCTGTACGCAGGAAACAGGCGCTTGCAAGATCAATCGGGTTGGGGATGGCGGATTGTCGCGGTGGCGCGCGAGACTGGCTGAATCATGGACAAGCACCGCTGCCTCAAGATCGCCTTGCGCATCAGCGCCAGGCTGCAATCGGAACTGGGCGAAGGCATCGATGCACAGCGCATGCTGACCGAGCCGCTGTACCGGCGTGACGTGCTGCTGGTGTGCGACGCGCTGGTCGGTACCGAGGTGCAAAGCCTGGCCGGCTCGTTCCGCCGCGCCTTCGCGCAGGAAACACCCAACCCCTTGCTGCGGGCGCCGCTGAGCATCGGCCACCTGCTGAATTCCATCTTCGGCCCGGCCGAACCGCCCGCGGGTGGCCAGACCGCGGCGCCCGCGCCGCCGCTCACACCTCGGCCAGGCGCAGCAGTTCGCCGCCCTCAGCCACCTGGTCGCCCACGGCGTACAGCAGTTCGGCCACCACCCCATCGCGCGGCGCGCTGATGGTGTGCTCCATCTTCATCGCCTCCATCACGGCCAGAGCCTGACCGCGCGCAACCTTGTCACCGGGCTGGGCCAGGAAGCTGACCACCTTGCCCGGCATCGGCGCGGTCAGGCGGCCGCCCTCGGCAGCGCCGTCGCCGGCATGGGCCAGCGGGTCGAATTCGGCCACCAGCGCGGCACCGGCCTGGGTGTGGACGGCATAGCGGCTGCCGCGCGCGTAAACGATGGCCAGCAGACGCTGGCTGCCGATCTGCAGGTCGTGGCGGTCGGGCCCGAGTGACTTCGCGCTGAAGGGCCACGACCGTTCGCCGATGCGCAGCAGCGTGGCGCCGTCGTGCAGGCGCTGCAGCACCACCGTCAGGTCCTGCCCGTGGACTTGCAGGCTCAGCCGCCGCTGCGCGCCGCCGAACAGCCGCCAGCCGTCGCGCCGGCTCCAGGGGTCGGCGTCTTCCAGCGCGGCTTCGGCGGCCAGCACGTGGGCGGCCACGCCGGCGGCGGCAATTTCCGCTGCCAGCGGTGGCGCTTCGAAGAGCGCCGCGTGTTCGCGTTCGATCAGCGCGGTGTCCAGGTCGGCGGTGGCAAACGCGCGGCTGCCGACCACGCGGCGCAGGAAGGCCACGTTGGTGGCCGGGCCCATCAGGTGCGTCTGTGCCAGGGCAGCGTCCAGCCGGGCCAAGGCCTGCGCGCGGTTCTCGCCCCAGACGATGAGCTTGGCGATCATCGAGTCGTAATGCGGGCTGATCTCGTCGCCCTCGCCGAAGCCGCCATCCACGCGCGGCAGGCTGTCGCTGCGCTCGAATTCCACGCGCGCAGCCGGCCAGCGCGCCACCTGCAGCGTGCCGGTGGCCGGTAGGAAACCGGCGTCGGGGTTTTCGGCGCAGATGCGCGCTTCGATGGCGTGGCCGCGCATCGTCAACTGGTGCTGCTGCAGCGGCAGCGGCTGGCCAGCGGCCACGCGCAATTGCCATTCGACGAGGTCCAGGCCGGTGATGGCTTCGGTCACCGGGTGTTCGACCTGCAGCCGCGTGTTCATCTCCATGAAATAGAAGCGGATGTCGCCATCGTCGGCCGGCTCGGCAATGAATTCCACCGTGCCGGCGCCCACGTAGCCCACGGCCTGCGCGGCGGCCACAGCGGCAGCGCCCATCTCGGCGCGGCGCGCGGCAGAAAGCCCCGGCGCAGGGGCTTCTTCCAGCACCTTCTGGTGGCGGCGCTGCACCGAGCAGTCGCGCTCGAACAGGTAGACGCACTGGCCCTGGCTGTCACCGAAGACCTGGATCTCGATGTGCCGGGGCCGCGTCACGTAGCGCTCGACCAGCACGTGGTCGTCGCCGAAACTGCTGCGCGCTTCGCGTTGGCAAGACGCCAACGCGGCTTCGAAATCGGCCGGCGCATCGACGCGCCGCATGCCCTTGCCGCCACCGCCGGCGCTGGCCTTGATCAGCACCGGGTAGCCGATGCGCTGGGCCTGCGCGGCCAGGAAGGCCGGCTCGTTGTTGCGGCCGTGGTAGCCGGGCACCAGCGGCACGCCGGCCTTTTCCATCAGCGACTTGGCTGCGCTCTTGCTGCCCATGGCCGCGATGGCCGAAGCCGGCGGGCCGATGAAGACCAGGCCGGCGTTGGCGCAGGCGGCCGCGAAGTCGGTGTTCTCGCTGAGGAAGCCGTAGCCCGGGTGGACCGCTTGCGCGCCGGTGGCCAGGGCCGCGTCGATGATGCGTTGCCACTGCAGGTAGCTGTCGCGCGGCGCGTTGCCGCCGACGTGCACGGCCTCGTCGCAGGCGTGCACGTGGCGCGCATCGGCGTCGGCGTCGGAATACACGGCCACGGTGCGCACGCCCATGCGGCGCGCAGTGGCGGCCACGCGGCAGGCGATTTCGCCCCGGTTGGCGATCAGGATCTTCTTGAACATGTGGCTTCCCCGTTCAGCGCCAGGCCGCGTCGCGTTTGTTGAGAAAGGCCTGCACGCCTTCGCGGCCTTCGGTGCTGGCGCGGATGTCGGCGATGCGCCGCGCCGTGTCATCGCGCAGCGCGGCGGTGATCTCGCGGCCGGCCACGTCTTTCACCAACTGCTTGCAGGCCTTGACGGCCGCCGGGCCGTTGGCCACCAGCGCGGCCACGATTTCAGCCACCTTCGCGTCCAGCGCTTCAGCGGTGCTGACTTCGTGCACCAGGCCCATCGCCTGCGCCTGCGCCGCGCTGAAGCGCTCGGCGGTGATGAAGTAGCGGCGCGCCGCCTGCTCGCCCATGGCCTTCACGACGTAGGGCGCAATGGTCGCCGGCAGCAGACCCAGCCGCGCCTCGCTGAGGCAGAAGTTCGCGGCCTCGCTGGCCACCAGCACATCGCACACCGCCGCCAGGCCCACGCCACCAGCGTAGCAGTCGCCGTGCACCCGGCCCACCACCGGCACCGGGCACGACCAGATGGTCCACAGCATCTGCGCCAGGCCGCCTGCGTCGGCGTGGTTCTGCGCCCAGGTGTAGTCGGCCATGGCGCGCATCCAGCCCAGGTCGGCGCCGGCGCAGAAGGCCTTGCCGTGGCCGCCCAGCACGATGGCGCGCAGTGTCGGGTCGGCGCCCAGCGTGGCGAAGGCCTGCGTCAGCTCGGCAATGACGCCGTCGTTGAAGGCGTTGCGCACGTCTGGGCGGTTCAGGTAGACCTCGGCCACGTGGGGGCTGGGGCGGCGGATGTCGAGGGTCGTGGTCACGCTTGCGCCTTGTTCAATGCCGCCAGCCGCGCAAGCCGCGCTGCTGTTCGAAGGCCAGAAAATCACGGTCGCGGTGCAGCAGCACGTAGTCGTTTTCGATGCAGAAGGTGGCCACCAACACATCGATGCCGTTGCGCACCGTGACGCCGGTCTTGCGCAGATCGCGGTAATGCTGGGCCGCTTGCAGGCACAGCGCCACACCCGAGGTTTCGGCCACATCCAGGCTCATCATCAGGATGCGCGCCTGGCGCTGCTCGCGTTCATCCCTGAAGCCGCGCAGCACCTCGAAGAGCACCAGGTCGGGCACCACCACACGGGTGTCGCCTTCGTGCAGCAGCCGGCGCAGCGTGTCGCGTGCCGGGTTCGGCTGCGCGTTGAAGAAGTCGATCCAGACACTGGAATCAGCGACGACCACGTTTGCCCTCAGCCCCCGCCTTGCTTTTGTATGCAGCTTGCGGCTCCTGCACAGCCGGTGCGGGCGCTGGCCCGGCCGCTGGCGCAGCGGGCTGGGTCCAGTCGATGGACTCGTCGCCTTCCCACTTCAGCTTGCCCTCCCACTTCAGGATTTCGCGGTAAGCCGCCTGCCGCGCCAGCAACTTCAGACCCGCCTCGACCGCGTCTTTCTTGGTCTTGTACGGGCCCGCCGACATGGCTTTGGCCATCAAGTCGTCGTCGATATCGATGTTGGTGCGCATGATGTGTATGAAATTGACTTTTCAAGCACACTGTACATCACATGCGGAAAATACCAAAGCGCGGGCTGTCGGGGATGGGGGCGTTCAGGCTGGCGCTCAGGCCCAGTGCCAGCACGCGGCGGGTGTCGGCGGGGTCGATGACGCCGTCGTCCCACAAGCGGGCGCTGGCGTAATACGGGTGGGCCTGGTGTTCGAACTGCTCGGTGATGGGGCGCTTGAAGGCGGCTTCCTCTTCGGCGGACCACTGCCCGCCCCGGCCTTCGATGCCGTCGCGCTTCACCGTGGCCAGCACGCTGGCGGCCTGTTCGCCGCCCATCACGCTGATGCGCGCGTTGGGCCACATCCACAAGAAGCGCGGGCTGTAGGCGCGGCCGCACATGCCGTAGTTGCCGGCGCCGAAACTGCCGCCGATGATGACCGTGAACTTGGGCACCGTGGCCGTGGCCACCGCCGTCACCATCTTGGCGCCGTGCTTGGCGATGCCCTCGTTCTCGGCCTTGCGCCCGACCATGAAGCCGGTGATGTTCTGCAGGAAGACCAGCGGAATCTTGCGCTGGCAGCACAGCTCGATGAAGTGGGCGCCCTTCATCGCGCTTTCACCGAACAGGATGCCGTTGTTGGCGACGATACCCACCGGCATGCCTTCGATGTGCGCAAAGCCGGTCACCAGCGTGGCGCCGTAGCGCGCCTTGAATTCGTCGAAGTCGCTGCCGTCCACGATGCGGGCAATGATCTCGCGCACGTCGAAGGGCTTGCGCGCGTCGACCGGGATCACGCCGTGCAACTCGCTCGCATCGAACAGCGGCGGGCGCGGCGGCACGGTCAGCAATTGCTGCGGCTTGCGCCAGTTCAGGTTGGCCACGCTGGCCCGCGCGATGGCCAACGCGTGCATGTCGTTCTCGGCCAGGTGGTCGGCCACGCCGCTCAGCCGCGTGTGCACATCGCCACCGCCCAGGTCTTCGGCGGTCACCACCTCGCCGGTGGCGGCCTTCACCAGCGGCGGGCCGCCCAGGAAGATGGTGCCCTGCTGCTTGACGATGATGGCCTCGTCGCTCATGGCCGGCACGTAGGCGCCGCCGGCCGTGCAACTGCCCATCACCACCGCCAGTTGCGGTATGCCTAGGGCCGACATCTGCGCCTGGTTGTAGAAGATGCGGCCGAAGTGGTCGCGGTCGGGGAAGACTTCGTCCTGGTTGGGCAGGTTGGCGCCGCCGCTGTCCACCAGGTAGATGCAGGGCAGGCGGTTCTGCTGCGCCACTTCTTGCGCGCGCAAATGCTTCTTCACCGTCATCGGGTAGTAGGTGCCGCCCTTGACCGTGGCGTCGTTGCAGACGATCAAGCAATCGACGCCGCTGACGCGGCCGATGCCGGCGATCAGGCCCGCGCCGGGCGCCGCGTTGTCGTAGAGGTTCAGCGCGGCCAGCGGCGCCAGCTCCAGGAAAGGCGTGTCGGGGTCGAGCAGCATTTCCACGCGCTCGCGCGGCAGCAGCTTGCCGCGTGCGGTGTGCTTGGCGCGGGCCGCGTCGCCGCCGCCCAGGGCAATCTGCGCCAGCCGCGCGTTCAGGTCGGCCACCAGCGCCTGCGTGCGTTCGGCACTGGCCTTGAATTCGGCGGATCGGGCGTTGAGCTTGGACGTGAGGGTGGGCACCGGCGGTCTCCTGCGGGGCGGGCGGGGCCGGCGCGTGGTGGGGCGCGGCGGGGTGAAGGTGGCGGGCCATTCTAGGCAGCGGGTCTGCACTCAAGTCGCCCTGGTTTGTGCCGATAGCCTGGGCAGCGTGCGCGGGTCGACCCGTGCCGTCTGCCTGGAAAACCGCATGCCTGACGTCACCTTCGCACGCCGCGTCCGTTCGGCGCTCACCACCGGACGCCGCAGCCTGGCCTGCCTGGCCTGCCTGAGCGCCGCCACGGCCACGCCGGCACAGGCTCAGGACGACACCGTCTACCGCTTCTCGCCGGTCAACCAGTACGGCATCAACGTCACGGCGGCCTACTGGAACCCGGTCATTGCTTACGTGTCGGAGAAAAGCGGGGTCAGGCTGCAGTTGAAGATAGGCCGCACCTCGGCCGACACCACGGCCTTCGTGCTGGCGCAGGAAGTCGAATTCGTCTTCAGCAACCACCTCTTCAGCCCGGAACGCGAACAGCTCGGCTGGAAGGTCTTCGGCCGCCGGCTGACCCCGCCGGTGCACGGCCAGATCATCGTGCCCGACGAATCGCCCATCACCGACCTGGCGCAACTGGCCGGCAAGGAAGTGGCCTTCCCGGGCCCCGAGGCGCTGGTGGCCTACAAGTTTCCGGCGGCGCAGCTGATGACACGCAAGGTCGAGTTCAAGACCGTCTTCGGCGGCAACATGGACGGCGCGCTGGCGCAGCTGTTCAGCGGCAAGGTGGCCGCGGTGGGCGCGAACTCGCAACTGGCCGAGGGCTACGCCCGCCGCGAGGGCCGCAAATACCGCGTGCTGTGGAACGGCCCGGCCGTGCACGACCTGGCGCTGATGTCGTCGGCCAAGGTGCCCGAGAGGGCGTTGAAAGCGGTCGCCAAGGCCTTCGTCGGCATGCACGCCGACCCCAAGGGCCGCGAGATCCTGCAGCAGGCTTCCAGCCAGGTGGGCCTGACGGCCGAGGCCTACTTCATCGCCTCGGACGGCAGCGAATACGGCAGCTACCGCGACTTCTACCGCACAGCGCCCGTGGCCCTGCGCTGAGGCGCCGAAGCTGCCGCCAGCATCCTCATTCACCATGGCCTACGCCCTGCGCCTGCTGCCACGCTCGCTCGTCGGACGCGTGTTCGCGCTGTACACGGTGGTGCTGCTGACCTTCGTGGCGTCGGGCCTGGCGGCCTTCTACCGCTACCAGTTCACGGTGGAGGTCGAAGACTCGCAAGAGCGTGCCGAAGCCTTGGCGGCGGTGCTGCAGCCGACCATCTCGGACAGCGCCGTCATCGGCGACTACGACACCATCCGCCGCATGCTGGAGCGCGCCCTGCATCAGAGCGCTTTCGCTTCGGCCGCCTTCATCGACCTGCGCGGTGGCGTGGTGCTGGCCGAGAACCCGCGCAAGCCCGATGTAACGCCCCCGGCGCTGCTGATGGACGCCTTCAAGCAACGCCTGTACGACAGCAACCACCCCATCAGCGTGGGCGGCCACGACTACGGCGTGCTGCGCCTGCGTTTCGCGCACGAACGCATCGCCGGCGGCCTGTGGGAACAGACGCGCATGGCGCTGGCGCTGGGCCTGACTGCCGTGGTGGCCGGGCTGCTGCTGATCCGCTTCCCGCTGGTGCACTGGCTGGGCAATCTGAACCGCATCAAGTCCTTCGAAGTGGCCATGGAAAACGGCGAAGTCGACCCCTCGCTGCTGGCTGCGCGCGAAGCGCCTTCGGAATTCCGCGACACCTTCGAGGTACTGGGCCGCGCTGCCGCCACGCTGCAGTCGCAGCGGGCGCAGGCCGCCGTGACCCTGGGCGCCATCGCCGACGGGGTGTTGACGCTGGACACGCTGGGCCGCGTGCTGCTGGCCAATCCGGCGGCCTGCGCCATGGCCGGCCGGCCGCTGCAGGCGCTGCAGGGCAAGACGCTGCGCCAGATCGTGCCGCACCTGACGCAGGACCTGCCCGCCGGCCCGCTGAAGCCCTGGACCAACCTGCGCGTCACCGTCAGCGGCGGCGAACGGCCGGTGATCCTGGACACCACGCTATCGCCCATCCGCACGCCCGACGGCGCCACCGCCGGCTATGTGCTGGCCTGCCGCGACATCAGCGAACAGCACGGCCTGGACCAGCGCCTGCGCGCCGAACTGGCATCGCGTGAATCGGCGCTGGTGGCCCTGCGGCAGGTGCTGGAAAGCCTGCCGAACGAGGGCCGCGCGGTTCGTGTCGCGACGGGTTCTGACGACCTGGCGGCGATCTCGATGATGATTTCCGAACTGGTGCAGCGCCTGCAGATGCGCGGCGAACAGCTCGATGCGATCTTCGCGCTCAGTGCCGACGGCTTCGTGTCCTTCGACGCGCAGCGCCGCGCGAACTACGTCAGCCCGGCCTTCACCCGGCTGACCGGTCTGGCAGCCGCTCGCGTGCTGGGTTCGGCCGACACCGACATCGAAGCGCTGCTGCGCGCGCAGTGCCGCAACGGTGCCAGCTGGCGCGGCTTGGCGGCGCTGCGCGTGGCCGCGCCCAAGGTCGAACCCGAACAGATCGAACTGCTGCGCCCGACCCGCCGCGTGCTGGAAGTGGCGCTGCGCCTGGGCACCACCGAAGCCATCTCGCAAGTGCTGTCGCTGCGCGACGTGACGCACGAATCCGAGGTGGACCAGATGAAGAGCGAATTCCTGTCCACCGCGGCGCACGAGATGCGCACCCCGATGGCCAGCATCTTCGGCTTCGTCGAACTGATGCTGCACCGCACGCTCAGCCCCGAGCGCCAGCGTGACGTGCTGGAAACCATCCACCGCCAAAGCCAGCTGATGATCAACATCGTCAACGAGCTGCTCGACCTGGCGCGCATCGAGGCGCGGCGCGGCAACGACTTCGTGCTGGAAACCGTGGACCTGGCCGACCTGGTGCGCGACGTGCTGCACGACTTCAAGCCGCCCCAGGAACGGGCCGTGCCGCAATTGCAAACCCAGGCGGCGGCCACCACCGTCAGCGTGGACCTGAACAAGATGCGCCAGGCGCTGGGCAATGTGCTGTCCAACGCCTACAAGTATTCGCCGGGCGGCGGCGCGGTCAGCGTGCGCCTGGTCGCCGGACCGCCGGCCACCGCAGGCCGGCCACCCACCGTGGGCGTGGAAGTGCGCGACCACGGCATCGGCATGACGGCCGAGCAGCTGGCCCGCGTCAGCGAGCGCTTCTACCGCGCCGACGCCTCGGGCAGCATCCCCGGCACCGGTCTGGGCATGAGCATCGTCAAGGAAATCACCGAACTGCTGGGTGGCCGCGTGGCCCTGGCCAGCGAGCCCGGCAGGGGCACCGCCGTGACGCTGTGGCTGCCCACCGCAGCCCCGGTTTCCGCCGCACCGGCCAGCGCACCGACCAGCGCACCGCACGGCGCACCCGCCAGCGCATCTGCACCGCGCGCAGCCCTTGAGGCCACCGCACTTCCCCCGTCACTGGAGACCGCATGAACCGCATTCTCATCATCGAAGACCAAGCCGACATCCGTCGCCTCATACGCTGGACGCTGGAGTTCGAGGACTACGAGATCCACGAAGCCAACAACGGCCCCACCGGGCTGGAACAGGCGCGCGCGCTGAAGCCCGACCTGGTCTTGCTGGACGTGATGATGCCGGGCGGGCTGGACGGCTTTCAGGTTTGCGAACAGCTGAAGGCCGACCCGGAACTGGGCGGCGTGCCGGTGGTGATGCTGACGGCGCGCTCGCAGCAGCGTGACCGCGAGGCCGGCGAGCGCGCGGGGGCCGATGCCTTCCTGGCCAAACCCTTCAGCCCGCTGCAGCTGGTCGAAACCGTCAGCAGCATGTTGAAGAAGACCGCTGCCGCCTGAACACGCGGCCGCCAGCACCGTTCACTCGGCGCGGATGCCGCGCTGGCTGATGATGGTGCCCAGGATGCGGGCTTCTTCCCGCACGCGCAGCCGCAGCGCTTCGGGCGCGGTGGCCTGCACCTGCCAGCCGGCTGCGAACAGGCGCTGCCGCGCCTCGGGCGCGCGCAGCAGCGCCGGCACGGCGCCGGCCAGGCGCTGCTGCGCCGCTGCACTCAGGCCCGCCGGGCCCACCAGCGCCACCCAGACTTCCAGTTCGTCGGCCGCCACGCCCAGGCTGGACAGCGGCGCCACCTCGGGCGCCAGCGTGCTGCGGCCACCGGTCAAGCCGATGGCCTGCACCTTGCCCGCCCGCACCTGCGGCAGCGCGACGCCGGGCGGCACCAGCGCGGCCTGGATCTGGCCGGCGATCAGCGCCGTCAGCACCGCCGGGTTGCCGTTGTAGGGCACGTGCACGGCCGCGAAACCCGCGCGGCTTTTCAGCAGCTCCATGCCCAGGTGGCCGACCGAGCCGATGCCCACCGAACCGCAGTTCCAGCCACCCCCCGCCTGGCGCGCCGCCGCGAAGAAACCGGCGCCGCCGGGCACATCGGCCGCTGCCACCAGCACCAGCGGCGCAGTGGCCAGCAGCGACAGCAGGCTGAAGTCGCGCGCCGGGTCGAAAGGCAACTTCGGGTTCAGCAGCTTGGCCGACGTGAGGTTGCCATTGATGACGACGCCCAGGGTGTGGTCGTCAACGGCCTTGGCAACCTGGTCGGCCGCGATGTTGCCGGCCGCGCCGGGGCGGTTGTCTACCACCACCGTCACGCCCCAGGCGCGGGCCAGCGCGTCTGCCAGAACGCGGGCTGCCAGGTCGGGCGTGGAGCCACCGGGAAAGCCGACCAGCAGGCGGATGGGCTTGGTCGGCCAAGGCGGCGCGACGGGGCCGGCGACCCCTGCCAAGGGCAGCAGCGCCAGGGCCGCCAAGCCGTCGCGGCGCCGGATCACGGCCCGGCCACCCCGCCACCATGCCGCGCCAGCAGCGTGGCCACCTCGGCTGCAGAGCGGACACCGAGCTTGGCAAAGACGCGGGCACGGTGCACTTCCACCGTGCGGATGGCGATGCCCAGTTCGTCCGCGATGACCTTGTTCAGCTTGCCCGCCGCCACTTGCAGCATCACCTCGCGCTCGCGGTCGGTCAGCGCCGCCAGGTGGGCGGCTGCGCGCTCACCGTCGCTGCGCGCAGCGTGCAGTTGGGCCGAGCGAGCCAGCGCCCGCTGCACGCGCTGCACCAGCGCGTCGTCGCTGAAGGGTTTCTCGACGAAGTCGAAGGCGCCTTTCTGCAGCGCGTCCACGGCCATCGGGATGTCACCGTGGCCGGACAGGAAGATGACCGGCAGCGTGACGCCCCGCGCGATCAGTTCGTCGTGCACCTGCAGGCCCGAGAGCGGCTCCATGCGCACGTCCAGCACGACGCAGCCGCGCAGCGGCTGCCCGCGCGCTGCGCTGTCCAGCGCCGCCAGGAAGGCCGGTCCCGACGCGTAGGTGCAGGCCGTCAGGCCGTGGGTGTGGAAGAGAAAGCCCAGCGCGTCGCGCACCGGTGCCTCGTCGTCCACCAGGTGCACCGTGGTCAACACGTCCAGCGTCATGCGGCGGCCTGCAGCCCCGGCGCGGCCGGAGCGACCGGCTCGGCGCCCACCAGTGGCAGGGTGAAGGCCAACCGCGCCCCGCCTTCAAAGCCGGGCAGCGGGCTGTTCAGCGCCAGCAGCGCGCCGTGGTGGGCCTCCACCACCGAACGGCAGATGGCCAAGCCCATGCCCATGCCGCCCGCCTTGGTGGAATAGAAAGGCGCGCTGAGCTCGTCGATGCGCCGGCCGCGCAGGCCGGGGCCGTTGTCGTCCACGCTGATGCGCACGCCGCCCGCGCTAGCCCGGCTGTCGCCGCTGTCGTCACGGACCGCCTCGGCACCGACGCGGATGCAGGGCGCGGCCACGCCGGCAGCAGTCAGTTCGTCGGCCGCGTTGCGCAGCAGGTTGATCAGCACCTGCTCGATGAGCACCGGGTCGGCATGGACGGCGGGCAGCTGGGCTTCGACGACCACCTGCACCGTGATGCGCTGGCGCTGTAAGTCCTGCCGCAGCAGGGCCAGCGCGCGCTGCACGATGGCCGCCGCGTCGCAGCTTTCGCGCTGCGGCGCCCGGCGCGTCAGGAAGCCGCGGATGCGCTGCACGATGCGCCCGGCCTCGGCCGCCTGTTCGCCCAGGCGACGCACGGCACCCAGCACCATGCTGTCGGCATAGCCTGAATTCTCCAGCGCACGCAGCACACCGGCGTTGTAGCCGGCGATGGCCGTCAGCGGCTGGTTCAGCTGGTGCGCCAGCGCCGACGCCACCTCGCCCAGCGTGGTCAGCCGCGCCTGCGTGGCCAGCGTTTCAACCTGCCGGCGCTCGCGTTCTTCCGACTGCTTGCGCGCCGTGACGTCGATGACCGAGCCCATCCAGCCGACCTGCTCTCCCAACGCGTCCACCAGCGGCGCTTCGAAGACCATCACGTCCAGCGTGCTGCCGTCGGGTCGCACCCAGCGCGTTTCATAGCCTTCGCGCGGCGCACCACCGGCCATGTTGCGCATGTGGCGCTGCATGCTGGCTTCCAGGCCGTCGGGCGGCCAGTAGGGCATGGGCGGCAGGCGGCCCAGCAGTTGCTCGGGCGGCAGGCCGACCAGGTCGCAGAAAGCGCGGTTCACGTGCATCAGCCGGCCCTGCATGTCGCGCCCGCGCAGGCCCACGGTCAGCGCATCTTCGATGGCCCGGCGCCAGGCGGCTTCGGTGCGCCACTGCGCCTCGGCACGGCCCACCTCGTGCATCTGGCGGCGCAGCGTCCAGGTGGCGGCGGCCGTCAGCGCCAGGAAAACCGCCATCAAGGCCAGCGGCAGCGTGTGCCACCAGGGCACGTGGGCGTCGCGCGACGTCAGTTCCAGCCAGGTGTCGGCCAGCGCCGGTTCCACCGTCACGCGGTGGCTGGCGTGGCCCGAAGCCGGGCGCGGGTCGCCGCTGCCGGCGATGAGCTGGTCCAGGCCGTCCACCAGGCGCACGTCGTAGCGCCGCGCCAGCCACCACGGCACGGTCAGCCGCAACAAAGAAGTGGGCGCGAAGCGCACCACCAGCCGCCCACCGCCGCGCACCGGCGCCGACAGGTGGGCGGTCAGGCCGCCGTCGTCCAGGCCGGCGCTGGCCGCCGGCACGTTGGCGCGTGGCGCCTGCACCGGCACCTGGGCCACGATGCGGTTGCCGGCGTCCAGCAAGGTGACGCTGATCCACAAGCGCCGCAGGCCGGCCGACACCGTGGCGTCTTGCAGCAGTGCGGCTTCGCCAGAGGCCGGTTTGCCCACTTCGGGCAGGGTGGCGGCCAAGGCGTCGATGCGCCCCTGCTCTTCGGTCAACCAGGTGGTGATGCGGCTGTCCAGCGTCAGGGTGTCGGCGATCAGCGTGGCGCGTTCGTCTTCGACGTCGTGGTCGTCGGACCACTGCAGCCAGGCGGCCACGGCCGCCGTGAAGGCCAGGGCCAGCAGCATCGGCCAGGCCCAGGCCGCGCCGCGCGGCATGCGCCACGGCGCGCGGGCGCGCGGCGGGGATAAGGCGGGCAATCCGGGCAATCCGGGCGGTGGCGACGCAGCGGGCATGCGCCAGTCTAGGTCGGCGGCGGCCAGCCAGCCTGCGGGTCGGCCCGATTGTGGGAGTCCACAACTGGCGCCGCGCCGGGGTGCCTGCCGACAATCCTTCCCGCACACCACAACAAGCACCACAACAAGGAGACACCACCATGCAGCTGCACCTGACCCGCCGCATCGCTATGGCCCAAGCCCTGGCCGTCGCACTGGCTGGCGCCGGCACGGCCCTGAGCCTGCCCGCGCTGGCGCAGGCCCCCGTGGTCATCAAGTTCAGCCATGTGGTGGCGCCCGACACGCCCAAGGGCAAGGGCGCCGACCGCTTCAAGCAATTGGTCGAAGAGCGCAGCAAGGGCAAGATCAAGGTCGAGGTCTACCCCAACAGCCAGCTCTACAAGGACAAGGAAGAACTTGAAGCGCTGCAGCTGGGCAGCGTGCAGATGCTGGCCCCTTCACTGGCCAAGTTCGGCCCGCTGGGCGTGAAGGAATTCGAGGTCTTCGACCTGCCCTTCCTGTTCAAGGACGACGCCGCCTTCCGCGCCGTCACCGACGGCGACGTGGGCAAGGGCCTGTTCGCCAAGCTGGAAAACAAGGGCATCAAGGGCATGGCCTTCTGGGACAACGGCTTCCACATCATGTCGGCCAACAAGCCGCTGCACGCGGTGGCCGACTTCAAGGGTTTGAAGATGCGCATCCAGTCCAGCAAGGTGCTGGACGCGCAGATGCGGGCCCTGGGTGCCATCCCGCAGGTGATGGCCTTCAGCGAGCTGTACCAGGCGCTGCAAAGCGGCGTGGTGGACGGCACCGAAGGCGTGCCCAGCAACTTCTGGACGCAGAAGATCTTCGAGGTGCAAAAGCACATCACGCTGTCCAACCACGGCCACCTGGCCTACGCCGTGATCATCAACAAGAAGTTCTACGACGGCCTGCCCGCCGACCTGCGCACGCTGATCGACGGTGCGGTGAAGGACGCCACCACCTACGCCAACGCCATCGCCGCGACGGAAAACAAAGAGGCGCTGGACAAGATCAAGGCCAGCGGCAAGACCACGCTGTACACGCTGACCGCCGCCGAATCCACCGAATGGAAGAAGGCGCTGATGCCGGTACACCGCGAAATGGAATCGCGCGTAGGCAAGGCCACCATCGAGGCCAGCTACAAGGCCGCCGGTTTCGCGGCGCCGAAGTAATCGGCAAGGGGGCTGACGGCAGCACGCCGCAGCACCTTGCACGACCGCCACCGCGCGCCGTGCGGTGGTCCAACACCTGGAGACAGACCCATGAAGAACTTCGCGTTGACGGCCCTGGCCGTCGCGGTGATGGCCCTTGCCGCGCCGGTGCATGCCGACGAAATTGCCGACCTGAAGGCCGAGATCGCCGCGCAGAAACAAACCGCCGCCGCCCAGAAGGCCCGGCTCGACGCGCTGGAGCAGCGCCTGAATGGCGTGCAGCAGCAAGCCGCTGCCAAGCCGGCACCCGCGCCCGAAGCGGCCGGCGGCACCGGTAGCTACACGCAAGGCCAGGGCCTGAGCATGACGGCGGCCGGCACCTCGCTGAACGTGTACGGCCTGATCGACGTGTCCTACCTGCACGTGAACAATGCCGACGCCAAGGGCAACACCTTGAACGGCCCGCGCGTGGCCTGGTTCAGCGGCAACCGCTGGGGCATTGCCGGCAAGCGGCCGATGGGCAACAGCGGCCTGAATGCCATCTTCAACCTGGAAGCCGAATACGAAAGCCAGACCGGCAACGACGACACACCGGGCACCACCTTCAACCGCGCTTCGTGGGTGGGCGTGGAAAGCAAGGGCTTCGGCAAATTGACATTGGGCCGGCAGAACGCCATAGCCCGCGACCCCATCGCCTCGGCCATCTATTCCGACCCCTACAGCGGCGCCGCCCCGACGCTGGAAAGCGGTGGCTACACCAACACCAACAACTTCAAGCAGCTGGTGTATTACGCCGGCAGCGCCACCGGCACGCGCATCAACAACGGTGTGGTGTGGAAGAAGGCCTTCGACGGTGGCCTGAACGTGGCCGCGCAGTACCAGTTCAGCGGCGTGGCCGGCGACTTCAACACCGGCACGTCCGAGACCGTGGCCGTGTCCTACGCCGGTGGCGACTTCAACCTGGCCGGCTTCGTCACGTCGGCCAACGTGGCCGGCCTGACCAACCGCTCGTACTCCTTCGGCGGCAACTACACCGCCGGCATCGTGCGCGTGAATGCGGGCCTGTTCCACTACACCGCCGAACAAGGCGCGCTGGGTGCACTGGGCGGCCGCAGCGACAACGCCTACACGGTGTCGACCAAGATCGCGCCGGCTGGCCCGGTGGACTACGAACTGGGCTACCAGGTGATGAAGGCCAGCAACGCGGCCGTCAACGGCAGCGGCAATGTGCTGAACGCCTTCGCCAACGCCAGCACCGCCAAGGCCGTGGCCACCGGCAGCCGCAGCACGCTGTACGGCTCGGTCTTCTATCACTTCGACAAGATCACCGAGGTCTACTTCGCGGCCGACTACCTGAAGCTGAATGACGGCTACAAGGTCGCGGTGACCAACGGCGCCAGCAGCCAGACCGAGCTGGCCATCGGCTTGCGCACGCGTTTCTGATCCGACAGTCCGACGGCCCTGGGGAAAAACAGCCATGTTCCTGCGATTGCTCGACAAGCTGGAGGAAGTGCTGATCGCTTTCCTCATGGCCGCCGCCACGCTGGTGATCTTCGGTGCCGTGGCGCACCGCTTTCTCGCCGGCGTGCCCTACGTGCAAGACCTGGTGCTCAAGCTCGACGTGAGCTGGGCGCAAGAGCTGTGCATCTTCATGTTCGTGTGGATGGCCAAGTTCGGCGCGGCCTACGGCGTGCGCCAGGGCATACACGTCGGCGTGGACGTGCTGGTGCGCAAGCTGCCCGACCCACAGCGCAAGGCAATGACCCTGGTCGCCCTGGGCGCCGGCATCCTGTTCACCGGCATCGTGGCCACGCTGGGCGGCAACTTCGTCTGGCGCATGGCGCACACCGACCAGACCTCGGCCGACCTCGAAGTGCCGATGTGGATGGTCTACCTGTGCGTGCCGCTGGGCACCAGCCTGATGTGCTTCCGCTTCATGCAGGTGGCCCTGAACTTCATCAAGACCGGCGAACTGCCGCACCACGACCACGGCCATGTCGAAGGCATGGACCAGCTCAACCCCGATGACGTGCTGGGCACGGCCCTGCCGGTTGCTGCCAAGGGAGCCAAGGCATGAACACCGCCATCATCTTCGTGCTGCTGATCGGGCTGATGCTGACCGGCATGCCGATCAGCATCGCGCTGGGCCTGACCGTGCTGACCTTCCTGTTCACGATGACGCAGGTGCCCATCGAAAGCGTGGCGCTGAAGCTGTTCACCGGCATCGAGAAGTTCGAGATCATGGCGATCCCCTTCTTCATCCTGGCGGGGAACTTCCTGACCCACGGCGGGGTGGCCCGGCGAATGATCCGCTTCGCCACCAGCATGGTCGGCCACTGGTACGGCGGCCTGGGTCTGGCCGGCGTCATCGCCTGCGCGCTGTTCGCGGCGGTGTCGGGTTCCAGCCCGGCCTGCGTGGTGGCCATCGGCTCGGTCATCCTGCCGGCGATGGTCAGGCAGGGCTTCCCGAAAGAGTTCGGCGCGGGTGTCATCACCACGTCCGGCGCCCTGGGTATCCTGATCCCGCCCAGCATCGCGATGGTGATGTATTCGGTGTCCACCAACACCAGCGTGGGCACGCTGTTCATCGCCGGCATCGTGCCCGGCCTGGGCCTGGCCACCGCACTGGGCCTGACGACCTGGTGGATCGCCCGCAAGAACGACTACCCGCGCCTGGCCAAGGCCAGCCCGCGCGAACGCTGGGTGGCCTTCAAGGACAGCGTCTGGGGCCTGGCCCTGGTGGTGGTGGTGATCGGTGGCATCTACTCGGGCGTTTTCACGCCCACCGAAGCGGCTGCGATGAGCGCGGTCTACGCCTTCGTCGTCGCCGTCTTCATCTACAAAGACCTGCGCCTGAGCCAGATCCCGAAAGTGCTGCTGGACAGCGCCAGCATGAGCGCCATGCTGCTGTACATCATCACCAACGCGGTGCTGTTCAGCTTCCTGATGACCAGCGAAGGCGTGCCGCAGGCCATGGCCGACTGGATGATCGCGCAGGGCTTCGGCCCGATGGTCTTCCTGCTGGTGGTGAACCTGCTGCTGCTGCTGGCCGGCAACGTGATGGAGCCCAGCTCGATCATCCTGATCATGGCGCCCATCCTGTTTCCGGTGGCCATGAAGCTGGGCATCGACCCGGTGCACTTCGGCATCCTGATCACGGTGAACATGGAAATCGGCATGTGCCACCCGCCCGTCGGCTTGAACCTCTATGTGGCCTCTGGCATCACCAAGATGGGCATCACCGAACTGACGGTGGCCGTGTGGCCGTGGCTGAAGACCATGCTGGTGTTCTTGCTGATCGTCAGCTACTGGCCGCCGCTGAGCCTGGCCCTGCCGCACGCGCTGGGCATGACCACCGGGGCGCGCTGAGCCGACTGCCCGCGCGCGGGTTCAGGCCGCCAGCACCTCGCGCGCGGCCTGCGTCAGCAGCGGCTGCAGCGCAGTGGCCAGCGCGGCGGTGTCGTCCACGCCGTCCAGCCGCTGGCTGCGGCGGGCCCACACCGCGGCCCACGCGGCGCGCTGTTTCTCCAGCGCCTGCGCCACGGCCGGCGGCCAGTGCGCGGGCGCTTCACCGGGGCTCCAGTCGCCGCGCCCACGGCCGAAATGGGCCACCGCCAGGTAGCGCAACAGGGCGGCTTGCGCGGCGCCGTCCAGCGCGTCGTCGCGCCAGGCCACCCAGCTTTGCCCGGTACCGCGCACGACGTTGATGCCGCGTGCCAGGCCGGCCGCACCCAGGGCGCCGATCAGCCCACCGGCCAGCAGGCCGCCGCCCAGCGTGAGGCCGCCGCTGAGGATGTCGGCCTTCAGCCCGGTGATGGCACCGGCCAGCGCGCCCCCCAGCACCGCCGCGCGGCCTTCGGGCACGCGTTCGTGGCGCGCGAACTGCCGGGCCACGCGCTGGATGATTTCGCCGCTGGCGTTGCCGTTCAGGCCGTGCAGCGCCAGCAGTTGCGCGGTGCTGGCGCGCACTTCGGCTTCCAGCGCGGCGACCAGGCGGGCTTGTGCAGCGGCAGCCGGGTCGGCGTCGGCCGGGCCGCCTTGGCCCAGCGCCGCACCCAGGCGGCGCAAGCGCTCGGCCCAGCCGTTGTCGCCTTGCACCGGCTCGCGGGCACCGGCCGTGCGCGCCAGGCTGGCGGCCAGGGCCTGCATCGCGGCTTCGAAGGTGGCCACACGGCGCGCCTGCCAGGCGTCGGCCAGGCGCGCCATCGCGCGGGCGCGTTCGCCGCTGCGGTCGCCGTCTGCGGCGGCGGGGGCAGCGGGGGCAGCGGAACCTGACGACGAAGCGGCCAGCGCCGCCGTCACCGCGCGCATCAGCGTCAGCTCATGCACCCAGCAGCGCGCGAACGCGTCCAGCGGCAGCACGGCGCGCACGCCCGGCCAGCGCAGCAGGTGCAGGCGCCAGATCTCGATGTCTTGCGCTTCATCGGCAGCGGTGCGCGGCGGGCCCATCTGGTTCAGTAGCACCAGCACCGGCTTGCCGACCCAGGCCAGCAGGTCCATCTCGGGGTCGACATAGCCGGCCGAGCCCGGCCATTCGGCGGCGTTGACCAGGTAGAGCAGCACGTCGCTCTCGGCTTGCACATGGCGCAGCGCCTGCTGGCTGGCCCAGAAGGCGCGGTCCTGCCAGCGGTCCCACACGGCGCTGAGGAACCAGCCCAGCGGGTTGCCGCTGGCGCGCAGACGGCGCACCAGGCGCGCGCTGTCGCCGAAGCCGGGCGTGTCGCACAGGCGCAGCGTGTCGCCGGCCGGCGTTTCGATCAGCGTGTGCATCGAAGCAAATTCGGTGACATGCGGCGCGTCGCGCACCTCGCCCACGTCCAGGCCCAGCAGCGTGCGCGCCAGCGTGGTCTTGCCGGCGTTGGTGTGCGAGACCAGGCTGAGGGTGACGGTCGTCATGTGTGCAAGGCCATCTGCAAATCACGTTCAGCCGCAGCGCTGTCGGGCTGCGCCAGATCGACGCAGACCAGTCCGACGCCCAGCGCCTGCGCCCACAGCCGCCACGCGGCGCGGCGTTCGGCCAGGCGTGCGGGGATGTGGGCGTAGCGCGTGCGGAAGGCCGTCTCGTCGGCCAGCACGATCAAGGGCACGGCAGACGGCGCGCGGCGCAGGGCGCGCACGAAGGCGCCGTGGGTGTCGTCTTCGGGCGTGGCGGCCAGGTCCACCAGCGCCAGGCGCAAGGTGGTGGCGGGCGGTGCGGCCAGCGCTGCGGCGGCGTCTTCATCACCGTAGGCCGTGGGCGCGGCCGCCGTCACCTGCACACCCGCACCCAGTGCCGGGGCCAGCACGGCCTGCAGGCAGGCCAGCACGTGGGCCGATGGCGCCGCGCCGTGCGGCAGCACTTGCACACGCGCGGCTTGCGCTTGCTGGTCGCGCAGCAGGCGCTGCAGGTACAGATCACCCGCCGGCAGCGGCAGCCGCCGCGCGCCTTGCCACGCGCGCGCCGCGCACCAGGCGGCCAGCAGCGTGCGCGGCAGCACGACGAAGAGGGTCAGCATGGCCGCGTAGAGGTGGATCCACGGCGCGGCGCTGGTGTTCGCGCTGATGTTCGCGCCGGCGGCGGTGCTGGCGACGAGCGGCAAGGCCTCGGGCGCCACACGCAAGGCTTGCAGCGTGGCCGCGTCGGGCACGGCGATGCCGGTGAAGGCCACCGCTGGCGACAGCAGCACGGCCAGCGCGGCGCGCACCTGCGTGGCGTCCAGGAAGGTGCTTTGCCAGCCGGCGCGGTAGTCCAGCACCAGGCCACGCACGTAGAGGCCGCCGATCAAACCCAGCGCCAGCGCCGCCGCCGCCGCGTGGCAGAGCAAGGCCACACGCGCGCCCAGCAGCGGCGCGGCGGTGCGCAGCCAGTGGGCGTGGAAGCGGGCCATCGGCGTGCCCGGCGTGACGGGGCCGGCCAGGCGCCGCACCAGCCATGCGCGTGCACCGGCCGGCAACGGCACGAACACCGCGGCCAGCAGGCTGAGGTAGACCAGCCCGTTCCACACGATGACGCCCCACACCGGCGGCGCCAACAAGTTGATGCGCTGCCCGCTGCCGATGGCGTCCACCGCCACGCCCGCCAGCAGGCCGGTCAGCAGCGCCGCCCACAGCCAGCCGCTGCGCCAGCCGGCCCCCCAACCAGCGCCCCAACCGCGTGACGCCAACGCGCGCGCCACGCCCGCATCGCGCGGCGCCAGGCGCTGCAGCGCGTGGCTGGCGCGCTCGCTCAGGAAGCGCTCAGGTGCGGCGCCAGCGGGCGTGGTCTCGCGAGCCAGCCGCGTGGCCCAGGCGCGGTCTTCGGGCGTCCACTGCGGGCTCATGTCCAGCTGACTGGCCGGGCCGGTTTCGAAAGCCTGGACCAGCAGCACGCGGCGCGCGGCGGCTTCAGGCAGGTGGAGGGCGGGTTTGCTCACAGTCCGGCGCAATGTAGCGCCTCGGGCACACGCTGCGGCCTCACACCGTCAGCGTTCGCACCGGGGCCGCGTTGCAGACTTGGGCCGCCCGGCTGCGGCCTCAGGCCGCCAGCGCCTGCCCTTGCGCATCGAACATCAACACCCGTGCGGCGTCGGCCCGCAGCGTCAGCGCCTGGCCCACGGCCGGCAGGCCCTGCGGCGCCAGCGCGGTCTTGACGATCACCGGGTCGGGCAGGCCGGCCACGCGGCAGTGCAGCAGGGCGATGTCACCCAGGTGTTCGCTGCGGGCCAGCAGGGCCGGCAGGCCACTGGTGGGGTTGCTGGCTGGATCGCCCGTCTGATCGTGGGTCACCCAGTGCAAATGCTCGGGTCGCACACCCAGTTCCGTGGTGGCAGCGGGCGCATCAACACCCAGTGCCCACGCCAACGCCGCCGGCAGCATGTTCATGCGCGGCGAGCCCAGAAAGCCGGCCACGAAACGGTTGGCCGGCCGGTCGTACAGCGCCAGCGGCGCACCCACCTGTTCGATGCGCCCGCCGTTGAAGATGGCGATGCGGTCGCCCAGCGTCATGGCTTCCACCTGGTCGTGGGTGACGTAGACGATGGTGGCGCCCAGGCGCTTGTGCAGCGCGGCCAGCTCGGCGCGCATCTGCGTGCGCAAGGCGGCGTCCAGGTTGGACAGCGGCTCGTCGAAAAGAAACACCTGCGGCTCGCGCACGATGGCGCGGCCGATGGCCACCCGCTGACGCTGCCCGCCCGACAAAGCCTTGGGCTTGCGGTCCAGCAAAGCCTCGAGCTGCAGCGACTGCGCGGCGCGCGCCACGCGCGCCTGCACCTCGACCGCCGGCAGGCCGGCCATGCGCAGGCCGAAGCCCATGTTGTCGGCCACCGTCATGTGCGGGTAGAGGGCGTAGCTCTGGAAGACCATGGCCACACCCCGGTCGGCCGGGGCGCGCTGGGTCACGTCCACCCCGGCTATCAGCACCTGGCCCTCGGTCGGGTCTTCCAGCCCGGCCACCATGCGCAGCGTGGTGCTCTTGCCGCAGCCTGAAGGGCCCACCAGCACCATGAATTCACCGCTGTGCACGGTGAGGTCTATGCCCTGCACCACCCGCACACCGGAACCGAATTGCTTGCCCAGGCCGGCCAGGCGCAGCTCAGCCACCGTGCGGTGCCTCGGTGGCAGGCCGGGTTGCCTGCGATGCGGGGTAGTGCTGGTTCTGCAGTTTGTGCTGGGCGATGAACTGGCTATACCACTGCGCGCTTTTCTTCGGCGTGCGCTGCTGCGTGGTGTAGTCCACGTGCACCAGGCCGAAGCGTTTGGCGTAGCCCGAATTCCACTCGAAGTTGTCCAGCAGGCTCCAGTAGAAATAGCCGCGCACGTCGGCACCCAATTCGATGGCGCGGCTCAGTGCCAGCAAGTGGCTGCGCAGGTAGTTGATGCGCGGCTGGTCGTCGATCTGGCCGGCCGTCAGCGTGTCGGCATTGGCCATGCCGTTTTCGGTGATGTAGATGGGCGGCGGCGCGTATTCGCGGGTCAGCCGCACCAGGTGTTCGGTCAGCGCCTCGGGCACCACTTCCCAGCCCATGTCGGTGAAGCCCTGCGCGCCCGGCACCGGCGGCGCCGGCTGCTGGGTGCTGATGAGGCTGCGGGTGTAGAAATTGACGCCCAGAAAGTCCAGCGGCTGGCCGATCAGCGCCAGGTCGCCGGCCTGCACCACGGGCGCGTCGGCGCCCAGGTGTTCCAGCACATCGGCGGGATAGCTGCCCATGAAGATCGGGTCCATGTACCAGCGCACGTTGAGGCCGTCGTCCATGCGCGCGGCGCGGCGGTCGGCACCGGTGGGCCGCGCCGGAAAAGCCGGCGTGTGGTTCAGCACGATGCCCAGTTGCGTGACGGTGTTGGCCCGAAGCGCCTGGATGGCCGCACCGTGCGCCAGCAGCAGGTGGTGCGACACCTGCATGGCCGTGCGACGGTTGCTGACACCCGGTGCGAACTGCGCGGTTTCATGCCCCAGCGTGGCCACGCACCAGGGTTCGTTCAGCGTGGCCAACGTGGTCAGGCGGCTGCCGAAACGGCGGCCCACTTCGGCGGCGTAATCGGCAAACAAAGGCACCACCTCACGCGATGCCCAACCGCCGAAATCGTCTTGCAGCGCGGCCGGCAAGTCCCAGTGGTAGAGCGTGGCGTGGGGCTGGATACCGGCTTCCAGCAGGCCGTCGATCAGGCGGTCGTAGAAGTCGAAGCCGGCTTCATTCCAGGCGCCACGGCCCAGCGCCTGCACGCGCGGCCAGGCGAAGGAAAAGCGGTAGGCCTTCAAGCCCAGTTGCTTCATCAGGGCCACGTCTTGCGGCCAGCGGTGGTAATGGTCGCAGGCCACCGCCGTGTTGCTGCCGTCGATGATGCGACCGGGCTCGGCACAGAAGCGGTCCCAGATCGACGCACCCCGGCCCTCTTCATCGGCAGCGCCTTCGATTTGCGCGGCGCTGGTGGCCGCGCCCCAGATGAAACCCGGTGCAAAGCGGCCGGGCTGCAAGGCAGCGAAAGGCGGGTTGTAGAGAGCTGGGTTCATGGTGAGCGCAATGCGGTTGCTAAGACGGTGGAAAGAGGTCGAGGGCTGACGGGCTGACGGGCTGACGGGCTGAGGGGCTGGCGGGCTGGCGGAGGCAGGCGGGCTTCAGCCGCGCACGGCACCCGCTGTGAGGCCCGCCACCAGGCGGCGCGCCGAAAAGGCATAGACCACCAGCAGCGGCAGCATGGCGATGGCGCTGCCCACCATCAACGCGCCCCACTCGGTGTTGTTGGGGCTTTGCATGCTGCGCAGGGCCAGCGGCAGGGTGTAGTTCTCGGCCGAACGCATCACCACCAGCGGCGCCAGAAAGTTGTTCCAGCTGTTGATGAAGGTGATCAGCCCCAGCGTGCCCAATGCGGGCCCCACCAGCGGCAGCACCACGCGGCTGAAGATGCGCCATTCGTTGCAACCGTCCATGCGCGCGGCGTCGATCAGTTCGTGCGGGATGGCGGTGCTGATGTACTGGCGCATCAGGAACACGCCCAGCGCACCGGCCGCACCGGGCACGTAGAGCGCGCGCGGCTGGTCGATCCAGCCCAGGGCCTGCATGACCATGAAGCTGGGGATCATGTTCAGGAAGGCCGGCAACATCATCGACGCCAGCACCATCGCGAACAGCGCTTTCTTGTAGCGGAATTCATAGACCGCGAAGGCGTAGCCGCCCATCGAACACAGCAGCAAATTCAGCGCCGTGGTCATGCAGGCCACGTACAGGCTCATGCCGAAGTTGCGCCAGTACGGCAGGCGTTCCAGCAGCAGATCGAGGTTGCCCAGCGCGGCCGTGCCGAACCAGAACGGCGGCGGGCTGTTGAAGATGGCGCTGCGCGTGTGGCTGGCGAAAACGAAGGTGAACCAGAAGGGCGCGATGAGCAGCAGCGCACCGACGCCGACCAGGACGTAGGCGATGAGGCGACGGTCTCGTTGTGTTGCGCGACTCATCGCCCGTCCCCGCCTTTGAACAAGCGGCCGTTCAACCAGGTCAGCGCCGCGATGATCAAAAACAAGATCCACGACACGGCCGATGCGGTACCGAAGTCGCCGTCCGAGAAGGCCAACCGGTACATGAAGATGGCGCTGGTCATCACCGACTGCGACACGCCTTTTTCCACATCGACCAGGATGAAGGGCTTCTCGAACAACTGCAGATTGCCGATGAGCGTCAGCGTCACCGCGAAGAAGATCATCGGTTTCAGCAGCGGCAGCGTGATGTGCCAGAACTGCCGCCACAGGCCGGCGCCGTCGAGTGCCGAGGCTTCGAAGAGCTCTTCGTCGATGACCTGCAAGGCCGACAAATACAGCACCACATTCCAGCCCAGGTAACGCCAGAAGACGACGAAGGCGACGGCCGGTTTGGTGAAGGCGGCGTCGCCCAGCCAGTCGATGTCACCGGGCAAACCCACGGCCTGCAACACCGCGTTGATGACGCCGTAGTCTTTCGAATACAGCGTGGCGAAGATCAGCGCAATGGCCACGCTGCTGGTGATGTAGGGGATGAAATAAGCGCCGACCACCCAGTCGCGCGCGCGCTTCAGCCGGCGGTGGATGAACCAGGCCAGCGGCAAAGCCACCAGGTGTTGCGGCACGCCCGAGACAAGGGCAAACCACAGCGTGTTCCACAGCGAACGCTGGAACCATGGATCGGTGAGCGCGTAGCCGTAGTTGTCCAGTCCCACCCAGCGCATGGCCGACAGGCCCGCCGCCGGTTCCCACTGGTGCAGCGACAACCAGATGGAAAAACCCAGCGGGAAAACGCTGAACACCGCGAACAAGACGAAGAAGGGCAGCAGGAAGAGATAAGGCGCCAGGTCACGCCCGCGAAGGCGCATGGGCCAGCGCCGTCGCGCGGGTGCCGGTGCATTCAAAGCCGGTGGCGCGACCACGGCTTCAGCGGCGAGTTCGGCGTTCAATCAGCGCTTTCGCGTCGGCCAGCGCAACCGGTATGGCCTTGCCTTTACTCACGACGTTTTCGAATTCGTCGCGGATGACATCGGTGGCCAACGCGTCGTGTTTGTTCACCGGCACGGCGGGCACCTTGGCGGCAATGTCACGCCACAGCAGGCGCGCTTTCTGGCCGCCCAGAAAGGGCAGCGGCTCGTCCATCATCGGCGCGGCGTGGGCACTGGCCAGGGCCGGGAAGCTGTCCAGCACGCGCAGCGAATCGAGTTGCGTGGCCTCGTCGAGCGTCAGGAATTGGATGAAGGCCCAAGCCTGTGCCTTGTGCGCGGCCGCCTTGGGTATCGCGTAAAAACTACCGCCGTAACTGGCATAGCCGCCACCCGGCAAGGGCGCCGCGCGCCACAGGCCGGTGGTGTCGGGGGCCAGCCAGTTCTTCAAATGGCCGGCCAGCCAGGCGCCCATCATTTGCGACGCGATGCGGTTCTGCTTGAAGCCGGCCGACCACTCGTTGGTCCAGGCCACCACCTTGGCGTCGATGCCGGCCCGCCGCGCGGCCAGGCCCAGCTCGAAGGCGCGCACAAAGCGCGGGCTGTCCACCAGCACCTTGCCGGCCTTGTCGAAGTACAGGCCTTCGCCGTCTTTCAAACTGCTGCGCAGCACGATGTCGCGCAGGTCGCCGGCATCGGCCATCAGGTAGGCGCCGGTCTTGGCTTTCAGCTGCTTGCCGGCTTCGATGTAGCTGGCCCAGTCCTTCGTCAGGTCGGCTTCGCTGATGCCAGCCTTGTCCATCAAATCCTTGCGGTAGAGCAGCGTGCCCGGGCCGATGTCGGTGGGCACCGCCACCCATTCGCCCTTGCTGTTGGTGGACTGCGGCACCGTGTAGCGCACCAGCTTGTCGCGCAGCGGGCCGGCGTTGTAGGGCGGCTTCAGCAAGTCGTCCAGCGCACCGGCTTCGGCGAACTTGCCGATGTAGCGGAAGTCCAGCGCCATCACGTCGGGCAGGCCCGACGCCGTGGCCATGGCCGTGGTCATCGCCGTGTGGTGGTCGGCGTATTGCAGCGAGACGATCTTGATCTCGACTTCGGGGTGCAGTTTCTGCCAGCGCGGTGCGGCGGCCTTGGCGGCGCGGTCCAGGTCGGGGAAGGTGGCCACGGTGACGGTCACGCGCTGGGCGTGTGCGCACCCGGCTGCAAGGCCCATGACCAAGGCGAGAGCGAAAGCGAAAGCGGAACGCGGCAAGGTTTTGAACACGGCGGAATCTCGGGTGGCGGGCGGGGGGTCAGGGGGCCGTCAAAGTATGACGACCCCCTTGCTGCTGCTGCCGCGTCAGAAGTCCGAGCCGACGTTGAAGCCGATGGTGCGCGGCGGCTTGTACTGCGCCGTGAACACACCGTTGGTGCCACCACCGGCGCTGGTCTTCACCTTGCCGTCGCTGACGTTGCGCACGAAGCCGTCCACGTACCAGCTCTTGGCGTTGTAGCGGGCACCAACGTCCACGCGGGCGTAGGCGTCTTGACGGTCACCGGCACCCAGGTTGAAGACCGACAAATAGCTGGCCGTCTGGTAGTGGATGCTGATGCGCGGGGTCAGGTTGCCGGTGCCCAGCGGCAGGCTGTGCTCGTACAGCAAGGTGCCGCTGAAACGCGGGGCGTGCGGCATCTGGTTGCCGGTCACGTCCAGGCAGTTGTTGCTGACGTAGCCTTTGCTCGGGTCGCCCGGCACGTTCAGTGCGCGTGCGTCCTTGCAGACCGGCAGCGCGTAGTCGTTGCTGAAGCCGACCAGCTCTTCCAGCTTGCTCTGCGTGAAAGCGCCCGACAGGTGCAAACGGTCGTTGGCCGACAGCTTGGCCGCGACTTCGAATTCCAGGCCGCTGACCTTGGCGCCCTTGGCGTTGGCGAAGCCGAAGAAGCGCGCGCCACTCGGGTCGATGGCCGGTGCGCCGAACTGGAAGTCCTTGAAGTCGAGGTGGTAGACGGCGGTGTTGAAGGTCATGCTGCCGCCCAGCAACGTCATCTTCGAGCCGACTTCAAAACTGGTCAGGCTTTCGGGCTTGTAGTGGCCGCCCTTGTCCTGGTTACCGCCCGACTTGTAGCCGGTGGCCACGCTGCCGTAGACCATGGTGTTCTTGTCCACGTCGTAGCTCAGCCGCGCCAGCCAGGTGGCCTTGCTGCCGCTGTAGTGCGCGTCGTTGACATCGCCTTCGCCGAAGCCGCAGCCGCCCTTCAGGTTGACGCCGCCGGTGTCGCAACCCGGGTCCACCGGCACCGCCGCAAAGCCGGTCACCGCCGGGTCGCCATAGCCCCAGCCGTGGCCACGGCCGCCGATGTTCTTGCGCACGTCGTGCGTGTAGCGCGCGCCGCCGGTGAGGTGCAGGCTGTCGGTGGCGTTGAAGGTGGCCTGGCCGAAGAGCGCGCCGGTGGACACCGTTTCCTTGGGCTGCACGAAGCTGCCTTGCCAGCCCAGCGTGCCTTCCTGCGTGCCGTTGAAGATGGGGATGTCGAAGCGGATGCCGTTGTCTTCAGCGCCGTAATAGGCGCCCAGGATCCAATCGACATCTTTCTTGCCGGTGGACTGCAACTGCAGTTCGTGGCTGTAGCTGCTGTACTTCGACCAGTTGGTGCGGTCTTGCTGGAAGCCCGCGCCGCCGGTGGCGAAGCTGGTCGGCGCGCCGCGCTGGCCGCCGTCCTGGTCGAAGTCGGACGCGCCACTAAATTTGGACCAGCCGGCCACGTAGCTCAGGCGCATGTCGCTGCTCAGGTCGTATTCAATCCGACTGCGGATGTTGTCGGAATCGCGGTGCAGATAGGGCGCGGTGTCGATCAAGGCCGACCAGAAATCCTGCCCCGCGCGCGGCACCTGGTTCAGGTTCATCGAAGGGGTGCCGCGGTCCTGGAAGCGCTCGTAGGACAGGTCCCAGCTGAGGTTCTTCATCGGCCGCCACAGCGCGCTGACGCGCACGCCGGTCTGGTTCTGGGCGTTGTACTTGGGGCCGCCCTGCACGAAGAGGTTGTAGTTGATGGGGCGCCACTGGGCCAGGGTGTTGGCCGGGTCGGCGGCCAGCCAGGCAGCCTGCTGCTGGGCCACGGTGTAGCGGGTCGGGTTCTGGTAGTTCACATAGCCGTCATGCTCTTCGTGGGCGAAGGCGAAACGGATGGCGAATTCCTCGCTCAGCGGCACGTTGAAGTGGCCGCGCATGCCCAGGCGGCCGAAGTCGCCCATGCCCATTTCAACGTTGCCCGACTGCCCGCTGAGGCTGGCCCGCGCAGTCTGGAAGTTCACCGCGCCCACGGTGGAATTGCGGCCCCACAGCGTGCCCTGCGGGCCGCGCAGCACTTCCACGCCTTCCATGTCGAACATCAGCGAGGCCGCGCCTTCGGGCCGCGCGGTGTAGACGCCGTTGACGAAGAGCGCCACTTCCGGGTCGGCGTATTCGGTCTTGGCGGTGTCGTTGCCGATGCCGCGCAGCGTCATCGTGGTGACGCCGTGGTCGCCCTGCGCCGTGGCTTCCAGGCCGGGCACCAGGTGCACCATGTCGAGGATGGTGCTCATGTGCGCGTCGGCGAGCGTGGCCGCGCTGATGGCGGTGACGGCCACCGGCGTTTTCTGCAGCGGCGTGCGGCGCTTGGTGGCGGTGACGGTCACTTCCTGGATCGTCGTTGAAGTGGCGGCGGCAGCCGCCGACGCGGCCGATGCCGGTGGTGACGCCGCAAGGACGGCGGTCTGGGCCTGCGTCTGCGACGCACCGGCACCCGCCAGCAGCGCCAGCACGGCCAGCCGGATCGGGGAGCCGTTCAAACGGCGAAGCGGCGATGGGCATGGGGTCATGTTGTCTCCTTGGAATGTTGTTGGGCAGCAGGCTCAGGCGGCCCGTGCCGGCGCTGACGGAGCGGATGGTGGCCAGCGAAGACAACGTTGTCAACGGCAAAATGACAACGTTATCGTAATCACCAATAAGAACCGGGTCGCACCTTGGTCAGCATTCAGCATGAACAGCAAAGCCCTGCCATGAAGCCCGTTCGACAGGTTCTGATCGTCGGTGGCGGCACCGCCGGCTGGTTGACGGCCGCCTACCTGGCCAAGGCGCTGGGCTGCGGCGCGCCGGGCAGCGTGCGCGTGACGCTGGTCGAGTCCAGCGACATCCCCATCATCGGCGTCGGCGAGGGCAGCTTCCCCTCGCTGCGCGGCACGCTGTCGGCCATCGGCATCAGCGAAGCGCGCTTCGTGCGCGAATGCCAGGCCACCTTCAAGCAGGGCATCCGCTTCAACGATTGGGTGCGGGCTCCGGGTGCGCGGGGTCCATCAGGCGCACCCGACCACGACCATTACTTCCACCCTTTCAACCAACCCAGCCAACGGCCCGGCGGCCCTGAACTGCTGCCCTACTGGCTGCTGGGCGCGGCTGGCCCCGGTGCCGCATTTGCCGCCGCCACGACCATGCAAAAGCGCGTGGCCGACGCCCAGCGCGCACCCAAGCGCGCCGGCGATGCCGACTTCACCGGGCCGATGAATTACGCCTACCACTTCGACGCCGGACGGCTGGCCACGCTGCTGGCCGCACAGGGCCGCAGCCTGGGCGTGGCACACGTGATCGCCACCGTGGAGCACGTGCAACTGGGCGAGGACGGCGCCATCGCCAGCGTGGTGACGCGCGAGCACGGCGCGCTGACGGCCGACCTCTACATCGACTGCACCGGCTTTCGCGCCACGCTGATCGGCGCGACCTTGGGCTCACCTTTGCGCAGCGCGGCCGACAGCCTGTTCGTGGACCGCGCGCTGGCGATGCAAGTGCCCGACGAGCAGCCCGGCGGCCCTATTGCGTCCTACACCATCGCCACCGCGCACGAGGCCGGCTGGACCTGGGACATCGGCCTGCAGCAGCGGCGCGGCGTGGGCTATGTCTATTCCAGCGGCCACACCACCGACGCCCGCGCCGAAGAAGTCCTGCGCGCCCACATCGGCCCCGCCGCTGCCAACCTGCAAGCCCGCGCGCTGAAGCTGGAAGTGGGTTATCGCGAACAGCAGTGGGTCAAAAACTGCGTGGCGGTGGGCTTGTCCAGCGGCTTCGTCGAACCGCTGGAAGCCTCGGGCGTGGGCCTGGTCGAAACGGCCGCCTACCTGGTCGCCCACCTGTTCCCCTTCGACGGCGACATGGCCCCGGTGGCCAAGCGCTTCAACGGCTTCATGCGCCAGCGCTACGAACGGGTGGTCGATTTCGTGAAGCTGCATTACGCGCTGACGCAGCGCAAAGATTCGGCTTTCTGGCGCGACAACACAGCCCCGGCCAGCCTGTCTGACCGCCTGCGCGAACGCCTGGCCATGTGGCGCTGCCGCCCGCCACACCGGCTGGACTTCGACACCGACACCGAGATGTACCCGCCTTCCAGCTGGCAGTACGTGCTGTACGGCATGGAGCACGCCACCGACCTGTCGGCACAGCGCGCCGCCTGGCCGCGTTACGCCGAAGCGCAGCGCGAATTCGCCACGCTGCAGCAGGTGGCCGAGCGCGCGCTGGCCGACCTGCCCACGCACCGCGCGCTGGTGCAGGCTTTGTGCGAACGGGCCGACGCCGGGCCGCGCGCGACGGTTCAACCCGCAGAATCGGCCCCGTGACCACACCCCGGCGACCATGACCAAATCCGCGCAAGCCCGCAGCAGCGGCCCGTCCACCATCATCGACGTGGCGCGCGAGGCGGGGGTGTCGATCAAGACGGTGTCGCGGGTGATGAATGCCGAGGCTGGTGTGCGCCCCGACACGCGCGCCCACGTGCTGCGCGTGATGGCCGAACTGAAGTACCGGCCGCAACAGTCGGCCCGCAGCCTGGCCGGCGCGCGCTCTTTTTTGATCGGCCTGCTGTACTACGACCCCAGCGCCGCCTTCGTGGCCGGCGTGCAGCAAGGCGCCACGCTGCGCTGCCGCGAAGCGGGCTACCACCTCGTCGTCGAATCGCTGCACAACGACGCGCCCGACATCGAACAGCAGATCGACCGCATGGTGTCGGCGCTGCGCCCCGACGGCATGATCCTGACGCCGCCGCTGTGCGACAACCCGCAGGTGCTGAAGGCGCTGCGCGACAGCGGCACGCCCTGTGTGCTGGTATCGCCGGCACGCGATATCGAAGGCACGCCCAGCGTGCGCATGGACGACGCGCGCGCCGCCGAAGAAGTCACCAACCTGCTGATCAGCCTGGGCCACACGCGCATCGCCTTCATCAAGGGGCCGCCCGACCAGGCGGCTTCCAAGCTGCGCTACAAAGGCTATCTGCGGGCCATGAAAACGCACCAGATCGCGGTGCACGACGAACTCGTCCACCAGGGCGATTTCATCTTCTCGTCGGGCGTTGAAGCCGCCCACCATTTGCTGAGCCGCAGCGCGCGGCCCAGCGCGGTTTTCGCCAGCAACGACGACATGGCGCTGGGCGTGCTGGCCACGGCGCAGCGGCTGGGCTTGAGCGTGCCGGCCGACCTGTCGATAGCCGGCTTCGACGATTCACCGGCGTCCAGCCTGGTCTGGCCGCCGCTGACCACGGTGCGGCAACCCAAGGGCGAGATGGCCCGCGCCGCCGTCGAGATGATCACCGCCGCCCGCCGCAGCGACGCCGAAACCGCGCCCGCCGCCACCTTGCACCGCGTGCTGCCGCACGAACTGGTGGTGCGCGATTCCACCAGCACGCCTTTCGACAGCGCCGGCGGCGGCAGCAAACGCCGGCGCTGAGCGCGCGCGGCCCTCGCGCGGACCTGCGTGCTGACCTGCGCGACTAACTGCGCGACTGCGCCAGCGCGCGGCCGATCAGGATCTTCTGCACCTCGCTCGTGCCTTCGTAGATCTGGCAGACGCGCACGTCGCGGTAGATGCGTTCCACCGGGAAGTCGCTGACGTAGCCGTAGCCGCCGAAAACCTGGATGGCCGCGCTGCACACGCGTTCGGCCATTTCGCTGGCGAAGAGCTTGGCCATCGCGGCCTCTTTCAGGCACGGCCGGCCGGCGTCTTTCAGCGCGGCGGCGTGGTGGATCATCTGCCGCGCCACTGCCACCTGCGTGGCCATGTCGGCCAGTTTGAACTGCACGGCCTGGTGCTGGAAGATGGGCTGGCCGAAGCTGCTTCGGTCTTTGCTGTAGGCCAGCGCCGCTTCGAAAGCCGCGCGCGCCATGCCCACGGCCTGGCTGGCAATGCCGATGCGTCCGCCTTCCAGACCGCTGAGCGCGATCTTCAAACCCTGGCCTTCTGCACCCAACAAATTGGCGGCCGGAATGCGGCAGTTGTCGAACAGGATTTGCGCCGTGTCGCTGGCGTGCTGGCCCAGCTTGTCTTCGATGCGCGCCACCGTGTAGCCG
>JANPHI010000073.1:0-5230 GCA_031424355.1 Betaproteobacteria bacterium
ATCTCGCTGACCGGCTGGGTGCAGTACGCGCGCACGGTGCGTGGCAGCACGCTGGTCGAGCGCAACAAGGAATACGTGCAGGCCGCACGCGTCATTGGCGTGGCGCCGTTGCGCATCATGTTCAAGCACGTGCTGCCCAATGTGATGGGGCCGGTGCTGGTGCTGGCCACCATCCAGGTGGCGGCGGCCATCATCACCGAAGCCACGCTGTCCTTCCTGGGCGTGGGCGTGCCGCCGACCTCGCCGTCGCTGGGCACCTTGATCCGCGTCGGCAACGATTTCCTGTTCTCGGGCGAGTGGTGGATCACCATCTTCCCGGGCGCCATGCTGGTGTTGATCGCACTCAGTGTGAACCTGTTGGGCGACTGGCTGCGCGATGCGCTGAACCCGAGACTGCGATGAGCGAACGCAAGCCTTTGCTCGAAGTCCGCCACCTGCGCGTCGAATTCCCGACGCGGCGCGGCACGCTGCTGGCGCTGGACGACATCAACCTGGACATCGCGCCGGGTGAAATTCTCGGCGTGGTGGGCGAATCGGGCGCCGGCAAATCGCTGACCGGCGCGGCCATCATTGGCCTGCTGGAACCGCCAGGCCGCATCGCCGGCGGCGAGATATGGCTCGACGGCCAGCGCATCGACAAGCTGCCCTACGAGGCCATGCGCCAGATCCGCGGCCGGCAGATCGGCGCGATTTTCCAGGATCCGCTGACCTCGCTGAACCCGCTGTACACCATCGGCCAGCAGCTCACCGAAACCATCCTCACCCACTTGCCCGTCAGCGCGGCCGAAGCCCGCCAGCGCGCCATCCGGCTGCTGCAGGAAACCGGCATCCCGGCCGCCGAGCAGCGCATCGACCAGTACCCGCACCAGTTCAGCGGCGGCATGCGGCAGCGGGTGGTCATCGCCTTGGCGCTGGCCGCCGAACCGAAGTTGATCGTCGCCGACGAGCCGACCACGGCGCTGGACGTGTCCATCCAGGCGCAGATCATTACGCTGCTGAAACGCCTGTGCAAAGACCACGGCGCGGCGGTGATGCTGGTCACCCACGACATGGGCGTGATCGCCGAAACCTGCGACCGCGTGGCCGTGCTGTATGCCGGCCGGGTGGTCGAAATCGGGCCGGTGGCCGATGTCATCCACCGCCCCAGCCACCCCTACACGGCCGGCTTGATGGGCTCGATCCCGGCGATGGACGACGACCGCGAACGCTTGCTGCAAATTGACGGTTCCATGCCGCGCCTGAACGCCATCCCGACCGGCTGCGCCTTCAACTCACGCTGCCCGCAGGCGATGGACCGCTGCCGTCAAGACAGGCCCGAGTTGCGCGATGCCGGCGCCACGCAGGCGGCCTGCTGGCTGGTCGCTGATGCCAAGGTGCCGGCATGACGACGCCGCTGGTGGAAGTGCGCGACCTGGCCAAGACCTTCGATGTCTCGGCGCCCTGGCTGAACCGCGTCGTCGAACGCAAACCGCGCCAGTTCGTGCACGCGGTGGACGGCGTGAGTTTCAGCATCGAGAGGGGCAAGACGCTGGCCCTGGTCGGTGAATCGGGCTGCGGCAAAAGCACGGTGGCGCGCTTGCTGGTGGGCCTGTACGAACCGACGCGCGGCGACGTGCGCTTCGACGGCCAGGCTACGGACGCGGCGCGCAAGGCCGGCGACCTGCGCACGCTGCGCCGGCGCATGCAGATGATCTTCCAGGACCCCTACGCCAGCCTGAACCCGCGCTGGAAGGTGCTGGACATCATCGGCGAACCGCTGCGCGAACACGGCCTGGTCCCGGGCGCCGAAGCCCTGCGCCAGCGTGTCGGCGAACTGCTGCTGCAGGTCGGCCTGGCCACCGCCGACTGCGACAAGTTCCCGCACCAGTTCAGCGGCGGCCAGCGCCAGCGCATCAGCATCGCGCGGGCCCTGGCCACGCAGCCGGAATTCCTGGTCTGCGATGAACCCACCTCGGCGCTGGACGTGTCGGTGCAGGCCCAGGTGCTGAACATCATGAAAGACCTGCAGCGCGAACGCGGGCTGACCTATTTGTTCATCAGCCACAACCTGGCCGTGGTGCGCCACGTGGCCGACCAGGTGGGCGTGATGTACCTAGGCCGCCTGGTCGAGGTGGCCGACAAGGCCCTGCTGTTCAGCCAGCCGCTGCACCCCTACACGCGCATGCTGCTGGACGCGATACCCGACATCCACATGAGCGGCCGTGCACGCACGCCGGTGCAGGGCGAAGTGCCCAACCCGCTGAACCCGCCCACCGGCTGCGCCTTCCACCCGCGCTGCCCGCATGCCAACGCCCGCTGCGCGGCCGAGCGGCCGGCGCTGCTCCGTTTCAAGGGTGTGCAGGTGGCCTGCCACGCAGCGCAGGAAGGGCGGATCTAGCCACGCTGGACCAGCCCAGCCCGCGCGGGCTGGGCGGTGACCCGGCAGCGGCTGCGCGGCGATTGCGCAGCCGTCAGGCGCCGATCAAGCGGCGGGGATTTCCAGGTTGTCGATCAAGCGCGTGCGGCCCAGCCTGGCGGCAGCCAGCACCACCAGCGGCGGCCGCGTGGCCACGTTGGCATCGGGCAGCGCGAGGCGGTCTTGCTGGCGCAGGGCGACATAGTCCGGTACCCAGCCGCGCGCGGTCAGGCGATCCATCGCAGCCCGCTCCAGGGCCGGGCCGTCGAAGGGGCCAGACCGCACTTCAGCGGCCACTTCAGCCGCCACTTCGCGCAGCGTCTGCGCCAGCACCGGCGCCTCGGCACGCTCTTCGGCCGACAGATAGCCGTTGCGCGACGACAGCGCCAGGCCGTCGTCGGCGCGGCAGGTTTCGCCGGCCCTCACATCCACCGGCAAACCCATCTGCCGCACCATGTGGCGGATGACCATCAGCTGCTGGTAGTCCTTCTTGCCGAACACCGCCCACTGCGGCTGCACGACGTTGAAGAGCTTGGCGACGACAGTGCAGACGCCGACGAAGAAGCCCGGGCGGAAGGCGCCTTCGAGCACATCGGCCAGTGCGGCCGGCGGGTGCACCTTCACATCCTGCGGCTCGGGGTAGAGGTCGCTCTCGCGCGGCGCGAACAGGATGTCGCAGCCTTGCGCCTGCAACAGTTCGGCATCGCGTTCGAAGGTGCGCGGGTAGGCGTCGAAGTCTTCGTGGGGCGCGAACTGCAGGCGGTTGACGAAGATGCTCGCCACCACCGGGTGGCCGGCCGGCGCAGCCGCCCGCGCCTGGGTGATCAGGGCCAGATGGCCGGCGTGCAAGTTGCCCATCGTCGGCACGAAGGCCGGCGCCGCCCCGCCACGCAAGGCCGCGCGCAGGTCGGCCACCGAACGAACGATCTGCATGCTCAGGCGTAGCCGTGGACGGCCGGATCGGGGAAGCTGCCGTCGCGCACGGCGGCGGCGTAACACTGCAGGGCTGCCGAGACCGAGCCCCCGTCGGCCATGAAGTTGCGCACGAAGCGTGGCACCGGGCCGGTGTTCAGGCCCAGCATGTCGTGCAGCACCAGCACCTGTCCGGCGGTGCCGGGGCCGGCGCCGATGCCGATGACGGGGGTGTGCATGGCCGCCTGCACCTCGGTGGCCACGGCCGTGGGCACCAGTTCCAGCACCAGCATCGCCGCGCCCGCCTGTTCCAGTTCCAGCGCGTCGCGCTTCAGGCGTTCTGCCACGGCGACCTCGCGGCCCTGCACGCGAAAACCGCCCAGCGCATGCACCGACTGCGGCGTCAGGCCCAGGTGCGCGCAGACGGGAATGCCGCGCTCGACCAAAGCCGCCACCACTGGCACGGTCCAGCCACCGCCTTCCAGCTTGACCATGTGGGCGCCGGCCTGCATCAACCGGGATGCACTGTCGATGGCTTGCGCCACGCTGGACTGGTAGCTGCCGAACGGCAGGTCGGCAATCACCCAGGCCGTGCGGTTGCCGCGCACCACGCAGGCCGTGTGATACGCGATCTCTTCCAGCGTCACCGGCAGCGTGGAATCACGCCCCTGCAGCACCATGCCCAGCGAATCGCCGACGAGCAGCATGTCGATGCCGGCGGCATCTTCCAGCTTGGCGAAGGTGGCGTCGTAGCAGGTCAGCATGACCAGCTTCTCACCGGCGGCGTGCAGGGCGCGCAAGCGGTGCAACGTGATGGGTTTGCGGTCGGTCATGGGGCGATCAATCGTTCGTTGGCGAACAGCGCGTTCACGTCTTCGCGTTCGCGGATGAGGTGCACCTGCGCGCCGTCCAGCATGACCTCGGCGGCGCGCGGCCGGGTGTTGTAGTTGCTGGACATGGTCATGCCGTAAGCACCGGCCGACAGCACGGCCAGCACGTCACCAGGCTGCACCGCCAACGCGCGGTCGCGCCCCAGCCAGTCGCCCGATTCACACACCGGGCCGACCACGTCCCAGGTGAGCGCCGGGCCCGCGCGCTGCGCGCAGGGCTCGATGCCCATCCAGGCCTGGTACATGGCCGGGCGCACGATGTCGTTCATCGCCGCATCGACGATGCAGAAATTCTTCACCGGGCCGGGCTTCAAGACCATCACTTCGGTGAGCAGCACGCCGGCATTGCCAACCAGCGAACGGCCGGGTTCGAAGAGCACCTCGCGGTGGCCGTGGCCGCGCGCGTCCAGGCGCTGCAGCAAGGCGTCGACCAGCACGCCGGCATCGGGCGGCTGCTCGTCGGTGTAGGTGATGCCCAGGCCGCCGCCGACATCGACGTGGTGGATGGGGATGCCCGCCGCCTCGACGGCTTCAACCAGGTCCAGCAGGCGGTCCAGCGCGTCGATGTAGGGCGCGATCTGGGTGATCTGCGAACCGATGTGGCAGTCGATGCCCACCACGCGCAAGCCGGGCAAGGACGCCGCGTGGCGGTAGGCCGCCAGCGCTTCGGCATGGGCAATGCCGAACTTGCTGCCCTTCAAGCCCGTCGAGATGTAGGGGTGGGTGCCCGGGTCCACATCGGGGTTGACGCGCAGGCTGACGGGGGCGACGCGGTCCAGCGCCAGCGCTTCGGCGTTCAGCGTGTCGAGCTCGCTGGCGCTTTCGACGTTGAAGCAGCGCACGCCGGCCTGCAGGGCCTGCCGCATTTCGGCGCGGCTTTTGCCGACGCCTGAAAACACGACCTTGCGGGCATCGCCGCCGGCCGCCAGCACGCGCGCCAATTCGCCACCCGAGACGATGTCGAAACCGCAGCCAGCCTGTGCGAAGGTCTGCAGCACGGCCAGGCTGGAGTTGGCCTTCATCGCGTAGCAGA